>CAJAWW010000157.1 GCA_903946745.1 uncultured beta proteobacterium
GACAACTTTTGCGCCCCGAAGGCTTTGACGAGTTAGATCGTTTCATGAAGGATGTGGAAAATGTCACCGGCAACATGGGCGAGGGCGAAGCGATAACGCCAGCGGAAGCGGTGGCGAGCGCTACGCCGACAACGCCCGACGTGGTGGCTGCCGCAGCACCTGCGCCCGATCTGCCGGTACATGAAAAAGTCGACGCTCAGGAGACGGTGCCCGCCGCTGGTGACCCATGGGCGGCGCGATCGATATTGGCAGCCAACTGGTTTCGGCGCTCACCCATGCCGAGGCGTCACATCCATGGATAGAACGTGATCCGGTCAGCGGTGTGCGTAGTTTGAAGGTGGCGCTGCCCCCCCCGAAGCCGCATCCCGCATTGCCGATGCCTTGACCGCACTGGCGCAAGCGATGCGGAGTCCCCGTTAATCAACGCACTCACTGCTGTTCGGTAAATTGAACGACCGCCATTGGTAGGGAATTCGATTAAAATTGTTTTTGTCAGTGTTAGCAATGGATGACGGAGATAGCTTGAATAACGCTATCCGACCAATGATCCCTACCAATAAATTCCACCCCGGCCTTCGTTTATTCCGGCACCGCCCGTAGCTCATCTGGATAGAGCACCGGCCTTCTAAGCCGGGGGTAACAGGTTCGAGTCCTGTCGGGCGGACCAATCCAATCTTTGACGGCGTGCTGACCTTTCTGAGTCACGACGGTTGACGGTTTCGGCGAAAATCCAGCCGAAACCGTCCGATATTTATTCCTTGATGGCCTCCAGTGCGATGTCGATGCTGACTTCATCTCCCACGTTGGGCGCGTATTTTCCGGCGTTGAAATCGGTACGTTTGATCCGGGTGCTTGCGTTGGCGCCAATGGCGTCCTTCTTCGCCATGGGGTGGGGCATCAATAAAAATGATTCGATTGTCAGGGTGACTGGCTTTGTTATGCCCTTGATGGTCAGGTTGCCGTCAATGGCAACAGGCTTGTCTCCGTCGAAGCGTACCTTGGTGGATTTGAATGTCGCTGTTGGATACTTTGTGGTATCAAGAAAATCTTCGCTCTGAATGTGGGTATTGAACAGGCTGGAACCGGTATCAACCGATTTCATGTCGATGGTGATATCCACCGCGCCAGTTTTTTCTTGTCTGTCGAGCGTCACTTTGCCAGTGGTCTTGTTGAATCGGCTTAGTTGCTTCGAATAGCCAAAGTGGTTGTAGGAGAAGCGTGGGTAGGTGTGATTGCCGTCGATAATAAAAGTTTCTGGTGCCGCGAAAGCGGTGCCAGTCAGGCTGGCGATGAATGCAGCGACAATGGTGAGGCGAGTGGGTTTTTTCATGGCAGGGCTCCGTTTTCAATGTGGGTCAGGTTTTTTGTGATGCGGCGATATGCGGATCAAGATGTCATCATGATTGATGAAGTGGTGCTTCAATGCGGCGGCGATGTGGCCAATAACAATCAAGGCAAAAAGCAAGTTCAAACTCCCGTGCACGGTTTGTAAGATGTCGCCGAGTTCCTTGTTTTTTTGCAGCAGATCTGGAATCGGCAGGACGCCAAATAAAACTGTTGGGAACCCCTTGGCCGAACTCATCAGCCAGCCCGACAGCGGTACTGCAAACATCAGGAAATAGAGCATTCCGTGCCCGATATGCGCTATCAGGCGGAGGTTGCGCGACATCGTCTCTGGCAGCGCCGGTGGGCGGTGAGTCAGGCGCCAGAAAAGCCTGATCCATGCAAGAGAAAATAGCGTGACGCCTGCCCATTTGTGCCAGGAATACAACTTCAATTTCTGTGGAGATAAGGGCATATCGCTCATGAAAACGCCAAGAGCAAACAGGCCGATGAATGCAGCCGCCATCAACCAGTGCAGTGCAATGGCAGTTGCTGAGTAGCGGGTGTTTTGTATGATGGGTGTATTCATGTGTTGGTCGTTTGACGGAACGTTAGCCCTTGATTTTTGACGCGATGTTCGCCACACGTTTGCCAAAAAGTCGCGCTGTCTCCAGATCGCCCGGCAGCATTTCATCCGGGCCGCTGTCGGAAGGCGATTGCGCCATGGCACCGCTGAATGAGCCGACGTAGTTGATGTCGTTGCGTTGTGCGGCCTTTGCGTTTGACGGCATCATGCCAGTTCCGACCCAGATCCCGCTGTGTTGCATCGATAGCGTAAATAAGTAATGTAGCGTAGAAAGCTTGTCCCCATTCATGGTTGCACTGTTGGTGAAGCCGGCGAACAGTTTGTCTTTCCATGCTTGCGAGAACCATGGTTTGCTGCTGGCATCGGCGAATTTTTTGAACTGCCAGCTGACTGTGCCCATATAGGTAGGGCTGCCCATGATGATTGCATCGGCGGCATTCAGGGTCGCCCATCCGCTGTCGGGCAGATTGCCTTCGGCATCAATGGCAAGCAACTCGCCACTGGCTCCCTCGGCAACCGCTTGCGCCATACGCAGGGTGTGGCCGTAGCCGGAATGAAAAACGATGGCAATTGTGGACATCATGAATCTCCTTCAATGAGTAAAACGATCAGAAACGTTATGCAGCAAGATCAAATACCAAGACTTCGGCATCACACCCATGCGATAGCGTCAAGACGCTCTCTGCGGCCAGTAGTGCGGCGTCGCCCGCTTGTAAGTGATGTTCGTTAATGTCGAGCGTGCCGCGCACTAGGTGTACATAGGTTTTGCGCGCTGGATCGAGGGGCAACGTCACGCTGTCGCTGCCATTCAGCAATCCTGCATAGAGCGTGGCGTCGGCATGCAGGCTGACTGATTCATCGGCACCATCAGGCGAGGCAATCCGACGCAAGCGCCCGTTTTTTTCGGTGGTTGCAAAGGATTTTTGCTCATACCCCGGTGCAATCCCATTTTCGCGCGGGGTAATCCATATTTGTAGCAAATGCGTTGTGTCGTCGGGCGCATGATTGAATTCGCTGTGCATGACTCCGATTCCTGCGCTCATGCGTTGAACATCGCCCGCTGGGATGGTCGTACCATTACCCAGGCTGTCTTTGTGCGTGAGCTCACCAGAAATGACATAGGTGATGATTTCCATATCGCGATGACCATGTGTTCCAAATCCGGTTCCTGGTGCAATGAAGTCTTCATTGATGACGCGCAGGTTGCCCCATTCCATGTGTGCCGGATCGTAGTAACCGGCGAAGGAAAACGAGTGCCGGCTTTTCAGCCAGCCATGATCGGCATGGCCGCGGTCATCGGATTTGCGAATCGTCAGCATTGTTGCGCTCTATTTGGTGTTTGTTGGTATGGATGCACTTTAGCGAGCGTTACTGGTGCTACGGTTCGGTTGATTTGATGGCATCATTCAAAATCATTGAACGGTATGTGCGATTATGAGAAAAAAAGTGATCTCTGCGCGTGACGTGTTGACTCCCGATTCGCTGGCCTTGTTGCAGCGTATTGCGGAGTGCGGGAGCTTCGCAGCGGCTGCCAGAAGCCTTGGCATGGTGCCAAGCGCGCTGACTTATCGTGTGCGGCAGATCGAAGATGCGCTGGATGTGCTGCTTTTTGATCGTAGCGCACGGCAGGCGCGCCTGACGGATGCGGGGCGTGAGTTATTGACTGAGGGTGCGCGGTTGCTTGCCGATGTTGATGCCGTGGCCAATCGTGTGCGTCGGGTAGCCACTGGGTGGGAAACGCAATTCACCATTGCGGTGGATAGCATCATTAGTCCGCAGACGGTTCTGGAGTTGTGTGAAGCATTTTTTGCGACGAGGCCGCCCACGCGGTTGCGACTGCGCGACGAAACCCTTTCGGGTACCGTGGAGGCGCTAACTTCCGGTCAGGCTGATCTGGCGTTGGGGGTCGTGGCTGAGGCGGCGACCATGGCCGATCTGGAGGTCAAACCGTTGGGTACTCAGCGGTTTTTGTTTGCGCTGGCACCGCATCACCCCTTGGCGAGTCAGCCGGAACCTTTGAGTGATGCGCTTATTCGCAATTATCGTGCAGTTGCGGTTGCAGATTCGGTGCAGCGTGGCGGCGGTTTGAGCTTCGGTTTGCTGGGTGGGCAGGACGTATTTACTGTGCCGAGTATGCGAACAAAGCTCGATGCGCAACTGCGGGGTTTGGGTGTCGGCTTTTTGCCGGAATGTCTGGTGCAGCCCTATGTTGACACGGGGCGTCTGGTGGCTAAGCGTGTTGAGCGTTCCGAGCGACAGATTCACGCGAGTTACGCCTGGCGCAGAACGTCACGCTCGGCTTACGGCAAGGCATTGCAGTGGTGGCTGGATCAGTTGGAGCGCCCTGCGACACGCAGTGCGCTGATGGGTTTTCGGTAGGTGGTGTGGGCAGCGGGATAAATGTATTTGTGCAATGCAACAATAATTTGTTGACATCGCGAAACGGAGTTATATAATTTGCTCATGTTGCAGTGCAGCATGTCCGATCCGGGCAACTGGGAAGGGGCATGCAGATGAATAAGTTGCACATTGATTCATTCCGCATTGACCTGCTTTTTACCTTTCTTTTTATTTGGAGATACATCATGGAATTCACCCCTGCAAATTTTGCTGCTTCTAACAAAGCTTCGATCGAAGGCCTTTTGACTGTTGCCAAGATCTCGTTTGCTAGCGTTGAGCGTTTGGCTGCCCTGAATCTGAATACTGCACGTGCTTCGCTGGAAGATGGCGTTGCCAATACCAAGGCGCTGATGGCTGTCAAGGATGTCAAGGATCTGGTTGCACTTCAGAGTTCGCTGGCTCAGCCGGCAGTTGAAAAGGCGGTTGCTTACTCGCGTAGCGTTTTTGAAATCGCCACGCAAACACGTGACGAAGTTGCCAAGATCGCTGAAGCGCAGTTGGTCGAAGCGAAGAAGACCGTGACGACCGCGTTGGAAGCGGCCGTCAAGAAGGCTCCGGCAGGTTCTGATGTGGCTGTTGCCGCGGTCAAGTCTGCATTTGCTGCGGCCAACTCGTCCTACGACAGCATGAGCAAGGCTGCCAAGCAGGTTGCTGAAATCGCTGAAGCCAACGTGGCTGCCGCGACTAGCGCAACCGTCAAGGCTTTTGCTGCCCCCAAGGCCAAGAAGGCTGCCTGAACACCACGTCTGATTGATTTGACGTGACGGACTCGCGTGGTCCGCAAAGAGAAAACCCGGTCAAGCCGGGTTTTCTCTTTTCAGGCGCTGAAAATGCGCACTGAAGACGCAACAATGGTTAATCCGATGGCTAATTTGATGGTTAATCGTCAGCATCGGGTGCACTGGGTGCGCTGGGCGCATTGCTTGTGTTTTGTGAAGCGGGATCCACGGCAGCAAGTGCTTTTTCCATTGCGTCAAACACGCGCGCGGCATTAAACGGTTTCACGATATAGCCGTTTGCACCGGACTGAATCGCTGACTGAACGGTGTCGCGTTCGGTATTTCCGGTCACCATGAGTATGGCGGTGTGCGGAAGTTGTGGGCGGATTTGTTGCAGCACTTCGATGCCACTCAATTTTGGCATCATGTGATCCAGACAAATCAGCATGGGTTTAATCCGCAATGCCATTTCGACGGCGTCCTCGCCGTTGGTGGCTTCACCGACTAACAGATACCGCTCTTCACTACGAATGATTGTCCGTAGCAACGTCCGTGTCATTTGATTGTCATCGACAATCAGTATGGTGATGGGGTCTTTCCCGCTCATGGTGCGATACGAATTTGCGCAACGAAGTGCTGCTGGCTGTGATCGGTCTGGCTTATTGCTTGCGCAGCCCGCGAAGAAACAAGCCAATCAGTGAAAACATGGCCAACCCCATGCCGTAGAAAAAGATATTGCCGTCAAATCGCTGTACTTCGACCAGAACCGGTGTTTCGCCATCGAACCGGTAGCGCACTGTGGTTTGGAAATGCCATGATGAACGCGTGGCCTCGTACGTCCAAGCCTTGTCGGTGCTGGTTTTCCATTTTAGCCACGCATCGGCTTCGGCAACTTCACCGGCGGGTTCGGGCGGTTTAAGGGCAGTAAATGCCCCGGCCTTGCGGAGTTCGGCAATTTTGGCGAACGGAACGCTACACGCTTGCTGATCGGCACATGTGGCGACCAGCCGAAAGTCCGGATCCCAAGTGGTGCCACGTTCCGGAGGCCAGGCGAGAATAAGCGCCACGACCCACAGCCATGTCACGCCGACGAAGGCCATCAGCCACCCGAAAATCCTGCGAAACGTCGTCGCGTCTGTCATGGCTGTCCTTAAGTCGTGTGGGCGCGCTCCGCTTGGGTCGGCCGCGAGTATTCGGCTGTTGTGAATTTCACGATGAAGCAACCGATGATTCGGCAGCTATCGGTTTTGCAGCCTGATGCGGTGTGAAATATGGTGGGCGGTACTGGGATCGAACCAGTGGCTTCCACCGTGTGAAGGTGGCACTCTACCGCTGAGTTAACCGCCCGCGAAAGAGCGGCGGATTTAACCACAAAGCCGGCCTTGTGGTCAATTTGCGTGAGTCTGATGAACTTGGTGGCGTAGAATTACTTTTTTAGATTGCTTAAACTGAATTCATGAAGGTTCGCACGCGTTTTGCACCCAGTCCAACCGGGTTTCTACATATTGGTGGCGCTCGCACGGCACTTTTTTCGTGGGCTTATGCGCGTCGGCACGGCGGGGTTTTTATCTTGCGTGTCGAAGATACCGACGTGGCGCGTTCGACACCTGCGGCGGTTCAGGCGATTCTCGACGGCATGCAGTGGCTCGGGCTTGCGCACGATGAAGGCCCGTTCTACCAGATGCAGCGCATGGAGCGTTACAAGGAAGTGATCGCCGGAATGTTGGCTGCCGGATCGGCTTATTACTGCTATACGTCCAAAGATGAACTCGATCAATTGCGCGCAGCGCAGGAGGCGCGCAAAGAAAAACCGCGTTATGACGGCCGTTGGCGACCGGAATCAGGCAAGATCTTGCCAGCGCCGCCTGCCGGTGTTGCGCCCGTGGTGCGCTTCTGCAATCCGGTTGATGGCGTGGTGAGCTGGGACGATCAGGTCAAGGGGCGCATTGAGTTTGCCAATGTCGAACTTGATGACTTCATCATTGCGCGCGGCGACGGCACGCCCACCTACAACTTCTGTGTTGTTGTCGATGATGTTGATATGGGCATCACGCATGTGATTCGTGGCGACGATCACGTCAATAACACGCCGCGGCAGATCAATCTGCTACATGCTTTGCAAGCGCCGGTGCCGCATTACGCGCACTTGTCGATGATTCTTGGTGATGACGGACAGAAACTGTCGAAGCGTCACGGCGCCGTTTCGGTGATGCAGTATCACGAAGATGGTTACTTGCCCGAGGCGGTGCTGAACTACCTCGCGCGGCTCGGTTGGTCGCATGGCGATGACGAAGTTTTCGACATGAATCAGTTTGTTGCGTGGTTCGATCTGAATCACATCACGGCGTCTGCGGCACAGTTCAATACCGAGAAACTCAATTGGTTGAACGCGCATTACATCCGGCAAGCGGATTTGAGTCGTCTTGCCGCTGACGTGGCAAGTCGCCTTGCTGTGCGGGATGTCGCAACGGTTGCGGGGCCAGACCTTGAACGGGTGATCGCACTTTACCGTGAGCGAGCCGGAAATCTCAATGAACTCGCAGATGCGGTGCATCCGTTTTATGCGATGGTGACGCCGTCTGCGGAACTGCGCGAGCAACATCTCACACCGTCTGCCTGTGCGGCGCTGGCGGCATTGCAAGATCATTTTGCCGGCTGCCCTTGGCAGGCTGCCGAATTGGGTCAGGCCGTCAAGCAGACGGCGGCCGAACAGGGGTTGAAGATGCCGCAGGTGGCAATTCCCCTGCGCGTTGCGTTGTTGGGGTTGCCGCAGTCGCCGGCGATCGATGCTGTCCTGGAAGTGATGGGGCGTGAACGCGTGGCAGAGCGTTTAAGCAGGATATTGGCAGTCTAGTTTTTTTGCGTGCGTCGGACACGACGAATGTGGATTGGAGAGTGCATGTCGCGTATCGGGTGTTTACTGTTGGTTGCCTTGCTGTTACCGGGTTGTGCCAGCGCCCCTGAGGGGCGGGTTTCGATGGGCGCGCCCGGTCCTTTGCAGGGGCTCAGTGCGGTTTATTCTGAATTTGACATGCGACTGCAATTGGTCACAGCGACCAATGCCGATGCGTGTCGTGCTGCGGAATGCGTTGCCGACCGTGCGTTTGACCAGCGTATTCTCACGCTGGGCAAGCGTCTTGCGGAGGTTGCGTATCGTCAGTACCCGCAGTTGCTTGAGCGTTTTCCGCATTTTGAGTTTGTCATTGCCGACAAGGCCGACGCGGGCTCTGCATCCAGTGCCTGGGGCACCGTGGTGGTGTTTCGCGGTGTGCGTTATCTGAATCTGGACGATGCGGCGCTCACTTTTGTTCTGGCGCGCGAGATTTCGCATGTGATTGCCGGGCATCATGACGAAAACGTTGCCACCAGCATTGCGGTTGGGGTTGCGGCGCAAATCCTGATGCCATGGCTCGCCATTGCACGCGGTGCGGCGGCGGCAGTCGGCAGCGGGGCGGCGACAGCCGCTACGGCGAGCGGCTTGTCTGCGACGGTGACCACCACCGCAATCAACTCGGTGGCGTCTTTTGCCGGCTCCAAAGTATTGCGTGCCAGCTATCGCCCCGGCCAGATGCGGGAAGCCGAGGTGCTTTCGGTTCGTTTGCTGAACGCCGTCAATGTGGATGCGCGCGAACTGGGTGAGCAAATCAGTGTGTTGCCGCCGGCATTGCTGGGTGACGTTGACTGGGTCAAGGATTTGCGTGAATCAGGCAGTCGTCTGGCAACCCTGTTGCAAGGCCCTGTGCAGCCGCCGGATGAGTTGGCAAAGCTTGGGTCAGACCGACCCTGACATGCCGCCACGCGGGATCAGCACGCCGTTCTGAACGCGCACGCGGTCGCCGCTTTGCCATCCGGGCGGCGTATCGTTGCTGAAGGTGCGGCTGGTGCCATCTTCGAAACGCACCACAACGTCGTAACGCTTGCTTTCCTTGGATGATTTTTCAATCTGGTTGCCGGCGAAGGCACCTCCCACGGCGCCCAGCACACGGGCGACATCACGCGCGGAGCCGTTGCCGATTTGATGGCCAATGATCGCGCCGACGAGACCGCCGGCCACCGCACCCGCGCCACTGGCTTTGGCCTCGACGTTGACTACATGAACCGCTTCGATGCTGCCGCAGTCACGACAAATGGCCGGGGCGGGGCTTGCCGTGGGCGATGCCGGAAAAGTCGACGCTGAGGATACGGTGATGCGCGCTGGAGTGTTTGCAGCAGGGGTCACTGTGCTGGGTACGTTACGACGTACGCTTGCCACAGGGCGCTCAATGGTGCGATCAACGGGGCGTGTTTCCGGCTTCGCTTGCGGCACGGTCACTGTTTGCTGAATCGAGATGGGGGCTGTCACCATTTTTGCCGGATCGATTACTGGCGCAGCATGCGTACCCGTGTTGCCCGATCCGGGTAGCCAACCCGCCAGCGTGGCGACGCCGGCAAGGCTCAATACAATGACGGAACCCGCTGCAACCAGAATCAACGGGTGGGCGGGCGATGCGGTTTGAAGCGGGGAAAGTTGCTGGGTGGCGTTCATGTCATGCTCCTTTTTGAAATGCTGCATGCACACATTAACGCAGGGGAGCGCATCTCCGGGACAGGCGAAATGCGCTGTTACATTTGTTACATTCCCGGAC
>CAJAWW010000158.1 GCA_903946745.1 uncultured beta proteobacterium
AACAGAGAAAAGACGGCGAAGGGTTTGAAGTGCCGAGCGGAGAAATCTACCGCATAGCCTGCTGTGATTGCGGGCTGGTACACGACTTCGTGTTTGTGAGCGAAGACGGGAAGCCAATAGGTGTTGCCGCGCAGCGGAACACTAGAGCAACAGGGCAGAGGCGCAGAGCAAAAGCCCCTAACGTTTAGTGAACACACGGTTCGGTGTATATTCCAAAACTTCAGTGTGTCTATTTTTCATGTGAAATTTTTATCTAACTGAAAAGCAACAATAAGTCATTCTGCGGCTTCTAATATGACACCCTCTATCACCACTGAACCCACCTCGCCACCAAAGCTGCTTGACCAAGTCCGTGCCCGCATCCGCGTTAAGCACTACAGCATACGCACCGAAACATCGTATGTCCATTGGGTACGCCGTTTTATCCTGTTCCACGGCAAGCGGCACCCGCGCGAGATGGGTGCGCCGGAGGTAGAGGCTTTTTTGACCGATCTGGCAGTCAACGGAAAGGTTTCCTCATCCACGCAGAATCAGGCGCTTTCTGCCTTGCTGTTTCTTTATCGTGAAGTGCTGGAAATCGATTTGCCCTGGCTGGATAACGTTACTCGCGCCAAACCTTCAAAACGGCTGCCGGTGGTGCTGACGCCGGCCGAGGTGCGTGCGGTGCTGGAGCGCATGGACGGCGTCTATGCGCTGATGGGGCGCTTGCTCTATGGCACGGGGATGCGCTTGATGGAATGCGTGCGGCTGCGGGTGAAAGATGTCGATTTTGGTCGCAACGAGATTCTGATTCGCGATGGCAAGGGGGCGAAGGATCGCGTGACCATGCTGCCAGCGGCGCTGGCGGGGGCGCTGATTGAGCATCTCAAACGCCGGCGCGTGATTTACGAAGACGATCTGGCGGCGGGCATGGCCGAGGTGTGGCTGCCGGATGCGCTGGACAAGAAATACCCGACTGCAGCAACAGAGTGGGCGTGGCAGTTCGTATTTTGTTCAGGCAGTTACTCGACCGACCCACGCAGCGGACGGGTGCGGCGGCATCATCTCGATGAAAAACTGTTGCAGCGGGCGATGAAAAAGGCGGTTGGTGCAGCGCATCTGGCCAAGCTGGCGACACCGCACACCTTGCGTCATTCCTTCGCCACCCACCTGCTGGAAGGCGGCTACGATATTCGCACGGTGCAGGAACTGCTGGGGCATTCCGATGTATCCACGACCATGATCTACACGCATGTGCTGAACAAGGGCGGGCGTGGCGTGACCAGTCCGCTGGATCGGCTGTGAATGAACCCGCCCCGCGCACTGCCCCGTGAATTGCTCCATCTGGCTTGGCCGGTGCTGATTTCGCAGACGGCCGTGATGGCCAATGAGGTGATCGATACGTTGATGGTCGGGCGTGCTGCTGGCGCCGGTCGCTTTACTGAATGAAGGCATCCGGCAGGGGCTGACAGACGCGCGTGAATGAGGCGGTGCGCGACTGGCTCAAGTTGCATTCAGCGGCGTAGATCATCGTTCTGCCCGTCATTGCTTGCGGCTATCAAGCGCGGTAAGATGTGCCCCATGAGCACCGCAACCTTTGACACGCTGGAAGCTACCCGCCGCTTGCGCGATGCCGGTTTCGACGAGAAACAGGCCGAAACCGCCGTGCGCGTGATCGCCGATGCGCAAGAGCGTTTGGTAACGCGCGAGCATTTCGACGCCAAGCTCGAATCCATGGAGCTTCGCTTGACGCTCAAGATCGGTGCATTGGTCGCTGCCGTCGGCGGCATCATCGTCGCTGTTCTTCGCTTTCCGCACTGAGTGTTCATCGTTTCTCCGTAGTTTCCCCGTAGTTTCCCCGTGGCACAATCCGTCACTCAACCCGGACTCGCCTTCGGCGATCCGGTTATTTCTGCGAGCTACATCCATGTGCTGAACAGGGGCGGCCACGACGTCACCAGCCCGCTGGATCGGTTGTAAATGAACCCGCCCCGCACATTGCCCTATTCCCTGCCGCGTGAATTGCTCCATCTGGCCTGGCCGGTGCTGGTTTCGCAGACGGCCGTGATGGCCAATGGGGTGATCGATACGCTGATGGCCGGGCGCATTTCGGCGCTTGATCTGGCGGCGGTGGGGATAGGCGCGAGCATTTATTCAACCGTGTTCGTCACCCTCATGGGCGTGTTGCTGGCGCTGACGCCGACCGTTGCGCATCACTACGGTGCTGGCCGCTTTACCGAAATCGGTGCCGACGTGCGCCAGAGCGTCTGGCTGGCGCTGGCCTTGAGCGTGGTGGCGGTGCTGTTGCTGCGCAACCCCGAACCCTTTTTGATGCTGGCGCGACCGGCGGCCGAGGTGGAGGCGACGGTGCGCGCCTATTTGCTGGCCATGTCGTGGACAGTGCCGGCGATCTTGCTGTTCCGGGTCTATTACGGCTTCACCACCGGCATCGGCCGGCCGCGCCCGGTGATGCTGTTCAATCTGTTTGCGCTGGCGCTCAAGGTGCCGCTCAACGCTGTGTTGATGTTTGGCGGGCTGGGGCTGCCGGCGCTGGGTGCGGAAGGGGCGGGCTGGTCGTCGGCGCTGACAACCTGGTGCCTCATGTTGGCAGCCTGGGGCTGGTGCCGGCGCGATGACGACTATGCGCGTTATGCGGTGTTTGCCCGTTTTGACTGGCCGCGCTGGGTGGCTTTGCGCGCCTTGCTGGCGCTGGGGCTGCCGATTGGTGCAACGTTTCTGGTCGATGTCACGGCCTTCAGTTTCATGGCCTTGTTTGTGGCGCGGCTGGGTGCCGAAACATCGGCGGCGCATCAGGTGGCGGCCAGTGTGGCGGTGTTTGTGTTCATGATTCCGATGGCGCTCGGCCATGCCACCGGGGTGTTGGTGGGGCAGTCGCTGGGGGCGGGCAAACCGCAGCGCGCGCGTGACGCGGCGGTGCTCGGCATGGCGGCGGGTCTGGGCATTGGCGTGCTGATCGCCGCTGGCATTGGCTTTGGCGCAGCGCAATTGGCGGCGCTGTATTCGCCCGATGCGGCAGTGCAGACGATTGCCACTGGCTTGCTGGTGCTGGTGGCTTTTTATCACCTAGGCGATGCAGTGCAGGCGGTGGGCGCGCAGGTGTTGCGGGGTTACAAGCGCGCCACTGCGCCGATGGTGATTTATGCGCTGGCGCTGTGGGGCGTGGGGCTGGGCGGCGGTTATGTGCTGGGCCTGACCGACCTGCTCGGCGCACCGCGTGGCGCGGCGGGGTTCTGGATGGCCGGCAGCGCCAGCTTGTTGCTGGCCGGGGTGGCGATTCTGGTTTATTTCGAGCGGGTGTCGCGTTACAGCGCAGCAAACCCTGCCAGTAACAAGGCGTAGCGCGCGCTCTTGCCCAGCGCCATCCAGAGCAGGCACGCCAACCACGGCAGGCGCAACCAGCCGGCGGCGACGCACAGCAGGTCGCCAATGATGGGTGCCCACGCCAGCAGCAGAATAGGTGCACCGTGGCGTAGCGCCAGCGTCGACTTTTCGGGTATTAGTTTTGCCGGCAAATGCGGGGGCAGTGCACGCCCCATCGCATAGGTGAGCATGCCACCAACGGTGTTGCCCACGGTAGCCAGCAGCAGCGCCGGCAGTGCCTGCTCGGGGTGCGCGGCGACCAGCGCCAGCAGCACCAGTTCAGAGCCACCCGGCAGCAAGGTGGCACCCAGAAAGCTGGAAAGAAACAGGCCGAGCAAACCGGCTTCAGCCGAGACGAGAAAATCCATGCCGCATGGTACCCTTTGCGGCTGTCAAAAATATACCGCCAACGCCATGGATTACCTCGAAAAAATACTCAACGCCCGCGTCTACGATGTAGCCATTGAAACCCCGCTGGAACTGGCGTCCAATCTTTCGGTGCGGAGTGGCAACCACATCTATTTCAAGCGCGAAGACATGCAGCCGGTGTTCAGCTTCAAGCTGCGCGGCGCTTACAACAAGATTGCACACCTGACGCCGGCACAAAGAAAACGCGGGGTGATCTGCGCCTCGGCCGGCAATCACGCACAAGGCGTGGCGCTCTCGGCGCAAAAACTCGGCATTCGCGCCGTGATCGTGATGCCGACCACCACACCGCAGATCAAGATCGATGCGGTGAAAAAACGTGGTGGTGAGGTTGTATTGGCCGGGGATTCTTACGACGCCGCCTACGAGCACGCGCTGTTGTTGGAAAAAAAGCAAAAACTGAATTTTGTCCATCCGTTCGATGACCCGTATGTCATCGCCGGGCAGGGCACCATCGGCATGGAAATCCTGCGCCAGCATCCCGACCATATTGATGCGGTGTTTTGCTGCGTCGGAGGCGGCGGCTTGCTGGCTGGTGTCGCGGCTTACATTAAACGGCTGCGGCCGCAGACCAGAATCATCGGCGTTGAATCGGTGGATGCCGACGCCATGACCCGCTCGCTCAAGGCCGGCAAGCGTGTGCGGCTCGACTCGGTCGGCCTCTTTGCCGATGGCGCGGCGGTGAAATACGTCGGTGCGGAAACCTTCCGCCTGTGCCAGCAGTATGTCGATGAAATGGTACTGGTCGATACCGATGCCATCTGCGCGGCGATCAAGGATGTATTTGAAGACACCCGCTCGATTCTGGAACCCGCCGGTGCGCTGGCGGTGGCGGGTGCAAAAGCCTGGGCGAAAAAGCATCGCGCGCAGGGCAAGACACTGGTGGCGGTGGCCTCCGGTGCCAACATGAATTTTGACCGCCTGCGTTTTGTTGCCGAGCGTGCCGAAGTAGGCGAGCAGCGCGAGGCGATTCTGGCGGTGACGCTGCCCGAAAAACCCGGCAGCTATAAAAAGTTTGTGAGTCTCATCGGCAGCCGCAACATCACCGAGTTCAACTACCGCTATCACGACGCTGGCGAAGCGCATGTATTTGTCGGCATGCAGGTGGCGAATCGCGCCGAGGCCAGCAAACTGGTGGCGTTGCTGAAAAAGAACGGCTACGCAACGCTGGACTTGACCGACGACGAAATGGCCAAGCTGCACATTCGCCATCTGGTCGGCGGCCATGCCGCCAACGTCGGGCATGAGTTGTTGTACCGCTTCGAGTTCCCCGAACGCCCCGGTGCGCTGATGAACTTTCTGAACAAGATGAGCGCCGGTTGGAACATCAGCCTGTTCCACTACCGCAACCACGGCGCCGACACCGGCCGTGTGCTGGTCGGCATGCAGGTGCCACCGGCGGAGATGAAGGATTTCCGCGCCTTTTTGAAAAACCTCGATTACCGCTGCTGGGACGAGTCGAAGAATCCGGCGTATCGGTTGTTTCTTGGCTGAATTTAATTTCGACGCCCCGGTTGAACGCACCGGCAGCGATTCGTTCAAGTGGGCGAAATACGCCGGGCGCGACATTATTCCTTTGTGGGTGGCGGATATGGATTTCGCCGCGCCGCCGGCGCTGCTTGCGGCGCTGCATGCGCGCGTTGATCACGGGGTGTTTGGCTACAACCAGCCGACGTCTGCGCAAAATGCGGCGGTGGTCGACTATCTGCAACAGCAATACGACTGGCAGATTGAGGCGCCGTGGATCGTTTGGTTGCCGGGGCTGGTGACCGGGCTGAATGTCGCCTGTCGTGCAACGGGTGAGCGTGACGATGCCGTCTTTACCGCTACGCCGATTTATCCGCCCTTTTTGTCAGCGCCGCAGTTCTCGGGTCGGCGCAGCGTCAGCGTGCCTTTGGTGTGCCCGGACAATACCTGGCTGTGGGATTTTGCTGCCGTGGATGGCGTGCTGCGCGACAGCCGCGCAAGTTTATTCCTGCTGTGCCATCCGCATAACCCGGTGGGTCGCATCTGGAATGAGGATGAGCTCTGGCAGATTGCGGCACTGGCTGAAAAGCACAACCTGACGGTGTGCAGCGACGAAATTCATTGCGGCCTGCTGCTTGATCCGGCGCGGCGGCATCGCCCGCTGGCGAGCTTGTCGCCGCAGCTTGCGGCGCGCACGGTGACCTTGATGGCGCCCTCCAAGACCTTCAACATTCCGGGGCTGGGCGCGGCCTTCGCCATCATTTCCGATGCCGGCTTGCGACGCAATTTTCGTGCTGCGATGCAGGGCATTGTGCCGCACACTAACGCGCTCGGGATGGCGGCGACGGAGGCCGCGCTGACCGGTTGCGGCGACTGGCATGCTGCGTTGCTGACTTATCTGCGCGGCAATGCGCGGGCGGTGGAGCGCGTTGTAGCAGGCTTGCCGGGGCTTTCCATGACGCCGGTCGAGGCGACTTATCTGGCCTGGATCGATGTGCGCGAATGGGCGCGCGAGCGTGGCATCATCGATCCTGTGCGGCATTTCGAGGCGCACGGGCTGGGTTTGTCGGATGGTGCAGATTTCGGTGCGCCGGGTTTTGTCCGGCTCAACTTCGGCACGCGTCGTGCGCTGCTTGACGAGGCGCTTCGTCGTCTGTCTGCTGCCAGATGAAAAGTTCATTAGAATTGCGTGTCAGTCAAAAAATTCATGCCGTTTCACGTAGCGCAAAATAAATAAGCAGGGGAACGCGATGCAACTAATTAGTGGTGCCGGAAAGCAGGAAATCGAGGATTCGAGCACACAACTGACATCGGTCGCGCTGGGTAATACGGCGCTTGATACGCCCTTGTCCGAGCGTTTGCCGAAAGCCGTGGCACCGTTGGTTAATGCGATCCGGTCGCTGACTACAAACTTTCGCAACCTCGTTGTCACCACGCGGCATATCTCGATAAAGATCGCCATCGACACGGCGCGCTTGCACCGGCATTCACAGTCCGTTGCGGCTGATGCCGAGAAGCAGCAGCAAGAAGTCGATCATGTCGCGCTGGCGACAGAATCTGTTTCGCAGCTTTCTGCGTCGGTTTCCAACAATGCGGCGGGTATGGCAGCGAACGCGGTGCGCAATTTGGGCGTGGCGGAATCGGCCAGTAATGATGTCGCTGATATCAAGAAGCGCATTTCTGAAATTACAGAACAAATGACGCGGTTCAGTGTGGTCGTCGACGATCTTTCTACGCGTGCGCGCGATGTCGACAGGCTGGGAAAATTGATTCGCGAGATTGCCGAGCAGACCAATCTGCTGGCGCTCAACGCCGCCATTGAAGCCGCACGAGCGGGCGAACAGGGCCGGGGCTTTGCGGTGGTCGCCGATGAAGTACGCAAGCTGGCCGAAGGCACCGGCAAGGCGACGGCACAAATCGAGGAGCAGGCCGCTGCCATGATTTCGCTGGTCGGCACGACGCAAGCCGAAAACCAGACAATCCGCGCCAACATTGAAGCCTCGAACGAGGCCGTCAATCGCACCAGTCAGCAATTCGCCGGCTTTATCGGTGACTTTCAGCATTTGCGCGAATCCATTTCTTCGGTGACGGAGGCCGTGTCACAGCTCGATGCGATCAATCAGGAAGTTGCCGGCCGCATTCTCACGATCAAGGAACGTTCGACCCAGACCAGCAAGGCCGCCGCCGAAATGTCGGCAGGTATTCAGGCACTGCGCAACAACACGGAAGCCGTGCAGGATGCGATGGCAAACTTTCGCACCGGCGGGACTACGTTTGATGAATTGCTGATGATCACCCGCAACTTAGCCGCAAATGTCGGTGATGTGCTGGTCGCGCATGCGAAGCGTGGGGTCAATATCTGGGATCGCAACCACCGTCAGATTGCGAATTCAAATCCACCGCGCTTCAATACCGGCTACGACGGGGCGGTGGAAAAAGATTTGCAGCGCATCTACGACGACACGATGAGTAAGTTGAAGGGTTGCCTCTACTCAATCGCGGTCGACGATAAAGGCTATGCGCCGACACACAACAGCAAGTTTTCGAACCCGCCCACCGGAAACCCTGCGGTTGATACGGGAGCCAGCCGGCACAAACGCATATTTGATGACCCGGTGGGGCGCAAGCTCGCCACGAATCAACGTCCGTCATTGTTTCAGACTTATGTGCGCGATACCGGTGAAGTCATCAATGATCTGTCGGTTCCGATCATGATCGATGGTCGCCACTGGGGCGCTGTGCGCGTCGGTTTCGATTCGGCACAGTTTTCCTTGTAGACGTCGTTTCAGGTGCCGGGCAGGCTGCGGCCTTCGCGCACCATGGCTTCGAATTTCTCTGCCGGCACGGGGGGCGAAAACAGGTAGCCCTGTATTTCGTCGCAACCCAGCGTGCGTAAAAACAGCAACTGTTCGGCCGATTCGACGCCCTCGGCAATCACATTGTGTTTGAGTTGCTTGGACATGCTGACGATGGCACCGGCGATGGCGCAGTCGTCGCCGTCGTCGGGGATGTTGATGACGAAGCTGCGGTCGATTTTCAGCGTATTGATGGGGAAGCGCTTGAGATAGGACAGGCTGGAGTAGCCGGTGCCAAAGTCGTCGAGTGATAGCGATATGCCCAGCGCGGCGATTTCGTCCATCATCGAGATCACTTTGTCCGTGTTGTGCATCAGCATGCCTTCGGTGATCTCCAGTTCCAGCCACTCGGCGCCGATGCCGTGCCGAGCCAGCACACTTTTCACACGCTCTGGCAGGCTGGCGGAAAAATCGCGCGCCGACAGATTGACAGCAATCTTAGTCACCGGCAGCCCGGCGTCCTGCCATGCGCGTGCTTGTCGGCAGGCGGCTTCCAGCACCCAGGTGCCCACTTGCACGATGAGGCCGGTTTCTTCCGCCAGCGGGATGAATTCGCCCGGCGG
>CAJAWW010000159.1 GCA_903946745.1 uncultured beta proteobacterium
CGCTGCGCCAGATCGGTAAAGCTGGTGGCCTCCTGCAAGTTGCTGGAAATCGCCGCCTGATGCGTCTTGATCCAGCGTTGCGCCTCCATCTTCTGCGCTTCGGCCTGCAGCACCTGAACTGCACGCGCCAATGCGCCGATCTCATTCGGGTAATCGGTGTGCGGCACCGACTGTGCCAGATTGCCGGCCGCCAGTTGTTCGACGGTTTCGCGCAAATGTTCGGTGGGTCGGGCAATCGAACGGATGATGAGTCCGCCCAGCAAAATACCGTACAACAGCCCACCGCCCAGCAGCACCAGCGTAACGAATTCCTCCTGCTCGCCAAGTTGCTTTGCGGCCTCGACGGCGGCAAGGGCACCTTTTTCCTTGATGCGCGACATTTCTTCCAGCGTCGCGTTTGCCTCGATACCCGGGCGCTGGAACTCCATGCTGGCCACATAGGCTATCGCCTCGGTGCCGTGCCCGTCACGCGCCATGCTTAACACCCGTTCGATATTGCGACGGTAGTTGCCATGGTGTTGTTCGAACTTTGCAAGCTGCTTTTTGCCTTCCGCGCGAAAGGTGCGCTGCCTGATGTCTTCAAGCTCTTTCTGCAAGGCCGTCTCGTAATCCGCCACCTGCTTGATGGCGCGGTTCCGCTCATCAGTGTCGCGCGCCAGGATGACCATGCGAATCGCGCGCCCGGTCTGCACAAAGTTGATCTGCGCATCTTTGATGCTGGCGACACCAAGCAGTTCCTTGTCGTAGAGCCTTTGATTTTCCGCGCTCAAGCGGCGCTGACCGTAAAACGCGTCGATGCCGACAGCAAAGGCCACCAGCATCAGGCCGGAAAAACCCAGCAACAGTTTGGACCGGAGTGACAGTCGTTCGAGCAGCATCGTCAGCCGGTTCATGCGTCCGACTCCTTCGCCACAGAAGCACTTGAGGCGGATTCCAGTGCCTGCCGAGCCTGTTCGGCGTCTTCAGCGAGACTCATGGCGGCAATGCGTTCGCGCTGCAATTGCTCGGCCTGCTGCTTTACATGCTGCTGCGCCGCGTCCGCACGACGACGCGCCAGCGACGTGGTCGTCACCATGCGTGCAAAACCGGTTAGAAAACCCAGAATGGTCGGCAGACGCTGCTTATCAACCACAGGGGCAGCCGATACTGCCGCCAGATAGTCGGCTTCCGGATAACCAAACTGCTGTGCCTGCGCGCGGAAGAAGGCGAGATCGGGTGCGGCGAGATGAAACTGCCCGATGAACATATTGGCCAGATGCCGGCCCTCGACAATGATCGGCGATGCGCAGTCGGTCATGCCGTTCTTGCACTGGTACATCGTATAGTCCTGCCCATCCTGCAACTTGAGCGAAAGTTCGGTATCGCTTTCGATACAGCGCTTGCAGGATTCCGGGTTGACGCGATGAAAGTCGGTGCAGGCACGCTGCCAGCTTGAGGAGGCCAGCACCTCGCCATCCAAATCAATGATAGCTGCCGCGATCCCGACCGATTCACAAAAGGCAGAAAACAGCACCTGCAATTCTTTGAGGTCGACCAGATCGGCCAGTTTGATGACTTCCCCCACTGCGCTCGCCGTGGCCTCACCGCCATCAGCGGCAGTGAAGTCGCGCGCATCAGGAAGTTCGGCCGATGCGTATTTCGATGCTTGCCCCAACATCGCAGCCAATTGATTGACCTCGTGTTTGAGCTCGATAATCCGCTGTTCGCGTCCCTGCGCCAGACGATTGAATTGCTCCGCATCGCTCAGGCGTTCCATCTCGCGCTCGGCATTCTTGATGGCGCTGACATCAATGAACGTGCCCACCAGACCACCGGGCGCACCATCCATGCCACGGAAACCGGAAACATAGTAGATCGTATCGTGCAGTTTGCCGTCGCTGAACGGAATCCGCATGTCACGTCGAACGGTACCGACAGTGGCGATCGTCGCCTCATCCTCGGCCTGATAGATGATCCGGTCCGCCTCTGGCAGGTAATCAAGATCCAGTACACGTTTGCCAATCAACTGCTCGCGCGCGAGGTTGAATGTTTCCTCATAAGCGCGATTGCAGCTGATAAAACGGGTATCCGCGCCCTTGGTGAACACCGGGTAGGGAATGGTGTCGACCAGCACCTGCTGAAAAGTCAGTTGAGCCGTCGCCGCCTGCTGCGCAGCTTGCGTGCTGCTGAGCATTTCTTCTGTCTGAGCACTACGGCCGATGATTTCCAGGTTCATCGCCAGCAATGCCGTCATCTCCTCGAACTGCGTGCGTTCAGCCTCGCTGATATGCGTCAGTAGGGCCACCTCGACGACACCGAGCAATTGTGCATTGAGCAGAATCGGCGCCAGCATCAAGGTCGCCGGATGCGCCTCGCCCAGACCGGAACGAATCGCACCAAAACCGTCCGGGGAAGTCTCGATAATCTGCGTACGCCGTTCCACCGCGCACTGGCCGAGCAAGCCTTCGCCCACCGTCAGTGTGGGCGGCGGAAGTTCGGCGCAGGCATAGCTGCCGGCCAGCCGCAGTGTTGTCTGCGATCCGGCATCGAACAGATACACCACGCCCTGCAAGACGCCCAACAGTTTGTGCCCTTCATCGAGATAAACGCGAATCAAGTCGTCGTGGCTGCGGGAATTTTGCAGATTCAACGCCGCGCTGGCCAGCTGCGTTTTGCGTTCGGCACTGGCCTGCTGGGCGCGAGAAAGCTCAGCAAGCTGCGCGGTGGCCATCATCTGCGCATAATGACCGCGCAACACGCGATTGACCATCCCGCCGAGCAACAGCGCCAGCAAGCCAACGGCCAGCGCGACGCGCAAGCGTTCGGCCAGCGGTACGGTGCGCCCGAGGTCTTCGAGCATCACTAATTTCCAGTCGCCGAAGGGATCATTCCATTGCACGCTGGCAGTCGCCACCGCATAGCGCTTTCCGTCAAAGCTGTGCTGACCACGTTCCACTGTCACCGGTAGCCGGGGCGGTTCGCGATTTTCAAACATGTTGCCAAACTGCTTGAGATCACGAATCGCCTTGATGCGCTCCGGCGTAGGCACTCCCGCCAGATGCCCGATCCATTCCGTGCGACTGCTGGCGAACACCACGCCCTGCGGCGAAAGCAACAGGGCAATGTCGCCCTTGTCGCGCAGCAGGTTGTCGATACGGTGAACACTGGTGCGCGCCACAATCGCACCAGTGGCATCGCCCGCATTGGTTGTACCGGAATAAATCGGCGCAGAAAAATACAGGGCACGATCACCCCGCGCAAGGCTCACGGCGGCATAGATATTTTCCATGCCCTGCATCGCCATCTGGTAATAGGGGCGAAACTTGACGTTCAGCCCCGTCGAAGGCTTGCCTGCGCTGTCCCACGATGACGCAATGATTCCGCTTTCGGTCACAATAAACACGCCCTGCGTATCGTAGGAGCGACCAATGCTTTCCAACTTGTCGAGCACGACCGAGTTGTTGGCCGCCAGTTTTCCCAGTGCCTCGCGTTTGATGTCAGTATCGAGAATGCCAAGCATGCCCACCGCGCCCATCAGGCTGGCGTTGAGGGTCTGTGACATGATCTCAATGCCGCTGCGTACGGCATCAAGTTCCAGCAGCGACTGACGCTCTTGCTCGCGCAAATCACGCGTCACGTTGCCCGCAAGGTAACCCGAGGTGATGGCCAGCAAGGCCAGAGCAATCCACGAGGTAATGGTGTATCTGACCACCAGTGCAGCAACCCAGTTCATGCCCCGACCTCC
>CAJAWW010000160.1 GCA_903946745.1 uncultured beta proteobacterium
CGTCGGCGCGCCGGTCCCGGATCACCTGCAGCAACACACTGCGCCGCTCCCCCGGATCCGCCGCCGTCAGCGCGGCCAAGGGCGTGGCGACGCCAAGTTCGTCCCCGAACGCGAGTCCGATGCGACGTGTGCCGAGGTCGATGCCGATAATTTTGCCCATGATGATGTCCCTTTGTCGAATGTTTGAACGCGTGATGCGTGAATGTTTAAACCTGTGCCTGATATGGGGCTATTTGCCCCGGATTCAAGCAGCCGGTGGCGGCGCAGCTTTGGCTTTGGCAACCACGACCAGTGCCGGACGGATCACGCGGTCATTCAGCGTGTAGCCTTTTTGCAGCACCGTCAGTACGGTATTGGGTTCTGTGGTGTCGTCCGGCGCTTCAATCTGGCTGATGGCCTGATGCTTGTGCGGATCGAACTTTTCGCCCAGCGGCATGAGTTCGGCGAGGTTGGATTTCTCAAAGGCGCTGACCAGTTGCCGCAAAGTCAGCTCAACCCCGGCCTTGAGGTTTTCGGCGCTCTGGTTTTCGTTTGCCAGCGCGGCTTCCAGGCTGTCTTTGACTGCCAGCAGTTCATTGGCAAAACGCTCCACGGCGTATTTGCCGGCCTTGGCGATGTCGTCTTGCGCGCGGCGGCGGATATTTTCGCCTTCGGCCTTGGCGCGCAGCCATGCATCGTGGTGTTCGGCGGCTTTGAGTTCGGCTTGCTTGAGCAGCTCTTCAAGGCTGGGCATGACTTCAACGGCATCAACGGTATCAACGACTTCCTGAATAGTCGATACCCCAAGGGTACTTCCTTCGGGGCGCGCTGAAGACACGGTGTCAGCCAGCGATTCTGGAATGGGATTCTGCGCCGAGGGTTGCTGGGGCTGTTGCAAATCGGGCGCGGGGCTGGGTACGCTTTCCTGCATGGTCGGGCTCCTGAATAAACCTGACCTAAGTGAGGGCAATCTATCCCGATTCAAGCCCCGACATGCAAAAAACTCTCGGCATGGGTGATGGTGCCGGCTTGCAGCAGGTGGCCAAGTGTGGCGGTAAGATCAAAATTCGTGTCGATCGTGACGGCATGCGCTGTGGCATCACCAAACCGTATGCCTTGCTGCAACGCCAGAATAAACTCCGCTGCGCCTGGCGTGATCGCCAGGATGGTCACATCGAGACCGCTGCGCAGCACCAGCCCGTCTTCGGGCTGCGCCGGGTCGATTTCGGCCAGTGCCGTTTCGAGAGCATCGTCCTGATTTTCAGTCCAACTTTGAGCCTGATGAGCGCGCCACAGCGAAATCACCGCGTAGGCCGAACGAAAAGCATGCAGTGACGGATGCAACGAAAACCGCACATCGGGCAGACGTTGCGTATCCGTCAGCAGTTTGCTCAACGCCGTGACGGTCAGTGGCACCACGTCTGCAGCGTGATAGGCACGCACTCTCGCCAATTCAAGACGCGCCATGTCAGCAAGGTAGGGCACGCTGGATGCGGGCGGAAAATCGCCGATAAAATCGCCAAAACCCTCGCCATACCAAGCCAGCACTGGTGATCGCGGCAGATTCGCAATCACGAACAGACGTGCCATGGCGCGAAAAAAAGATTCCCCCACCAGCGCCTGAGTCACCGGGTAGCTATCTGCCAGTGCATCAATCAGCGACACCATGACATTGTTGCGGTATACGGAGAACCGGTGCGCGGGGTCGGAGCCATTCCATGTGCTCAGTCCGGGGGGAGGCTCGGCGTCTCTGTCCAGCAGAGCATCGGCAAAGTTTTGTGCGGTGCTCATGATGCGGTGTGCAGTTTTGCGTGCCGGATTTGCATCAGTCGTTCGGCCTGCTGTGCTTCGCCGAGCAGCGCCGGTAACGTCGGGATGTCGTTGTCCCGTTCAATCAGCGTCGGTATCGGCCCGAGCAGATCGAGGGTGAATTCGTAGAGATTCCACACAGCCTGATCGATCGGTGTGCCGTGACTGTCGATCAACAGTGCAGCGCCATCATCATGGGGATCGGCATGGGGATCGACATTACGGGTGAATCCTGCCAGATGGATTTCGCCCACGGCTGTAGCCGGAATCGCGCGCAGATAAGCGTGTGCATCACGGTGGTGATTGATGCAGGAAACATAGACATTATTTACGTCCAGCAACAGCCCGCAACCGGTACGGCGGATGATTTCGGCAATGAAGTCGGTTTCACTCATCGTTGACGCCGAAAACTCAAGGTAGGTTGCCGGGTTTTCCAGCAGCATCGAGCGCTTGAGTCGCTCCTGCGTGCGATGGATGTGCTCGCAGACGCGCGTCAGCGTGCCCTGATGGTAAGGCAGCGGCAGCAGATCATTAAAAAATCGGCCACCGTGACTGGACCATGCCAGATGTTCTGAAAACGATTCGGGCTGATAGCGGTCGAGCAGTGCCGCGAGGCGGTCAAGGTGGGTTTCGTCCAGCGTCGATTCGCCCCCGATCGATAAGCCGACACCGTGAATGGATAGCGCGTAGTGCTCACGGATGCGGCCGAGATAGTGGTGAAACGGGCCACCATCGACCATGTAGTTTTCGGCATGAATCTCGAAAAAGCCCAGATCGGGTCTGGTGTCGAGGATTTCATGGAAGTGTTCGGGTTTGAGGCCAATGCCACTGCGCACAGGCAAGGCAACGCAGGCGTCAGCGACCACGTGCCTTGTGAACGGCATATCCGGACATCCGTAGTGACATTATTTCAAGTGCGAAAGCGTCCCACCGTGCTCTGCAGATTGTCGGCCAGTGATTCCAGCCTTTGTGCCGATGACGCGGTCTGGTCAATGGCACGACTGTTGTCGCGTGCCATTGAGGCAATGGCGTCGATGTTTTGCGCGACATCGCTGCTGACCCGACGCTGTTCTTCCGTGGCGTTGGCAATGTCATCGAGGCCACGGCCGACTTCCGTGACCGACGTCGCAGCGGCAGCCAGAACGTCCGAGACAGTCGCCATGGATTGCTGGCTGGAGGCGATGTGTTCGAGCCCATTGGTGATGGACTGGCGCACGACATCGGCTTGCTGTGAAAGGGTCTGTGTGATGGCGTCGATTTCGCCTGCGGATGAGCTGGATTTTTCGGCAAGTTTGCGCACTTCGTCAGCAACTACGGCAAAACCACGCCCCTGCTCGCCGGCACGGGCGGCTTCAATGGCCGCATTCAAGGCCAATAAATTGGTTTGGTCGGCGATGTCTTTCACTTCGCGGGTCATGCTGGTGATGGATTCGGTACTCTTGACGAACTTCGTCACCGACTCGGCAATTTCCTTGACGGTATTTTCAACCAGTCCCACTTCGCCTATCAGGCGCGACAAACTCTGGTTACCTTCATCGGAGCGGCTCAGACTTTCGCGCGACTGCAGATGAACGTTTTCGGTACTCTGGGCAATGGAAGCAATGCTGGTCACCATTTTTTCGACTGATGCAGCGGCCTGAGCCGATTTGTCATTCTGCTGCGTTGAACTTTGTGCGACCTGCCCGGCGTTGCCGGAAAGCTCTCGCGCGGCGGATGAAACCTGGGTGGCCGCATCGTTGACGTGCCTGACCAGTGCGCCAAACTTGCCCATCATGTCGTTGAAGGCCATTGCGGCGTCGCCAATTTCATCCTTGCTGCGGACGTCCAGCCGTCGGGTCAGATCGCCTTCCCCACTCGATATTTCGCGCAATCCATTGACCATTTTGTCCAGCGGAACGGTGACGGCGTTGCGGATAAACAGATAAATAAACGCAAGTAGCGGCAGGCTGACAAGAAATGCGGCAAGCAGCGACTTGATCTGCTGCGCCGCAACAGCCTTATTGACCTGATCCAACGAGATTTTCATGCTGACCACGCCCAGCACCGTGTGTTCAGGCACCTGATGGCAACCCAGACAATCCTTGCCCAGATAGTTTTTTTGCGCCTTGGCTGCGCGCACCACGCGCAGATATTCTCCCTTGCTGTCAGACTGTGTCTCGACGTAATCCTGCCCGCTGGCAAGTACCTGTTTTTCAATGGCGTCAAGGGCGGCACCTTCCTTGGCGGAGCCCGGCCCGAATTGCTTGCTGACGTGCTCACCGCGGATAACATTGAGGTCGCGGATGATCGACAATTGCTTGATCTGGTCGAGAAAAACGTCGCGCTGACCGATGGTGCCGGTGAGCATCATGCCTGTCAGACCGGCCATGGTGGCCTCGTGCATCGAAAGGGAAAACTCGCGCGCCTGACTGATGGCGGTTTGTCGATTGACGTGGCTTTCCCAGAAAATCATGGCGGACCACGCGATGAGCAGCATGACCCAGATCGCGGCTGTCAGGCGAACCCATATTTTCATGTTGGAAAAGCTGGTCATTCCGATAGTCCTCCGTGCTGATGTGTCAGCGTGTCTTCAGCATGTCAGTCTAACGCATGACACGGAGTGCGCGACGGAGGCGCTTTCTGTGCGGTGTGCTGATTCGCCCTACAATCACCTTTCAATCCTTCAGCCCGCCTTGGGTAACCTCAAACGTCAGCTCTTCCAAGCGACGAAAACGTACTTCCGACCTAACGGTCATGGCGATTTGTCCACCCCTGATGATGAAACTCGTCATACCGGCGAAAGCCGGTGTGACGAGGATGGGAGAAGGCAATGTTTCACGAATTTGTTCCACGTTTCACGTTAACCCGGACTTCGTCGATTCAAGACCCCAAGGGCAGTTACCGGGGTGGAATAGGCTAACGCCGGTACC
>CAJAWW010000161.1 GCA_903946745.1 uncultured beta proteobacterium
GTCTGGCCGGTTTCGATCTGGCACTATGCGGTGCTGGTGGGTTATGACATCCCCAAGTCGCTGGTGACCGTGCGTACCGGGCGACGACCGCGCCAGTCCACGCCATTCAGCCTGTTTGAGTACCTGTGGAGTGAAAGCAATTACTGGTCGATGGTGGTCATGCCGCCCGATAAACTGCCTGCCACGGCGACTGAAGCCAATTACCTCACAGCGATTGCCGCACTGGAGCGTACCGGCAATAAACTGGCTGCGCGGGATGCCTATCAGGCATTTACCGGGCGCTGGCCGGACAATGTGAATGGCCTGCTGGCACTGGCCAACACCCATCATGCGCTGGGTGAGCTCAAGCCAGCGATATTTGCCTTGCGTCGCGCCGAATCACGTCAGCCCGATTCGGTGCTGGTGCTGAACAACCTTGCTCAAACACTGGCCGACCTCAATCGCCCACGCGAGGCGATTCAGGCGATAGAACGTGCGGTTGATCTGGGTGGCCCGTTTGCGGCTGAAGTGGTCAAAACCCGCGATGACATTCGCAAGTTGTTGAAAAAACCTTCAAAGTCACGGCAGTGCGAGCGTGATATGGCACCTGTGAAGTGATCTGCCGCACCCTTGATGTCTGATCTCGATCGTCTATTTGCCATTGATGGCGCGCTTGCCGCAGCGATCGACGGTTTTCGTTCGCGTCCCCAGCAGCTGGAAATGGCGCAGCGCATCGCCGAGGCGGTTGCTGGCAATCTCGCGCTGGTGGTTGAGGCCGGCACCGGCACTGGCAAGACTTTCGCCTATCTGGTCCCTGCTCTGCGTGCGGGGGGCAAGGTCATCATCTCCACCGGCACCAAAACCTTGCAGGATCAGCTTTTCAATCGTGATCTGCCAACGGTGCGCGATGCGCTGAAGGTGGGTGCCACGATTGCCCTGCTCAAGGGGCGCGCCAATTACGTTTGTGCTTACCATTTGGACCGCGCGATGTCTGCCGGGCGCCTGACCACGCGCGAAGAGGCGGCGCATCTGCGCAAGATTGCACGTTTCGCCGAACGTACCCGCAGCGGCGATAAAGCCGAGTGCAACGATGTGCCGGAAGATTCCGGTGCCTGGGCGGCGGCGACTTCAACGCGCGAAAACTGTCTCGGGCAGGAGTGTCCCAATGTCAAAGGTTGCTTTGTTCTCGCCGCACGGCAAAGCGCGCTGATTGCTGATGTGGTGGTGGTCAATCACCATCTGTTTTTCGCCGACGTGATGCTCAAGGATGAAGGCATGGGCGAACTATTGCCGGCGTGCAACACGGTGATTTTCGACGAGGCGCACCAGTTGCCGGAAGTGGCGGGGCTGTTTTTTGGTGAGAGCGTGTCGACCTCACAGATCATTGATCTGGCGCGCGACAGCCGCAACGAGGGGCTGGCTGCGGCCAAGGATTACGCGCCCTTGCAGGAGGCTGCCAGCGCGCTGGACAAGGCCGCACGCGACCTGCGACTGGCGGTGAAGGGCGAAAACCTGCGTCTGCCGGCCGCGCGCATTGAAGTCGAGGCCGAATTCATCGCGGCGCTGGAGGGGTTGGCACAGGCTGCAAAGGAACTGGCGCGTCATCTTGAAGCACAGGCCGAGCGCGGCGAAGGCTTAGCCAACTGCCTGCGCCGCACGCAGGAGCTGGCACAGGGGCTGCAACGCTGGCGCGCGGGGGGCGGGGTAGAAGAGGGCGATGCGGTGGTGAAGTGGGTGGAGGTCTACACTCAAACCCTTTCGCTGAATCTCACGCCACTCGATATTGCCCCCATTTTTCAGCGTCAGATGGAAGGCCATCCGCGTGCCTGGATTTTTACCTCGGCCACGCTGGCCGTGGGGCAGAATTTTTCCCATTATTGTGGCGAACTGGGCTTGAGCGCAGCCGCCACCGCGAGTTGGGGCAGCCCGTTCGATTACGAACGCAACGCGCTGCTGTACGCGCCGCCAGGTATGCCCGACCCGAACAGTGCGGACTATCAGGAGGCGGTGGCGGCAGCTGCTTGGCCGGCATTGCGCGCGGCTGGCGCGGCGGGGCGCGGTGCGTTTGTGTTGTGCACCTCGCTGCGGGCAATGCGGCGCATTCGTGAGTTGTTGCAAGAACGCTTGCAGCAAGAAGGGCTGGAATTTCCCTTGCTGATGCAAGGCGAGGGTTCGAAATCCGAACTGTTGGATCGGTTTCGTGCGCTGGGCAATGCGATTCTGGTCGCCAGCCAGAGCTTTTGGGAAGGCGTCGATGTGCGCGGCGGGGCGTTATCCTTGGTGGTGATCGACAAATTGCCCTTCGCGCCGCCGGACGATCCGGTGCTGGCCGCACGCATCGACCGCCTGCGTAGCGATGGGCGCAACCCTTTCATGGAATACCAGTTGCCGCGCGCTGTCATCAGTATGAAGCAGGGTGCCGGGCGGCTGATCCGCGACGAGGAAGATCGCGGCGTGCTGATGATTTGTGACCCGCGCATGCTCGGCAAGCCTTACGGCAAGGCCATCTGGCGTTCGCTGCCGCCCATGCGCCGCACCAAGGACATTGCCGATGTCGAGGCGTTTTTTGCTGCGCCGGTAAAATTAGATCATGGTTGAACATATCACTGAGCACCGTTGCATCCGACTCGCCGAGCAACTTAACGCCGGCTGTCAGTGCAACTCGCTGGATCGGCAGCGGCTGGCCGCCGAGCTGGAGCGCGTCAGCCCCGGCTTTCATGATGAAGTGATGGCCGGTCGGCCGCATTTGTTTTCGGATTCGGTGACCTTTGTGAGCGGCGTGCATGTAAAACGCATGGCCGAACTGGTGGCTGCGGTGGAACATGTTGTGGCGCTGCCGGCCTATCGTGCGCATGTGCTGGCGTATGCGCCGCAGATCGCGCAGCATGTGCCGGAGGCGCGGGGCGTGTTTCTGGGCTACGACTTTCATCTGGGCGCGGGGGCCGCGCAAGACTGGCCGCAACTCATTGAAATCAACACCAACGCCGGGGGCGGCCTGCTCAACGCCGTGCTGGCGCGGGCGCAGAAAGCCAATTGCGACGAGGTTGGGGCCTACCTGCCGGGCGATCTTTCCCGCGAGTCGCCGGAACACCTGTTTCTGGCGATGTTTCGCCGCGAATTTTTCCGTGGGCACCGTGTCCCCGGCGTCGACTTTTTACGCACCGTGGCGATTGTTGATGAAACGCCGCAGGAACAATATCTGTATCCCGAGTTCGTGCTGTTTCAGCGTCTGTTCGCACAGGCCGGCATCACGGCAGTGATTTGCCCGCCGCAGGCGCTGCAATCGCGTGACGGTGCGCTGTGGCAGGGCGAAACGCGCATTGATCTGGTCTATAACCGGCTCACCGACTTTGCCCTCGAAACGTCCGCTAGTGCTGCCTTGCGCGCCGCGTGGCTGGCCGATGCGGTGGTGGTAACGCCACATCCGCACGCCCATGCCCTGTATGCCGACAAACGCAATCTGGTGGCACTGTCTGACGATGCGCTGTTGATGCAATGGGACGTTGATGAAGCAACCCGGCGGGTGCTGGCCGGGGCAATTCCGCGCACCGAACTGGTTGCCGCCGAACATGCCGACGACTTGTGGGCGCGCCGCCGGCAACTCTTTTTCAAGCCTGCTGCCGGCTATGGATCCAAGGCCGCGTATCGCGGCGACAAGATGACCAAGCGCGTGTTCGAGTCCGTACTGGCCGGAAATTACATCGCGCAGGCGCTGGTGCCGCCTTCGTCGCGCACGCTGAACGTGGCCGGCGACGCCTGTGAGCTCAAGCTGGATTTGCGCAATTACGTCTATGACGGCCATGTGCAGCTGATCGCCGCACGCTTGTGGCAGGGGCAGACCACCAATTTCCGTACGCCGGGTGGGGGTTTTGCGCCGGTGCTGACCATCCCTTGCAGTGCATAATTCGCCCCTTCCTAGATTTCAGCCACGCTCATGAAAGTTTTTGGTTTTACCGGTTATTCCGGTGCCGGCAAAACGACCTTGCTGGAAGCATTGATCCCGCGTTTCAACGCCACCGGGCTGCGTGTGTCGCTGGTCAAACATACGCACCACGGTTTTGATCTCGACCGGCCGGGCAAGGATTCCTACCGCCTGCGCGAGGCCGGGTGTGCGGAGGTGTTGCTGGTCTCCGACGAACGCTGGGTGCTGATGCACGAAATGCGCGGCGCGCCGGAGCCGACGCTCGACGAGCAGTTGCAACGATTTTCCGATTGCGATCTGGTGCTGGTGGAAGGCTTCAAGCGCACCGCCATCCCCAAGCTGGAAGTGCATCGGCCATCCGTGGGCAAAGACTTGATCGCCGGCACCGGCATCGAAACCATTGTTGCCATAGCCACCGATGAAATCGACCGGATCGCGCCGCAGACGCACCTGCCGGTGCTCGACCTGAACGATCCGGAAGCCGTGGCCGATTTCATTCTGCGTCATCAGGGATTTCGATGAGCAAGAACCTGCTGAGTTTTGAAGAGGCGCTGCAACGTCTGCTCGACGGTGCGCATCCTGTGACGCACTGCGAACAGGTGCCCACGCAGGCGGCACTCGGCCGTGTGTTGGCGCAGGGCTTGCGTTCGTCGATTGACGTACCGCCGCTGGACAATACGTCGATGGATGGTTACGCCGTGCGCTGCGCCGATCTGGACAGCCCGGGTGCGACACTGGAGATTGCCCAGCGCATAGCCGCCGGCAGCGTCGGCCACACGCTGGCCGCGGGCACGGCGGCGCGCATTTTTACCGGCGCACCGGTACCGGCCGGTGCCGATGCGGTGGTGATGCAGGAAGTGTGTGCCATCGAGCATGGAAAACTCACGGTCGATCATGTGCCGAAACCCGGCGAGTGGATACGCCGGCGCGGCGAAGATATCGCAACGGGTGCCGAAGTGCTGGCCGCCGGCACTTGTTTGCGGCCGCAGGAACTGGGGCTGGCCGCGTCCGTGGGTGCTGCAAATTTGACGGTATTCCGTCGCCTCAAGGTGGCATTGTTTTCCACCGGCGACGAACTGGCGATGCCCGGCGAACCGCTCAAGCCGGGCGGCATCTACAACTCCAACCGCACGACGCTTCATGCCTTGCTGCAAGGCTTGGGCTGTGAGGTATCTGATTTCGGCATCATTCCCGATCGCCTCGATGCCACGCGCGCGGTGCTGCGCGAGGCGGTCGCCGGCCACGATCTGATTCTCACCAGCGGGGGTGTCTCGGTGGGTGAAGAAGACCACGTCAAGCCGGCGGTGGAAGCTGAAGGCAAACTCGATTTATGGAAGATTGCCATCAAGCCGGGCAAGCCGCTGGCGTTTGGCTCCGTGCGCAATGATTCAAACGGAGCCGCCTTCATCGGTTTGCCCGGCAACCCGGTGTCGTCTTTCGTCACCTTTCTGATGCTGGTGCGCCCCTTTATTCGCCGGGCGCAAGGCGTGCACGGTGTGCTTGCGACCGTGCCCCGCGGCCAGAGGCTGCGGGCCGGATTCGACTGGCGCGGCGACTCACGCCGTGAATTCATTCGCGCGCGCATCAATGCCGATGGCGATCTGGAACTCTTTCCCAACCAGAGTTCAGGCGTGCTGACCTCGTGCGTCTGGAGCGACGGACTGATCGACAATCCGCCCGGTTGCACGATTGCTGTTGGCGATTTGGTGCGCTTCATCCCCTTCTGCGAACTTTTATCGTAAAACCATGAGCGTGAAAATCTATTTCTTTGCCGGCCTGCGCGAGGCGCTGGGTGTGTCTTCCGAAACGTTGGCGTTGCCGACCGACGTGACCAGCGTGGCGGCGCTGCGTGATCATCTGGCCGCACGCGGCGAGCCGTGGTCGGCGCTGGCAAGCACACGCAATCTGCGTGTGGCCGTCAATCAGCAGATGGTTGGATTCGATACCGCATTACATGCGGAGGATGAAGTCGCATTTTTCCCGCCGGTAACCGGGGGCTGATGATGGCAACGCACATTTCCGTCAGCGTTCAGGAAGCCGATTTCGATGTTGGCATTGAAATCGCCGCCCTGAGTGCCGGCCGCGACGACGTGGGTGCGGTGGCGAGCTTTGTCGGGCTGGTGCGTGCCGACAAGCTTGAAAACATAAAACTTGTTAACGTAAAAGTCGACGCTCAGGATACGGTAGATACGGTGCATGCCATGACGCTTGAGCACTATCCGGGCATGACCGAGAAATCGCTCGAAGCCATCGTTGCCGAAGCCGCGACACGCTGGAGTTTTTTCGGCGCACGCGTCATCCATCGGGTCGGGCGGCTGTTGCCGGGTGAGCGCATTGTGTTCGTCGCGGTCGCCTCCGCGCATCGCGGCGACGCCTTTGCCGCCTGCGAATTCATCATGGATTATCTGAAAACCCGCGCTCCGTTCTGGAAGAAGGAAGACACCCCGGCCGGCGGCCGCTGGGTCGATGCCCGAGATTCCGACGATTCGGCGGCGGCACGCTGGGAAGAATAGGCCACGCACATGGAAGCTTTTCTCGTGTCAACCGGCATCGTCGCGCTGGCCGAAATCGGCGACAAAACGCAACTGCTCGCCTTCATTCTCGCCGCCAAGTTTCGTAAGCCCTTGCCGATTGTGCTGGGCATTCTGGTGGCAACGCTGGCAAATCACGGCATGGCCGGCGCGCTCGGTGCGTGGATTACCTCGTTGATGACACCGCACACCCTGCGCTGGGTTCTGGGTGTGTCCTTCATCGCCATGGCCGCCTGGACGCTGATTCCCGACAAGTTTGAGGAAGACGATGCCAAACTCGCCCGCCTCGGCGTGTTCGGCACCACGCTGGTCGCCTTCTTTCTGGCCGAGATGGGCGACAAAACGCAGGTCGCCACGGTGGCGTTGGCGGCGCAATATCAGGCGTTTGTCGCGGTGGTGGCTGGCACTACGCTGGGGATGATGATCGCCAACGTGCCGGCGGTCTTGCTCGGCGACCGGATTGCGCACCTGATCCCGGTGCGTGTGGTGCATGGCATTGCGGCCTTGATCTTCGCCGTGATTGGGGTGGCGACGCTGCTGGGGGCGGGTGAGCGATTCGGACTTTGATCGGCGTGATGCAAAAGATGCAGCAATGAAAAACCCGCCGCAGCGGGTTTTTCATTGGCGTGCAGTGAAGCTTATTTCTTGCGCGTGGTCGTGGCCTTCTTGGCCATCTCGCTGACGTTGCCCATGGCGGCTTGCGATGCCTGAGCGATTTGCTCAAACGCGCCGTTGGCGGTGGCGATGGCTTGCTGGAAGGA
>CAJAWW010000162.1 GCA_903946745.1 uncultured beta proteobacterium
GAAGAAGCCAATCGCCGCACCGAAGCGGGCATTCGCGAAGCTGTGGAACGCATCGCGGCATCGACCGGTGCCGCACGCGAAACCTATTTGCGCGACCGCTCGGCCAGCACCGAACTGGTGACGCGTCTGGAACTCGATGTGATGCACATTTTTGCGCACATGGAGATGTCGCAGGCCGAAGAGCGTGCGCTGACCAACGTCATCAGCACCTTCTCGCGCAACATGCTGCAACTGATCGAAAATGGCGAAGAAACGCATCAGGCCATGCAGGATCTTGGCAACCGCCTGAGACAACTGCAACAGGTCAAACCGGACTGAATTTCAGCTGAAATTTCGCCCAGCCAAGCTTGGCTCAGGGCTTCACTGACTCAGGACTTCAGCAGCACCGAGCTATCAACCCCGACGCGCACGTTGCCCCAGATCTTGTTGTCCACCATGATCGGAAGATTGATCTCCGAGAGAATTTCACCGGTATCCCGCGCATAGGTTTGCAATAGCATCGGCTGCGTATTTTTGGCGCACCGCTGTCCGGTCGGATCGTCCCAGATACGCTTGGTGCGGTTGCCCGCCAAGTCGGCCGCATAATTGCCGGTCAAGGGTTTTGAGGTCTTGAGGTTGTGGATCGGACCGTAGCCCTTTGTGTCGATCGCCAGCGTGTAAGCCCCACCCTGCAACTTGGCAAGATATTCTTCCATCACCGGCTGAATCTCCCGCTCATACGCACGCAGATAGCTGACGTCGTACTTTTGCGGGTTGGTACCGGCAATCGGGCGGTAGGTCTGATCCCAGATGTTATTGCCATCTTTGCTCAGTGCTGCCAGTTTTGTCTGCACGGCATCGCGGTACTCGCGTGCCACATCAACGTTGAAGTCAAAGGCACCCCGTCCGATCTTGAAGCGCGACACCAGTTCCTGCACGCTTTCGGTTGCCTGAGCGAGCGCCTCGGTGGATTTCCCCGAAGAATTCATGCTGTCCGAAACCTCGGAGGACAGTTGATGCAACTGACTCACCGCATTATGGACACTCTCATTGGTGACATTGAGCTGCTCCATGGAGGTCGCGATATTCGTCAGCTGATCGCTGGTACGCTCAAAATCGGTCACCATGCGCTGAAATTCAAGTGCGGAGTGCTCCACCACTTTGCGCGTCTGCTTGATATCGGCATTGATATTGGCGTTTTCTTCCTGGGTGCTTTTCACCAGCAAAGTCATGCCGCCGATATTTTCGGTAATTTCCTGTGTCGCCAGATTGACGCGCTCGGCCAGCTTGCGCACTTCGTCGGCCACCACGGCAAAACCCCGCCCCTGCTCACCGGCACGCGCCGCCTCAATGGCCGCATTGAGCGCCAGCAGATTGGTCTGGTCGGCCACGTCCTTGATGAGCGTGGCAATGGTGCAAATACTGTCGGAACGCCGTCCCAGATCAGTCACGGTTTCATTGAAACCCGCCAGCCGATTGCTGACGCTCTCGACCTCCTGAACAATTTGATGCATTTCAGTGAGCGCATTGCGGGCGGTCTGAAGATTGGTGTCCGTCGCATGCGCAATCGTATCGGCCGACGCCGATACCTCGCGGATAGCATCCGTGGCATTGGAGCTGGCACCGAATACCGACTGTGCGATTTCGCCCTGCTGGTTCGCCCGTTTAGTGGTTGAGGCCACCGTGGTTCTGACCACCGTTGCCTCGCGCGAAATGCCGACGCTCATCTTGCGCACCTCGCCGATGAGTTGCCTCATCTTGTCGGCGAAACGGTTGTAGCTCTCGGCCAGCACCCGCAACTCGTCATGCGTGATGGTGGGCAGATCACGCGAAAAGTCACCTTCGCCACGCGAAATCTCATCAAAAATTGTCGTAATCATCCGTATCGGCTTGAGCACCAAATGACGGATATAAAAAATTTGCAAGACATTCCAAGCCAAGCCGACAACGGTCAACACCACCATGAGCACAAGCCCCTGATCGAGTGCCGCATTCACGGTCGCGGCCATCGCAGCGGTACCTTGACCCTTCTGCACCGCCTCGGCTACCGTGCCTTTCATTTGCAGGTAGATGCTCAGGTATGCCAGATCGATCAGAAACAGCAATAAAAAGCTCGACAGTTTTTTGGTGAGCGTGTTCCAGAAGGTCCGCTCGTTCCAGTCGTAGATACGCCAGAACAGTTCCATATTTTCTCCTCGGCCGCAACGATCTTTAGCGTCGCATTTTGTTCCAACGTAAGAATATAGGCGTACTTGCGATGTTTTGCAAAAACTGAATTATGCCGCTTGCCACACCCTTGACGCGCGGCGCGGCACATAACAAAAAGCCCCTAAAATAGGGGCGCAATCAATAGCAACAAATAGCAGCAGCATGTAGCAAAGTGTGTGGCAAATCGGGTGACGGACAGCGGATGGCGGAGAGGGTGGGATTCGAACCCACGGATGCCTTGCGACATCGCCTGATTTCGAGTCAGGTACATTCGACCACTCTGCCACCTCTCCGTCGGCGCGCATTATACGCATGAAGCGCCCGCCGACCCTCAGTTAGCGGAGGGCATTGAAATTGTTACTGTTTGCAGGTCAACTCCTGCGGTATCTGTTGTTTGCTGCTGGCCTGATGCTGGCAGCCTGTGCGCGAATCGACCCGCCGGCACAAAGCGGCGTACTGGTGGTGGCGGTGCGTGAGGTGCCGGCATTCTTCCAGCGCGACGGCGAACAACTGAGCGGCTTCGAGCATGATCTTGTCACCGCCTTTGCAGACGCCCTCGACTACAAGGTGCGCTTCGTCACGGCAGCCGATGTTTATCAGCTTCACGACGCAGCCGTCGCCGGCCGCGTGCATATGGCCGCCTCCATGGCGGTCGGCAGCGGACAACTCCAGTACTCGGCACCGATCCGCGACGTGACACAAGTGGTGGTCGGTCATGCCGATCATTTGGCGCCGGCCGAATTATCTACGCTCACCGGACGGTCCGTAGCGGTGGTGGCCGGTTCACCGTTGGCCGACACGCTGCGCGGGCTGGATGAGAAGCTCCGCCCGCTCATCGTCGAAGTGCCCGGTATCGATGAAATTGGCCTGCTGGCACGGGTTGCCGAAACCCCGGGCACACTGGTGGCGGTGCATGAAACCCATCTCGACCTGGCCGTAAACTTTCACCCCGACCTGCGTGCCCTGCTGCGGCTACCAGGCAAGCTGGAGTTTGCCTGGGCCTTCGGCAACAACGAAACAGATGACATCAAGACCTTGCGCGCGCAGGCCGACGCCTTCATCGAACAATCCCGCACAGACGGCACGCTGGCGCGCATTCAGGATCGCTACTTCGGCCATATCAAGCGCATCAACGCCTCCGGCATGGCGCGCTTTATCGACCAGATTCACCTCACGCTGCCGACATTTCGTCGTGACTTTCATGCGGCACAAGAACTGACGGGGATCGACTGGCGGCTGCTGGCGGCGCTGGCCTATCAGGAATCGAAATGGGATCCACTGGCAACGTCGCCCACCAATGTGCGTGGCATGATGATGCTGACCGAAGACACGGCCGATCATCTGCGCGTTCGCAACCGCCTTGACGCCGCCGAAAGCATTCGTGCCGGCGCGCGCTATCTAACCGAATTGCTGGAACAGGTGCCGGCAACCGCGCCACAACCCGACCGCCTCTGGCTGGCGTTGTCGGCCTACAACCTGGGCATGGGTCACTTCCGTGGTGCACGGGCAATTGCGCAAGGCATGAAGCGTAACGCCGATAACTGGTACGAGATGAAGCAGGTGCTGCCGCTCCTGGCGCGGCCAGAAATTTATGCGCGCCTAAAGAGCGGCCGGGCGCGCGGTGGTGAAGCCGTCATCATGGTGGAAAACATTCGCAGCTACTATGATGTTCTGCGACGTCTGGAACCCGCACACATCGCACTCTATGCACCGGGGCAAACGATCAAGCGGCGCTAATTGTTTCGACACCGCCCATGTAACTGCGTAACACCGCCGGCACGGTGATGCTGCCATCAGCGTTTTGATAATTCTCCAGCACCGCCACCAGCGTGCGCCCCACCGCCAGCCCCGAGCCATTCAGCGTGTGCAGCAATTCGGGTTTATTTTTTTCGTTACGGTAGCGCGCCTGCATGCGCCGCGCCTGAAACGCCTCGAAATTCGAGCACGACGAAATTTCACGATAGGTATTTTGCGCCGGCAACCAAACTTCAAGGTCGTAAGTCTTGGCGGCAGAAAATCCCATATCGCCGGTGCATAAGGCCATCTTGCGATACGGCAGCTCAAGGCGCTGCAACACCGCCTCGGCATGTCCCGTCAGCGCTTCCAGCGCCTCCCACGATTGTTCCGGACGCACCATCTGCACCAGTTCCACCTTGTCGAACTGATGCTGGCGGATCATGCCGCGCGTGTCCTTGCCATAACTGCCAGCCTCGGAACGAAAGCACGGCGTGTGGGCAACAAACTTCAACGGCAGACTTTCGGCCGCCACAATTTCACCGCGCACAATATTGGTCACCGGCACTTCGGCGGTCGGGATCAGATACAACGCCCCGCCGTCGGAACGCGGCACGCGGAACAAATCCTCTTCAAACTTGGGTAGCTGCCCGGTGCCGAACATGCTTTCCGGATTCACGAGATAGGGCACATACACCTCTGTGTAACCATGTTCTGCGGTGTGCAAGTCGAGCATGTACTGCGCCAGCGAACGATGCAGACGGGCGATTTGCCCCTTCATCAGGGTAAAACGGCTGCCGGTAATTTTGACCGCCGTTTCAAAATCCAGCCCGCCCAGCGCACTGCCCAGATCAACGTGGTCGCGCGGTGCGGCAATGGCTTTGGGCGTGCCCCAGCGCAGCACTTCCACATTGCCGGTTTCGTCCTTGCCCGCCGGTACACTCTCGTGCGGCAGATTGGGAATGACGGCAAGAAAGGCATCGAAGCGCGGCAATAATTCGGCCAGTGCCGTCTCGGATGCCTTGAGTTCGTCGCCCAACCCGGCCACCTCGGCCAACACTGTGGTGGCATCCTCACCCTTACCCTTCAACATGCCAACCTGCTTCGACAATGTATTGCGCTTCGCCTGCAAATCCTGCGTCTGCGTTTGCAAACGTTTGCGTTCGGCTTCGAGCGCTTCGAACGTCGCGGTATCGAGACTTACCCCGCGCGCAGCAAGACGCTCGGCGACAAAGGGAAGATTAGTGCGAAGGAGGTGGATGTCGAGCATGAGTCTGTCCTAACGTTGAGTCTTCGCAGTTGCGTCAAGATCACGCAGATGCGCCAGTTTTTCGGCAATCTTTTGTTCCAGCCCGCGCGGCACCGGTTCGTACCAGCGCACGGCCGGCATGTCGTCGGGGAAGTAATTTTCGCCAGCGGCATAGGCTTCGGATTCGTGATGGGCGTAACGATATTCGGCACCAAAACCAAGGTCTTTCATGAGTTTTGTCGGGGCATTGCGCAGATGCTCGGGCACCGGGCGGCTCTTGTCCTTGGCGACAAAGGCGCGCGCGGCATTATAGGCGTTGTAACTGGCGTTCGATTTGGCAGCGACAGCCAGATAAATCACCGCATTCGCCAACGCCAGTTCCCCCTCCGGACTGCCGAGTCGTTCGTAAGTAGCGCATGCATTCAACGCAATGTCGTGCGCGCGCGGGTCGGCCAACCCGATATCTTCAATCGCCATGCGCACAATGCGCCGCCCCATGTAAAGCGGATCAGCCCCGCCATCGAGCATACGGATCAGCCAATACAGCGCAGCGTCCGGGTTTGAACCACGCACTGACTTGTGCAGCGCTGAAATCTGATCGTAGAAAGCGTCGCCGCCTTTATCAAAGCGGCGCAGATCGGCCGCCAGCGTCTGCTCTAAAAAGTCGACGCTGGCGATACGGCAATGGGCGGTGTGCATGGCCGTGCGCACGGTTTCCAGCACATTGAGCAAGCGTCGCGCATCGCCATCGGCATAGCCCACCAGACGCTCGCGCGCCGCCGGTTCGAATTCCAGATCGTGCAAGGCGTGGTTGCAGGCGCGGTCGAACAACGCACCCAGCTCAGTGTCGTCAAGGCTTTTCAATACATACACGGCAGCACGCGACAACAACGCCGAATTGACCTCGAACGACGGATTTTCGGTCGTCGCACCGATAAAAGTCACCGTGCCGCGCTCAACATAGGGCAGGAAAGCATCCTGCTGCGCCTTGTTGAAACGATGCACTTCATCCACAAAAAGAATGGTGCGCCGCCCCTGCTGCGCAGTGATTTCGGCCTGCTGCATCGCCTCGCGGATATCCTTGACGCCGGAAAACACGGCCGACAGCGCAACGAATGCGGCATCGAAACTGTCGGCCATCAACCGTGCCAACGTGGTCTTGCCCACCCCCGGCGGCCCCCACAGAATCATCGAATGCGGCGTGCCGGATTCAAAGGCGAGACGTAACGGCTTGCCTTCACCGAGCAGGTGGCGCTGACCAAGCACCGCATCAAGCGTGTGCGGCCGCATCTGCTCGGCAAGTGGTGCATGGGGTGCAGAGCTAAACAGATCGTTCATGACATTGATGACTTCGTATCTGTACGACGATCCTGCTCAACCTGAGGCCGGGACTACCCGGGGCAATTTTGGGACAGTGAAAATGGTAACCAGCGTTGGTAACCACATCCATGGAAACCCTTGATATTTGGTCGGGGCGAGAGGATTCGAACCTCCGACTCCTGCGTCCCGAACGCAGTACTCTACCAGGCTGAGCTACGCCCCGATGGCAAGTGGGTGACAAGGAGGATACGGGAGCGGGCTTGTGCTTCATACAACTTACAACGTCAGCCCGATAAATCGTCCTTGCAGGCGCTGCAGCGATCAGAAACTTCGTTGCACCGCAAAGTCTGCCAATTGTAGCAGCGTTTCCTTGAATGTTGAATCCGGCACCGCTTTCAGCGCGTCCTTTGCGGCCTCGGCCTCGGCCACGCCGTGACTGCGTGCGCGCTCTAGCGCACCACCGTTGCGCACCGCCAACAAGACGGCCGGAAAGGCTTCCCGATTTGCATTTTCGATGGCGTCGCGCACCAATCTGGCCTGCTCGGGCTCGCCATGCTGTATCACATGAATGAGCGGCAGCGTCGGCTTGCCTTCAGCCAGATCGTCACCCAGATGCTTGCCGGTTTCGGCTTCCACACCAGAATAGTCGAGCACGTCGTCAATCAACTGAAAGGCAGTGCCAATGTGCATGCCATACAAGGCCATGGCGTCTTCGGTCACTGAATCAGTGCCGCCGAGAATCGCACCCAGCCGACCCGCCGCTTCAAACAGCTTGGCTGTTTTGTAACGGATCACCTGTAGGTAGTCATCCACCGAAATATCAGCGTTGCGGCAGTTCATGAGTTGCAGCACTTCACCTTCAGCAATGACGTTGGTGGCATCGGCCAGCACCTGCATCACGCGCATGCTGCCCACACCGACCATCATCTGAAAGGCGCGGGAGTACAAAAAATCACCCACCAGAACACTGGCGGCATTGCCAAATACGGCGTTGGCGGTATCGCGACCACGGCGCAAAGCCGATTCATCCACTACATCATCATGCAGCAGCGTGGCGGTATGAATGAACTCGACCACCGCCGCCAGCGCATGGTGATGCGTGCCCTGATAGCCGCAGGCTCCCGCAGAAAGCAGCACCAATGCCGGACGCATGCGCTTGCCGCCGGCCGAAATGATGTACTCGGCAACCTGCCGTACCAAAACGACCTCGGAATGCAGGCGGGCGCGAACAACCGCATCGACCGCGCGCATGTCGGCATCGATCGGAGCATACAGATTGGCAAAATCCACGTTGAATGCAGGAAGTTGATAAAAGAGCGATGTTAGGCGGCGTGGTCGCTGGCGTCAATAAATCCGTGCCAGACAATAACCGCCACAAATCGATTTCAACGCGCCGGCATGGTCTGCACTTTCTTTTACCTTATACTAAACACTTGAACCAACCGTCTGTATGCATTGATTTTCAAGCATTTTTATAACCGCAACAACCGATAGACCATGACCGAATCCATCACTTCCGCGTCCGACAAAATCTGGTCAGGACGCTTTGCGGAACCCGTTTCCGATCTCGTCAAACGTTACACCGCCTCCGTGTTCTTCGACCGGCGCATGTGGCGTCAGGACATTCGCGGTTCGCTCGCCCACGCCCGCATGCTCGCGCGTCAGGGCATTCTGGCCGCAGCTGATCTCGCCGCCATCGAGTCCGGCATGGCAAGCATTACAAATGAAATTGAAGCCGGCACCTTCCACTGGAACCTTGATGACGAAGACGTTCATCTCAATATCGAAAAACGTCTGACGGCGCTCGTCGGTGATGCCGGCAAGCGCTTGCACACCGGGCGTTCACGCAACGATCAGGTCGCCACCGATATCCGGCTCTGGCTGCGTGATTCCATCGACGAAATTGATGGTTTGCTGCGCGCCATGCAAGCGGCGCTGCTCAATATGGCCGAAGCACACGCTGACACGCCGCTGCCCGGATTCACCCATCTGCAAGTCGCCCAGCCGGTGACCTTCGGCCATCATCTGCTGGCATATTTTGAAATGCTGCGTCGTGACCGCGAGCGTTTTGCCGACTGCCGCAAGCGCGTCAACCGCCTGCCGCTGGGTGCCGCGGCTCTGGCCGGAACCACCTTTCCGATCGACCGCGAAAGTGTGGCGCACGAACTTGGATTCGAAAGCGTTTGCGAAAACTCGCTCGACGCCGTATCCGACCGCGACTTTGCGATTGAGTTCTGCGGCGCTGCGGCACTGGTGATGACGCATATCTCGCGCTTCTCGGAAGAGTTGATTTTATGGATGAGCCCACGCGTCGGCTTCATTGATCTCGCCGACCGTTTTTGCACCGGCTCCTCGATCATGCCGCAGAAAAAAAACCCCGACGTCCCCGAACTTGCGCGCGGGAAAACCGGTCGCGTTTTCGGCCACCTGATGGGGTTGCTCACGCTCATGAAGGGTCAGCCGCTGGCCTATAACAAAGACAATCAGGAAGACAAAGAGCCCCTGTTCGACACCGCCGATACGCTGATGGATACCCTGCGTATTTTTGCCGAACTGGTGCCGGGCATCCGCGTCAAACCCGAAGCCATGGCGGCTGCGTTGCGTCAGGGCTATGCCACCGCCACCGATCTGGCGGACTATCTCGTCAAGAAAGGTCTGCCGTTCCGTGACGCTCACGAAGCGGTTGCGCGGGCAGTGCGCGCCTGTGAAATACGCGGCTGCGATCTGGCCGATCTGTCGGTCGACGCACTGCGTGAGTTTTCACCGTTGATTGCCGACGATGTGCATTCAGTGCTCACCGTTGCCGGCTCGCTGGCGGCTCGTGACCATCTGGGCGGCACGGCACCCAACCAAGTACGCGCAGCGATCGTGCGCTCACGCGCGCGGTTGTAAATCCACACATGGCGCTGCCAGAACGCATCGGCAAGTACGAAATCCGCAAGAAACTCGGTGAAGGTGCCACGTCCACGGTTTATCTGGGGTTCGACCCCTTCTCCGGGCGCGAAGTGGCCGTCAAAGCCATCTTCCCCGAGGTATTGCGCGACAAGGAACGCGGCCGGCTCTACCGGCATCTGCTGCTAACAGAAGCCTCGCTGGCCGGAAAACTGAACCATCCGCACATCGTGCAGATCTTTGATGCGGTGCTCGACGAAGAACAAAGCTATATCGTCATGGAATATGTACCGGGCGGCACCCTGGAACCATTCTGCACGCCCAGCACGTTATTGCCCGTCGACCGCCTGGTCGAGATGATCTTCAAATGCACCCGTGCACTCGACTATGCATACCGCGCCGGCATTACGCACCGCGACATCAAACCGGCCAACATTCTGCTGTCCAAAGAAGACGATGCCGGCCAGAAAGGCGGCGGCGACATCAAGATTTCTGACTTTGGCGCGGCGCTGATGAGTGGCGGCGATCAAACCCGCACGCAGGTAGCCGGTGTCGGCTCACCCGCCTACATGTCGCCGCAACAGGTTCGCGACCTCTCGCTGGACCATCAGACCGACATCTATTCGCTGGGTGTGGTGATGTACCAATTGCTGACCGGGCGACTGCCATTTCAGGCCACCTCGAACTACGGCATGATCTACCAGATCTGCAATACCGACCCGCCGCCGCCTTCCACCTTTCGCGCCGACATGCCCACCAGTCTGGATGCCGTCGTAGCCCGCGCCATGCAAAAAGAAATCGAGGCGCGCTACCAGAGCTGGGAAGAGTTCTCCCATGATCTCGCACAATCATTTCGCAACAAGCAACTTCTGGCACGACGGCAGGATTTTCCCGATAGCGAAAAATTTGAAGCACTGCGCGCACTGCGTTTCTTTGGCGAGTTTTCAGACGTCGAATTGTGGGAAGTCGTGCGCTTTTCGCGCTGGGAAGACGTTGCCCCGGATACCGTCATCATGCGCGACGGCGAGCGCGGCGACTTTTTCGCTTTTCTGCTCGAAGGCGAACTGAACGTAGCCAAAAAAGGACGCTCACTGGGCACCCTGAATCCCGGCGAATGCTTCGGCGAAATGGCCATCATCCGGCGTGGCGGTCATGATCGCGGTGCTGATGTCATCGCCCTCACCGCATCGCGCGTCGTGACTATTTCTGCGCAGGCGTTGATGCATGCATCCGACGTCTGCCGGATGCATTTCTTTCAGGGCTTTCTGGACGTCATGGCGAATCGCCTGTCCGATGCCAACTCCAAACTGGCATCGTTGTAAAACAAATCAGGCCGCGTATTTAGCTTGCGAATTCAGCCAGCATTGACGATAGGCTCAAGCTGTTTTTGTAACTCACCCGCCTGATACATCTCGGTCATGATGTCACTGCCACCGACGAACTCGCCAGCGATATAAAGTTGCGGCACCGTCGGCCAGTTCGCGTAATCCTTCACGCCCTGACGAACTTCCGGATCAGCGAGCACATCCACGGTCACGAGCTCTTTGACGCCGCATGCGCGAAGGATCTGTACAGCGCGCGCCGAAAACCCGCACTGTGGAAAATCGGCGTTGCCTTTCATGTAAAGCACTACCGGATTACCGGTCACGGTTTCGTGAATTTTCTGTTTGATATCCATGGCTCGCCTCGTCAAATTGATTTGCAGAAATAATAGTTGATAAAATTACTCGGGATATTCTAACGAGAACGGGTAGCGCCGGTCAAGCCTGCGCGCCTTCGTTTGCAGCGTTCAGCGCGCAGCCTCGGTCGACGATTTCCGCAAACGGATCAGCCGAAACCAACCTGAGGCCAGCGCAGGCTGGTTCGAGACCAGCGTCAGCCCGGCCACGCCGGCATGCACGTCTTCGAACACCACATCCAGACGCGTCGCAATATGCCGCGTCAGCGGATTCAGCCAACGCTTCCAGCCGCCTTCGCCGCGCCGCAGAAACTTGTCGAACACCAACAGGCAACCACCGGGGCGAAGTACCCGGGCAGCCTCCGCCAGACACAGAGCCGGCTCGGGCACCACCGCGAGAATCAGATGCAGCACGGCAACATCGAAGCTGCCATCAGCAAACGGCAACCGCTGTGCATCACCGCGCAGGGCTGAAAAATTCAATCCGGCCGTGCGCGGCCGTGCGCGGCGCAGCATGGCCGCCGTGAGATCAAGACCGACATAGCGGTGTTGCGCTGGCAGATAGGGCAGGTCAAGCCCCGTTCCGACCCCCAGCAGCAACACCTCGCGTGGCGCCTGATCGGCCAGCGCAATCAGGCTGCGTCGCCGCGCCGCACGCGTAGCAACAGCCAAAGCGACGTCGTAGAACGGCGCCACGAGCGTGTAGCTATGTTTGAGGCTCAGTGCAGAACCCGCGGCATGGAAAGCACGAACTCCGGGATCGGCGCGTCAAACTGGACACCATCCTCCGCCGTCATCTGATAACAACCCTTCATCGTACCGACTGCGGTCGCCAACTGGCAGCCGCTGCTGTATTCAAAACTTTGCCCCGGCTTCAGCAGCGGTTGATGCCCCACCACGCCGAGCCCACGAACCTCCTGAACCCGGTTTTCGGCATCGGTGATGATCCAGTGGCGTGAGATCAGTTGTGCGGGCACGTTGCCAACATTTCGCAGGGTCACCGAATAGCTAAAAACGTGACGGTTGATCGCCGTATCGGATTGTTCGGAAATGTAATGGCTTGCCACCAACACTTCGATTTCGTATTTTTTGCTCTCGGCCATGACGTCTCATTCAACACAAAATATTGTGGCGTGGCAAGGCCTTGTCCTCAGTCGCAGCTTGCTTCACAGGCTGCGGAATCCGTCGTGCAATTGCTGGCTTTTACCGCGCACGCGGCTCGGGTTCGGTAGGTGAAATTAACATCGTCGCCATAGCTGCAAACCACATGCGTCATCTTCCCTTGCTTGCGGATCTTGATCGCGGAGGCCTTGGTGTCTTTGACTTTATCAGCAGGCAGGTCGCAGGAGACATAGGCACTGAACGCGCCATCGCCCGATTCCCATAGTGCGACATTCTTCAATTTTCGATAGAGCGTGTAATCCGTGCAGACATCGGTTTCACCTCGATATGCCTGATTGCTGTCGCTGCAATAGCCGGTGAATGTGTACTTCAGCTCCTCTTCGGCCGGACAGGTAGCGACTTGAGTCGCTTTGCTCAGATCGGGGCAGGAAACCGTGGCCGCCGATGCGGTGGACAACACGGGCGCGACCAGCAACGCAAAAAATAATGGGCGCAAATTCAGGCGCAGAGTCGATTTCATCAGGTAAATCTCCGAAAACAGAACGGCAGAGCAGCCGATGGATCAATTTTAGTGCGGGGGTGGCGTATGTGGTTCACTAATCCGTCGCGCGCCTGAAAGGAGGCGACCGCTGCGAACTGGTAGCATATTCATCACGAAATCCGAACGGTCAGACAATTATGGAACGGAAACGCGGATGATGGGTTTTGCAGAACTATTGGCCGCGATCAGCAAGGCGGCGCGCGATGTCACACGGCCAGAACTGCTCTGGCATGCGCTATGGCCTCCTTTGGTGGCGGTGCTGCTGTGGGGCGTGGTGGCGTTTTCGGTCTGGTCGCAGGCGCTTGCTGTGGCTGCCAGCATTGTGCCGCAGTTACCGTGGTCGGGCTGGGAATGGATTTCACATTGGGCCGCCGTGTTCCTCGCGCTGGCCGCTTTTGCGATTGCAAGCTACATGACGGCACTGCTGTTGGTGGCCGTGATTGCACTGCCGCGTATGCTCGATATTGTGGCGCGGCGCGATTACCCCGATCTTGGCCGCCATGGCGAAAATGTGTTCTGGGGAAGCCTGGGCACGACGCTGGGGGCGGCCGCAGTCTTTCTGGTCGGTGGTTTGCTAACGCTGCCGCTACTGCTGATTCCCGGTGTGGTGCTGGTGCTGCCGTTTGTGTGGACGACGTGGCTCAATCAACGCACCTTCCGCTTTGATGCGCTGGCCGATCACGCGACGCGCGCCGAACTGACACAGATTATCCAGACGCGACGTGCGCAATTTTATGCAGCGGCTGCGGTATCGGCACTGACTGCCGGAATACCGCTGGTGCAGTTGCTAGCGCCCGCTTTCACGGCACTGCTGTTTGTTCATCTTGGGCTTGCAGCACTGCGCCGGCAGCGGCGCGAACAGGGTATCGAACTATGAATTCATCATCCGGCGTGGGCGCACTCATCATTGGCGACGAGATCACGCGCGGCAAACGGCAGGACAAGCACTTTGCAAAAATTGTCGACATTCTCGCTGCCCGTGGCATGGCGCTCGATTGGGCGCTGTATCTTGGCGATGACCGTCAGCGTTTGACGGACACCCTGCGTCGCAGTCTGGCGAGCTCCGATCTGGTGTTTTCATTCGGCGGCATTGGCAACACGCCAGACGATCACACGCGTCAGTCCGCCGCGGCCGCGCTGGATGTGGAACTGGTTCTGCACCCTGAAGCCGAACGCGAAATTCGCGCCCGCTTTGTCGCGCTTAACCGTGAGGTCACCGAAGATTCACTAGGCATGGGGCGCTTCCCGGCCGGCAGTCACATCATTCCCAATCCGTTTAATCGCATCCCCGGTTTCTCCGTGGGTGATCATCATTTTGTTCCCGGTTTTCCGCAGATGGCGTGGCCGATGGTTGAGTGGGTTCTCGACACCCGATACGCCGACCGTTTCAATCGCCAACCCAGTGCGGAGGATTCCATCCTCGTCTGGGAGGGTATCGAAAGCGTGCTGACGCCACTCATGCGACGCATCGAGAACGAATATCCCGGCGTCAAGGTGTTCAGCCTGCCCTTCCTTGGTTCTGAAACGCTGCATCGCCACATTGAGCTTGGGGTGCGCGGAGTGCCGGTGCAGGTTCCCGGTGCGATGGCGGCGATTCAACAGGAAGTCTCCGCGCTGGGTTACCGCTTTGATGACCCTACCGCCATCCGTGGCTAGTAGAATGCGCCCTCTTCTAAAAAAACCGGAGAAAACATCATGAGTTCGACCAAAATGATTCCCGCAACATTGATTCCCGGCGATGGCGTCGGCCCCGAGATTACCGAAGCGACGCTCGCGGCACTGGCTGCCCTGAATGCCCCGTTTGAGTGGGATCATCAGGTCGCCGGCATGGGCGGCGTGACAGCCTGCGGCGACCCGCTGCCGCCGGCGTGTGTGGAAAGCATCCGCAAGCACGGCCTTGCCCTGAAGGGCCCGCTGGAGACACCGATTGGCGGCGGTTACCGTTCGTCGAACGTGCGCCTGCGCGAAGAATTCAAGCTCTACGCCAATCTGCGCCCGGCGCTGACCATTATTCCCGGCGGCCGCTATGACAAAATTGATCTGGTGATGGTGCGCGAGAACAATGAAGGTTTGTATATGGGCTACGAGCACTTCATTCCGATTGACGGTGATCCGCATGCTGTGGGGATGTCCACCGGCATCAACACCCGTCAGGGCTGCCGCCGCATCGTGCGCTTTGCTTTTGAGTATGCGGTTGCGCATGGCCGCAAGAAGGTGACGGTAGTGCACAAGGCCAACATCATGAAGGCGCTGACCGGGATTTTTCTGGAGACCGCGCGCGAAATTCATGAGGCCGAATACAAAGACAAGGTCATCATGGACGAGATCATCGTCGATGCCTGCGCCATGAAGTTGGTGATGAATCCGTGGCAGTTCGATGTGCTGGTGACCACCAATTTGTTCGGCGATATTTTGTCCGACGAAATCGCCGGTCTGGTCGGCGGCCTGGGTATGGCTCCGGGTGCGAACATTGGCGAGAAGGCCGCAATTTTCGAGGCCGTGCATGGCTCGGCACCGGACATCGCCGGCAAAGGCATTGCCAATCCGATCGCCCTGATGCTGGCGGCGGCCATGATGCTCGACCATGTGGGTCTGCCCGAAAAGGCGACGCGCCTGCGCCGTGACATTGATCTGGTGCTGAACACCGACAATATCCGTACCGGCGATCTGGGCGGCAAGGCGACGACGAAGGAATTTACGGCAGCGCTGGTCAAGCGGCTTTCCGCTTAAACGCAATCCCGGTTTTTCGGCGTCCTGAGCCAGCCGGAAAATTCGTCTCTAAGTACTTCACGGGGAGCAATTCTTGATGGATGGGTTTCTCGGCGTACTGGGGGGAATGGGACCCTTGGCGACGGCGGATTTTCTCGGCAAGCTGGTCGAGAATTCGCCGGCGCTTGTTGACCAGGATCACGTTCCGGTCATTGTCTATGGCGACTGCACCACGCCGGATCGGACGGCCAGCATCGTCGGTACCGGCCCCTCGCCGCTACCGAAGCTGCTGGCCGGCATCACGCTCCTCAATCAGGCGGGCGTCAAGGCGATCTGCATTCCCTGCAATAGTGCCCATTGCTGGTATGACGAACTGAGCGCTGCATCATCCGTACCGGTGTTTCACATCGTCAAAGCCAGTGCGGAGCAGGTGCGTAAAAAGCAACCCGATGCCAAAACCGTTGGTGTTCTGTCGACATTCGGCACGCATCAGATGGGCATTTACCGCGATACGCTCGCGGCGATGGGCTATGCGGTGGTTGCACCCTCGGAGGACGAGTTTCATACCCTGGTTTCGCCGGCCATCGCCATGATCAAGGCCAATCGGCTGGACGAGGCGGAGGATGTATTCCGCGAAGCGGCGAGCCGGCTGCGCGCACGCGGCGCCGAGATCATCATTCTGGGCTGCACCGAAATTCCCATCGGCATGCGCCGGCAGTACCGCGAAACCCCCGCATTGTTCGTTGACTCCAACGACGCGCTTGCCTTGGCTGTCATTGACTTTTTCGCCGCTTGACACGGTGAGCGTGAATTTTGCCACGGTAGCGCGGCAGGTCTCGGCCGGCGGCATCGTCGGCCTGAGTGCGGTGATCTACGCCGTCTCCTATGGTGCGCTGCTGTTTTCGGGTTCGCTCACCACCTATGTCGGCTATGGTATTGCCGCGGCCTTGGTGACAGCCGGGATCGGCGCGCTGTTTGGCCTGTGGTCGGAGGAACGTACCTTCATTTGCGGCCCGGATTCCAATACCATCTCCGTGTTGGCGGCGATGTTATCGGTGCTCACATCGTTGGGCTTGCCAGAACAGCGTACATTCGGCCTGGCCTTGGCCACGCTTTTCCTGACTTCGATGGTCTGCGCCCTGGCCTTTTATGCGACGGCACGCTTCAAACTCGCCGGACTGGTTCGTTACATTCCGTTTTCCGTCATGGCCGGATTTTTAGCATCGACCGGATGGCTGATGTGTAGCGGTGCCCTGAACATCGTGACCGGAACACCGTTGAGTATCCCGGGACTGGAAGCACTGCTGAGCAATCCACAGCGACCGGAACTCCTGTTCGCACTGGGGATCGTTGTGGCGTTGTATGGGCTGGCGTCGCGCGTGTCCGGTTCGATCTTGATCCCGCTGGTCATTCTGGTTGCAACCGTCATCGTCAATCTCTTTCTGTTCAGTGGCGTTTGCAGTGCGGCCGCCTGCCAGCGTGAGGTCTGGATGTTCGCCGGTTTGCAGGGCGTTTCGTGGCAAGCGCCATGGGATGTGGCCTTGCAGTGGGACGATGTGCGGGTACTGCTCGGTGCGTTACCGTCCATGCTGGTGGTCAGTTTTGTCGGTCTGCTGACGATACTGCTCTCATTGGCCAGCCTGGAGCTGAGTTTTCGCCGGGAATTCGACTTGAACCGGGTGCTCAATGCGCACGCGGCCTCTACTGGTGTCGCTGCGCTGCTGGGCGGATTTGTCGGCGTGATCTCGATCGGACGAACCTCGCTGAACAAGGCGGCAGGCGGGGGCGGGCTCTCGGGTGTCGTCGCGGCGATGATATGTATCGCCATCCTGATGGGCGCGGGCGGTGCCATTGGTCATGTGCCGAAGGCTGCGCTGGGGGGGCTGGTGCTGTACCTGGGGCTGAACATGCTCAAGCAGTGGCTTTGGGATCAGCGCAAAGTGACATCCCGCGACGAGATCATGCAGATTCTCCTGATCGTGGTGCTGGTCGCCAACTATGGTTACCTGATCGGGTTTGTTGCCGGAGTGCTTATCTCCTGCATGATCTTTGTCCTGACCTACAGCCGCGTTCCGCTGGCAAGCCTGACCACGAATCTGTCATTGCTGTCGAGTTCGGTGGTACGTCTCGGGCATGCGGCCGAACTGCTCGGCGTGCATGGCGAGAAGACCATTATTTATCGGCTGCAGGGATACATGTTCTTCGGCTCCGCCAGCAAGATCGATATGGTGTTTCAGGAAATGAATATCGACGCGCTGGAAGGCATCGTGCTGGATTTCACGGGCGTGAGCGGCATTGATCGCTCGGCCATTGGCGTATTCCAGCGGATTCTGCGCCGCTATCGTGACCGGCCGTTGCGCTTCTATTTCGTCTATTCGGCGGGCAACCGGGATGCGCTGCAATCCATTTCCGCCGAATCGGGTAGCAGTGGTAGCAGTGGTAACAGTGGCGACGGTGGTGACGGTGGCGTCAGCTATTTCCCCTCGCTGGATCATGCCCTGGAAACGGCGGAGGAGCACCTTCTCGGACGCCTGGGAATGTCAGCGGTCACAGCGGACTGCTTTGCGTTTCTTGATGCGGCCGAGGATCGGGAAGCGTTCCGCAGTTACTGCGAAGCAAAATCCATTGGCAAGGATGCAGTGCTGTGCCGGGATGGAGAATTCTCCGATGCGATCTATTTTGTCGATAGCGGCTGCTTCGATGTGGTGAAGCGTGCGGCAGTGGCTTCGGATCGCCGGCTGGCCAGGGTGAGCGAAGGCGCCATGATGGGCGAGATGGCATTTTATTCGGGCGAAGCGCGTACTGCCTCGATCTGTGCCGTGGTGGATTCGCGTGTCTATGTGCTGCACAAGGACGCGTTGCAGACGATGCGTGCGCGCATGCCCGGGTTGGCGATGCGCTTCGATCACATGGTCATTGAAAAACTGACGCATTCGCTGACCCGCGCCAATAAGTTGACCGCGACGTTTGGCTAAACGCCGCAAGGCGGCATCGTCAGCCCGTGGTCAGCCCGTGCCGCCCACCGTTAATCCATCGATACGCAGCGTCGGCTGACCGACGCCGACCGGGACGCTCTGGCCTTCTTTGCCGCAGGTGCCGACGCCCGAATCCAGCGCCATGTCGTTGCCGATCATCGACACCCGCATCATGGCCTCGGGGCCGTTGCCGATCAGTGTGGCGCCCTTGACCGGCGTGGTGATTTTTCCGTTTTCGATCAAATAGGCTTCGGCGGTTGAGAAGACGAATTTGCCGCTGGTGATGTCGACCTGACCGCCGCCGAAGTTGGCCGCATACAAACCCTTTTTGACTGACTTGATGATCTCAGCCGGATCGTGGTTGCCGGCCAGCATCATGGTGTTGGTCATGCGTGGCAGCGGCAGGTGGGCGAAGGATTCGCGTCGTCCGTTACCGGTGGGCAGCACGCCCATCAGGCGCGCATTGAGAGAATCTTGCAGGTAGCCGACGAGAATGCCATCTTCAATCAACACCGTGCGCCGCGTCGGGTTGCCCTCGTCGTCAATGGACAACGAGCCGCGCCGGTCAGGGATGGTGCCGTCATCCACCACGGTGACGCCCTTGGCGGCGACACGCTGGCCGATGCGCCCAGCGAAAGTCGAACTGCCTTTGCGATTGAAGTCGCCTTCAAGACCGTGCCCAACGGCTTCGTGCAGCAGAATGCCCGGCCAACCGGGGCCAAGCACAACGGTCATTTCGCCGGCGGGTGCGGGCTTGGCGGCGAGGTTCACGCTGGCCTGATGCACGGCTTTTTTGGCGTAGTCGCGCAGAATGTCGTCGGTGAAATAGCTGTAGTCATAGCGCCCGCCGCCACCGGATGATCCCTGCTCGCGGCGACGTTTGGCACCTTTGCCGTGTTCCATGATGACATTGAGCGACACCCGCACCAGGGGGCGCACGTCGGTTGCCATCCGGCCATCCGAGCGCGCGACGAGCACGACTTCCCAGGTGCCGGCAATGTGCGCCATGACTTCCGTGACGCGCGGGTCTTCGGCGCGCGCCATGGTTTCGAGGCGCTCCAGCAGTTTGACCTTGGCGGCATCTTCGAGTGAGGCAATCGGGTTGTCGCCACCGTAAAGAATTGTGGGTGCAGCCCAGTGTTTCGGCAGGGTGGATTGACGTGCCGCGCCGGCACCGGTGGCATTGGCAATCGCACGGGTGGTGGTCGCGGCGGCCTGCAGTGCCGTCATGCTGATGTCGTCTGAATAGGCAAAGGCGGTTTTTTCGCCCGAGATGGCGCGCACGCCAACGCCCTGCTCGATGTTGAAGCTGCCGGATTTGACGATGCCTTCTTCAAGACTCCAAGCTTCGGAGCGGGCATGCTGAAAATACAGGTCGGCGTAATCGACATGATGACCGAACAACTGCCCGAATACGGTCTCCAGTGAGTGAGGTGAAAGTCCGTGCGCGGTCAGCAGGGTCTTTTCGGCGATCTGGTCGTGGGCGTGGGTCATGGTTTTCCTCAAAGAATCCGGTGGCGCAAGGCAGGCAGGCTACTTCTGATGTCGACAATTTGTTGCGGATCAAGTTCAGCACTTACGATACCTTCGCCCTTGTCCATGCGCGCAATGATTTCGCCCCACGGGTCAATCACCATGCTGTTGCCATGGGTCATGCGCCCGGTGGGGTGGCGGCCGCCTTGTGCCGCAGCCAGAACATAACACTGGTTTTCAACGGCGCGTGCGCGCAACAATAATTCCCAGTGCGCGCGGCCGGTGGTTTCGGTGAATGCGGCGGGGACCACCAAAAGATCAACCGGATTGGGCATCTGCGCCATGCGACGAAACAGTTCGGGAAAACGCAGGTCGTAGCAAATGGCAAGTCCGACGCGTAACCCACCTAACCCGCCCAATTGCACAACAACGATATCGCTGCCGGCTTCGATGGTCAGCGATTCATCGTAGGATTCGGCGTCTTTGGTGAAGCTGAATAAATGAATTTTGTCATAGCGCGCAACGCGCTCACCTTGTGGGTCGTAGATCAGGCAGCTGTTGCGCACTTTGTTGGCGGCATTGGCCTCCAACGGAATCGAGCCGCCAACGAGCCAGACCCCATGGCGACGCGCCGCCTCGGCAAGAAAGGTTTGCACCGTACCCTGGCCGTCGACTTCTCGGGCGGCGAGGCGGGCGTTATCGCTGGCACCGATCAGCGGAAAATATTCTGGCAGCGCCACCAACTGCGCGCCGGCGGCGGCGGCCTCGGCGATGAGGCGCGCCGCGGTGTCGAGATTGGGTGCCAGTTCTGGCCCCGAGATCATTTGTACCGCGGTAATTTTGAGTCGATCCGGGCGCTGGCTCATTTCTTTGGCTCAACTTTTGCCGCGGGTGCCTGACCGACTTTTTCCACTTTTGGATCGGCCCAGCTTCCCGTAATCGTGTAGTCAAAGGCAAACGCCTTGTCGAGCGGGTTTTTGAGCAGTTTTTGTGCGACCCACGCGATTGCGCCGGCGACGGGATTGGCGATCATGGCACCGACCGCGATGCTTTCACCGACGGCCGGCTGCACATTGACTTTGAGATTCTGGGTTTCGTTCCCCAGATTTACCGAACCGCTCATCAGCACCTTGGCCGACGGCCCGTTGATTTGTAAATCGCTGGTTTCCATCACACCACGGGCGACGGCAAATTTTCCGTCAATGTTGTCAAAGGCAAAACCTTCACTGAAGATATCGCGAAAATCGAGCGTAATGCGGCGCGGTAGCGACTGCAAACTCAAGATGCCCAGCAAGCGCCCGACACCGGGTTCGAGTTTGCGAAACTGCCCACTGGCCGCTTCCAGCGTGAGATTGCCGTTCAGCGTCGGGTAATCAATGCTGAAGGGTGTTCCGCTCCATGACAGGGTGCCACTGGCATTTGCGCTGCCGCGACGCATGGCTTCCGGGTAACCAAATCGCGCCAGTTGATTCTCGAGATTTTTCGCGTTCAGCTTGATTTCCATCCGGGTATCAGGCTGGTTCGGATTGGGGCGCCAGCGGCCGATGACCTCAAGCGTGCCATCCTCGTTGCTGACGTCCACCTTCGAGTTCCAGTAACCCTCACGATTTTCTGCGGCGATGCGTACCGTACCCAGGTCGCGATTTTTGAACGACAGATGATCCACGGTGATATCCAGCGCCGGCAGTTGTTCAACAATTGCGCTGGCGCGGGCTTGTAGCGTGGTGGGCGAGGTTGCCGCTTCGGGCACCGCAAACTGCGCGATGCGCCCGGTCAGTTTGCCAGCACCGCCGGCCAGCCACTCAAAGTTGCCGGAAACCTCCCGGCTCTTGAGATCAAAGCGCGTCGGCGCTGTGGATTCGGCTCGGCTACCCGTCACGCGCACGTCATGCAGGGTTTTCTCGGTCAGCGTCAGATCGCCAGTACGCAGATCAAATTGCAGCGCGGGCAGCGTGGACAGTAAGGAATTGGCGGCCTTGCTCTCACCATTCGCTTCGGCGTTGCTACGATCTCCCAGTGCGCGCCAGAAGTCGGCATTGATGCGCGGCACGTTGACGGACACCAGCAGTGCGCGCTCCGGCATGGCGGCGGCCGTGGTGGCAGCGGTAGCGTTCTCGCCTACGTTCAGCAGACCGCGTGTGATGGTCGGCGGCTTGGACGATTCCGTGTCGTGGCGGCGGATCAGTTGCAGACGTGCTACGGTGCCTAGGCTGATGTCGAGCAGATCGGTGCCCGTGGTCGCTTCCGCCGCCTTCTGGCGCTTGGGCAGAGCTGATTCCGCCGGGGGCTTGCGCTCGAAGCTGAACGCCAGTGCTTCGGTGGCCGATTTATTGAAAGGCTCGGGAAGACTGGACGACAGGCCGACCAGGTTCGACGTAACCTTCACTTCGGCAGTTTTCTTGCGCACGCGCAGCGCGGCATTCCAGCGTGCGCTGCCGGAGAGATGGTCGAACAGGGATGAGGTGAACTTCTGCCGCAAGGCCGCGATGCTGATTTCGCCCGCCGCATGGGCTTGCACGTTGCCGTCGCCCAGTGTTTTGATATCGACCATAAACGGATTGCCCAGCAGATTGCCGCGCAGCGCCTTGGCTTCCATGCTGTCGCTGTCAAAATGCAAGGTGCCGCGCACATCGGTCAGCGGCGGCAGATCAGCATCCACCGTCAGGCGGTTGCCATCAAAGCGATAATTGCCATCCACCCGCGAATTGGCAAGCTTGCGCAGGGGCAGCACCAATTTGATGTCCAGTTCGCCATCGCCTTCTGCGCGCATTTCATCAGTGAAATGATCGATCTGCTCGCCAACCGGGCTGGACTCGATGTAACGCAGGAAGTCGGTGGTCGGCCCATTAGCTTTGCCGCTGACGGTGAGGAGTTCTTCGGGCAGTTCCAGATCAGCGATTTCGGCGCGCACACTGTGCAGTTTGACGCCGTAAATTTTCGCCTTGCTGGCCGTAATCAACATGCGCACGCCCTGAAACAGGAACTCGCCATCGATGTCCTCAATCGGCGGCCAATTCTCGGCGTAATTGAGTCGTGCGCGGTTGAACTTGCCGCGCACTTCAAAGATTCCGCTGCCATCGCGAAACGGAAATTTCGCCAGATTTCCCTTGAGTTTTAGCGCAGCTTCACTGGTGCCACCGCCGGTGATACCGGTTTGCAGCCAGTCGCGAGCGACTTTTCCCACCGTCAGCGGCATGTAGCGCCACACGGCTTCGCCACTGCCGCGCGTCAGCTTGGCGGTCATGTCAATGTCTCCGGGGCCATCCACCGCTGAATGCCAGTTCCCCGTTGCTTCGCCGGCTGCATCCTTGTTCTGGAAGGATAGTTTTTGCAGATTGACGCGTGTGCCCTCGCGGGTAGTCTTCCATTGCGCCTCTGCGGCGAAGGCTTCCAGCGTCAGGTTCGGGTCGGCAAAGAGCGTGGGCAGCTCAAAGCCGGCATGGGTGCCATCCAGGCGCAGTGTGCCGCCTTTCTCGCTGCCCTCGATGTGGCCGTTGATGCCGGCAATGCCCGGCACCGGCCCCAGTGCAGTCAGCCCGAGCCCCTCGAAGCGGCCATCGATGTTCCAACTCTCGAGCGCTTCCAGCGCGCCTTTCCAGCTCAGTTTGAGATCAAAAATGCGGCCGTGCGGTGCATGTTTGGCGAGTCGTGCGCGGGTGCCGTCATCAAAAGGCAGATAGGCGGCAAGTTTGGCCAGTGCGGCGAGATTCAGCCCGTTGGCGCTGGCCGAACCCAGTAGCGGACGATTGGCGGCTGCGGCCTGCCACGATAGTTTAAGGTCGGTCGGTTCGATCGTCAGTCCGGCGCGCGTCGTCAGTGCGAGTTGCTTGGCTTCGATCTCGAAACCGCTGTCCAGACGGCGTCCGCCCAGACGTCCGTTCAGCGTCAGCAAATCCAGTTGCGGCAACTCGGGGCGCAGTTGCAAGCGCACGTCGGCCAATCGCACATCGGCCGTCGCTGACGTCAGCCGTTTTTGGTCGATGCCCAACCACAAGCGCAGGGCGCCGCTACCTTGCGGCAAGAGCACTGGGTAGTCTACCCACGATTTCCAGCCGGCCAGATCGGCGTATTCCAGTTCTGCGAAGACATCGCCTTTCCATGATTCCAGTTCATCAATGTCGCGGCCTTTGAAATCGCCACGAATATCGATGCGCGCGGCCAGTTGTTTGGGCGGATCGGCGGTAAAGCCGAAGCGGTGGCGACCGCGCCCGTTGTCGAGCTGAAAGTTAAGATTCTTCAGTTCAAGCGCAGGTGCATTGCGTTGCTCGTCTTGCCAGACAACGGTGGCATTGCGGATAACGACCCGATCTTGCACCATCAGCCAGTCGCCAAAGCTGGCTTCGTCACCGGGGTGCGGAGTAACTTCAAGGCTGGCGGCAAACAAGCGGCCGTCACGATCGCGTCGCAGTACCAGATTCGGCGCCTCGATTTCCAATCGAGCCAACCGTAGCTCTTGGTGCCAGATAGAGTCCCAGGCCAGCTCGGCCTCGATTTGTTCGAAACCCAAGGCAGTTTGACCCGCCTTGTCACGGATGGCGAAACCTTCGAGCTTGAGCGCCGGCCGCAGCCCGATCCAGTGTGCCTCGATATGTCGGATCGCAACCGGCCGGTTGATGGCGGTGCCGATCATGCGTTCAATGTCGCCGCGATAATTTTCAATCTGCGGCAAAATTGCGTAGCGCAGTGCGATCAGCAGCAGGACGAAAACAAAATAGACCAGTCCTGTCGCCCATGCGCCCACGCGCAGCAACACACGCAGCCGCGGATAGCGGCTGAAGAAGCGGTGATAGCGAGCGCGCAGGGCAGGAAGAGTGAAGGAAATAAGCGGTTCTGGCGGAACGGAATGAGACATGAAGGGCGTACGTTGTGGCCCAAGCTAAAATGGGCGGATGCAGCACTCAGCAAAACACAGCAACGCACATCAAACAACAAAAATCAACGCTAAATTCTAACCGATGCCATCCTTGGACGTTATTGTTGAAACATCACGTTACCTCAGTCGTTTACTAACTGCGCGGCCTGCGCTGGGCACGGAGGTAGAGGCTGCACTGACGCAGCCGGTGACCGCAGCCGAACTGGGTGACTGGCTGGCCGCACAGCCGGTGGATGAAGCCAACCTGAAATCGGTGCTACGGCAGCTCAAGCAGCGTGCCTATGCTCGCATTGCGGCGCGCGATCTGGCCGGGCTGGCACCCTTATCCGAGGTGACCGAATGCATGACGCTGATCGCCGAACTGGCGGTTGCCAAGACGCTGGAAATCACGCGCGACGCGCTGGTCGCACGCTACGGCGTGCCACGCGATGCGGCGGGGTGTGAGCAAGATTTGATTGTGGTGGGCATGGGCAAGCTCGGTGGGCGTGAGCTGAATGTCTCGTCGGATATCGATCTGATCTTTGTCTATCCGGAGGACGGCGACACCGATGGGGCGCACGGCGGACTTAAATCAATTTCAAATTTTGAGTTTTTTACCCGTGTTGGCCGGGGTCTGATTAACGCCATTGCCGACGTCACCGAAGATGGCCAGGTTTTTCGTGTCGATATGCGTTTGCGGCCGAATGGCGAATCCGGTCCGCTGGTGTGTTCGTTTGACATGCTGGAGAACTACTTTGTCACCCAGGGGCGCGAATGGGAGCGTTATGCCTGGATCAAGGCGCGGCCGTTGACGGGCGTGCGTCACGACGCGCTGGAGGCCATTCGCCGACCTTTTGTATTCCGCAAGTATCTGGATTTTGGCACCGTCAATGCCATGCGCGAACTACATGTGCAGATTCGGCGCGAGGTGGCCAAGAAGGATATGGCCAATAACGTCAAGCTCGGCCCCGGCGGCATCCGCGAGATTGAATTCATTGCGCAGGTATTCCAGCTGATTCGCGGCGGACGCGATACGCCGTTGCAGATCAAGCCGACGCTGAAGGTGCTGGCTTTACTGGCGGAACGCGGGATTCTGAATGCGGACGCTGCGCTGGAGCTGGCGGCCGCGTATGATTTTTTGCGTCGCGTCGAACATCGCTTGCAATATCTCGACGACGCGCAGACACACCAGTTGCCAGCGTCATCTGAGGATCAGACATTGATCGCGCGGGGGATGGGTTTTGCCAGTTACGAGGCGCTACTGGTCGAACTGGACGATCACCGCGGTGCCGTCTCACGGCATTTCGAGCAGGTATTTGCCGACCCAAATCGCGAAGAACATCGACTTGCAGCGGTGTGGGCGGGGGCGTGCGACGAGGATCAGGATGATTGCTTCGAGCGTCTTGGCTATCGCAATCCGCCCGCCGCAGCCCAGCGTCTGGCGGCCTTGCGTGCGGGGCCGCGCTACCAGCAGATGGGTGAGGACATTCGCCGCCGTTTCGATGTGCTGGTGCCGCGGCTGATCGAAGCCGCCGCCGCGATGCCCAGCCCCGACGATACCCTGACGCGAGTCATTGATCTGCTCGAATCGATCTCGCGTCGCGCAGCCTATCTGGCGCTGTTGCAGCAGTATCCGCAGGCCTTGCAAAAAGTGGTCGAACTGGTCGGCAGTTCGAGCTGGGCGGCGACCTATCTGCAGCGCCATCCAATTTTGATGGACGAACTGCTCGATCCGCGTCTGCTCGAATTCATCCCGAACTGGGCAAGCGTGCGCGAGCAACTCGGCACGCACCTAGACGAACTGGAGCCGGACACCGAGCGGCAAATGGATGCCCTGCGTGAAATGCATCACGCCCAGGCTTTCCGTCTGCTGGCGCAGGATATTGGCGGGCGTCTGTCGGTGGAAAAACTCGCCGATCATCTTTCTGAACTGGCCGACATCATGCTCGATGCGGCGATTCGCGGGGCGTGGAAAAAGCTGCTCATGCGTCATCTTGAGGTGCCCAAATTCGCCGTCATCAGCTATGGCAAGCTCGGCGGCAAGGAGCTTGGCTACGCCTCCGATCTGGATCTGGTGTTTCTATACGATGACCCGGCACCAGAAGCGGGCGAGAACTATGGCCGGCTGGGCATGCGGCTCAACACCTGGCTGTCGGCGCAAACAGCGGCCGGGCAGTTGTTTGAAACCGATTTGCGTTTGCGACCCAATGGGGATTCCGGGTTGGTGGTCAGTTCCATTGAGGCATTTCGAAAATACCAAATGGAATCGGCGTGGGTGTGGGAACATCAGGCGCTCACCCGCGCGCGCTTTTCTGCCGGCGACCCGGCCGTGGGCGTAGCCTTTGAGCGTATCCGTTGCGAAGTGCTGTGCCAGTCCCGCGATCTGGGCAAACTGCGCGAGGAAATTCTCGCCATGCGTAGCCGCATGCGCGATGCCCACGGCACCCGGGAGGATGAAATCGAATACATATTCGATCTCAAGCACGACGCCGGTGGTTTGGTGGATGTCGAGTTCATCGTGCAGTATCTGGTGCTGGGTTTTTCACACCGGCACGCCGAGCTCACAGGCAATCTGGGCAACATCGCGCTGCTGAAAATCGCCGCCGGCCTCGGCTTGATTCCGCCCGCGCTGGCCGAAGAAGTACGCAACGCCTACCGCGATTACCGCCGCCTGCAACACGGGTTGCGCCTGAACGACGCCCGCCCGCGCGTCGAACCCTCCACCGTGGCTGCGCGCGTCAAGGCGGTGCGGGCGCTGTGGGGGATTGTGTTTGAAACGTAGAATCGGTTTACCACGGGGAACACGGGGGGCACGGGGAAGTCAAAACCGTAGTTCTCCAGATTTTCCCCGTGTGCCCCGTGTCCCCCGTGGTCAATTTTTTTTTGAATGAAAGTCCGTCATGCCCGTCAATTACGCCACCCCCGCCCCTGAAGCCTTGTTCCCCGTCGCGGGCGTTCGCCTTGGCACTGCTGAAGCGGGTATTCGCAAAGCCAATCGCCGCGATTTGACGCTGGTTGAGCTGACCCCCGGCAGTCGTGCCGCCGGGGTGTTTACGCAGAATCGATTCTGTGCGGCACCGGTGACGGTGTGTCGCGAGCACCTGGCGTCGGATGGCAGCTTGCGGGCGCTAATTATCAATACCGGCATTGCCAATGCGGCGACCGGTGAGCAGGGCATGCAGGCGGCGCGCGATACCTGCGCGGCCGTGGCGAACGTGCTGGGCTGCAAGGCCAGCGAAGTGTTGCCATTTTCCACCGGCGTGATTCTTGAGCATCTGCCGACGGCGCGTCTGATCGCCGGTTTGCCGGCGGCGCAGGCTGATCTGCATGCCGACCACTGGCACGCCGCAGCGCATGCCATCATGACCACCGACACCGTGGCCAAGGCTGCGTCGCGCCAGCTTCAGCTGAACGGCAAGACCGTCACCCTCACTGGCATCAGCAAGGGCGCGGGCATGATCCGCCCCAACATGGCGACCATGCTCGGTTTTGTCGCCACCGACGCCGGGATCGCCCCCGACTTGCTGCAAGGGCTGGCGAAAGAGGCGGCCGACGTGTCGTTCAACTGCATCACGGTCGACGGGGATACTTCGACTAATGATTCGTTTGTTGTCATCGCCACCGGCCAGAGCGGTATCAACATCGCCGATGCCGCCGCACCGGAATGGGCGGCGGTGCGCGGTGCCTTGATTGCCGTGGCGCAGGAACTGGCGCAGGCCATTGTGCGCGACGGTGAAGGTGCGACCAAGTTCATTACCGTAAAAGTCGACGCTGGGGAGACGGTAGCCGAATGCCGCAAAGTAGCGTATGCCATTGGTCACTCACCGCTGGTAAAAACTGCGTTCTTTGCCTCTGACCCCAATCTCGGGCGTATTCTTGCGGCCATTGGCTATGCCGGCATTGATGATCTCGATGCCGCTGCGGTGCGCGTCTGGCTGGGTAGCGGCGAAGAAGAAATACTGGTTTCCGAACACGGTGGACGTGCCGCCAGCTATCGTGAGGAAGACGGCTCGCGCATCATGAAAAGCGCCGAGATCACGGTGCACGTTGATCTTGGTCGGGGTGCCCAGAGTGCAACCGTCTGGACGTGTGATTTTTCTTACGATTACGTCAAGATCAACGCAGATTACCGGTCTTGACGCCACGGCGCGGCCGGGAGTAAATTTGTCGCTTGCGCGAGGAATGTGGTGAATAAACGCTTGAAACTCCAGAAACAGCTACTTGCACTGACCGTTGCGATGAGCGTCATACCTGCTTGCAAGGCGGGCTGTGTGGCTGCGCCGGGTGCGGGGGCATGGGAAGCGGGGGCATGGAAAGATGTGTGCCTATTTTTAGGACAAGCACAATTTTCGGTGGGTTCCGGTAGCGTGGACGCTTCCGCCGAAACCAGTGTGACAGCGCATCCTGCACAAACAGTCGATGTGCCTGTGACGCTGAACTTGTCCTTGCCCCGTTTGGGTTTGCCCCGGGAAGATGCCGTGCAGGTTGGGGTTGCGGCCACACCCCAAGCGGCTCAAGCAACCCATAGTGCCGGGTCGTCGCGTGCATCAGACACCGCAGTCCCGTTCGGGGTGGTACGCGGCGAACAATGGAGCATGAAATTACGCGGCGTACAACGCTTGAATCTGACGCTGAAAAACACCGCGAATGGCGTACTCGGGCTGGAAATCGATGCGCGCAAAAACATCACGTCCGATACCGTTCGGCTGACACAACGCTGGAACTTCTGAGCCGAAACCGATTTGCTGCTGCGGTGATGTTACATCGTGGCACACAGGACAAAACTGATGAATTCAATCAACACCTACCCGTCGGAGCGTCGTGCCGATGGCAGCGCCACCACCGCAGTCTTCGCCAGCGCCATCGCCCTGTTCGATGCAGCCAATGCACAAGACCCGAATCTGGACGAAGGCCAGCCCAAAGAATTGCTCTACGCACAACGCATGACGGAGATGATCGACCGCTTTGCAGCGGACGCCTCCGACGTGGCGCGCTTGGCCGTGCGCGCCCAGCACATCCGGCGCTGGACGGTGCCACGCAACAGTTACCCGATGACGAAAGAGGGCTACCACGCCTGGCGCACCGGTTTGTACAAATTTCACGCAGAAACGGCGGGCGAACTGTTGCAGCAGGCCGGCTACGATGAAACGACCATTGCAGAAGTCAAAGCGGCAGTGGGCAAGCGTGGCATCAAGGTGAATCCGGATACGCAAATGCTGGAAGACGTATCCAGCCTTGTATTCATTGAGCATTACATGCTGGGTTTTGCCGGCCAGCATGCCGAATACAGCGAGGAAAAGTGGCTGGAGATCATTCGTCGTACATGGAAAAAAATGTCGGCTCGCGCCCATGCGTTTGCCACGAGCGGCGGCGTCAAACTGCCAGAACCGCTGGTACCGCTGATTCTCAAGGCAATCGGCCATTGAGCACTGACAAAGGGAGAATCACATGAACGTCGGATTTATTGGCCTTGGCCTGATGGGTCGTCCCATGGCGCTGCATCTGGAACAGGCCGGCCATACCTTGCACCTGTGGGCGCGGCGACCGGAATCGCTGGCACCGTTTGCAGCAGTTAACGCCAAAACCCATGCCTCGCCCGCCGCCGTTGCCGCGCATGCCGAGGTTGTCATCACGCTGGTGGCCGATGCGCCGGACGTTGACGCCGTATGTCTGGGCGAGAACGGGCTTGCAGCAGGCGCAAAGCCGGGGTTGATCGTGGTCGATATGTCGACCATCAACCCGAATGCGGCGCGCAACATCGGTGAAAAGTTGGCCGCGCTGGGCATTGCGTTTGTTGATGCCCCGGTCTCTGGTGGCGAGATTGGTGCCATCAATGCGACGCTCACCATCATGGTCGGGGGCACGCCGGCTGCGTTCGAGACGGTAAAACCATTGCTAGAGAAAATGGGCAAGTCGGTGACCTTGATCGGCGAATCCGGTGCCGGGCAGGTGGCCAAAGCCTGCAACCAGATTTTGACCGGTGTCGGCACGCTGGCGGTGGCCGAAGCGCTCAACTTTGCGGCCAAAAGTGGCGTGGATCCGGCCAAGGTACGCGAGGCACTGCTGGGTGGTTTTGCTTATTCAAAAATTCTGGAAAACCACGGTCAGCGCATGCTGGATCGCAACTTCAAACCCGGTTTCAAGGCATGGATGCACCAGAAGGATTTGCGTATCGTGATGGAAGAAGCGCACCGGCTAGGCTTGATGTTGCCCTCGGCAGCAGCGACGGCGCAGGTGTTCAACGCCATGGTCGGCAGCGGTTTGGGTGAGCAGGATTCGATCTCTGCCTTGATGCTGCTGGAAAAGATGAGCACACCGGAAGCATGAGCATTGAGGCAATGCGCGAATGCACATAGGCTTCATTGGTTTCGGCACCATGGGAAAACCCATGGCAACGCATTTGTTGCGTGCCGGGCACACGCTTCACGTCTGGAGTCGCCGGGTCTCCAGCGTCGACTTTTTGCTGCAACAAGGCGCGATCTGGTGTGCGTCGCCGGCTGAGGTGGCGCGCGCGAGCGAGATTGTTTGCACCAATGTGACGGGCAGCTCAGACGTTGAAGAGTTGGCCGAACAACTGGCGACCGGCTTTGTCCGCGGCGGCATTCATGTTGATTTTTCCACCATCGCCCCTTCTGTCGCACGCTCCATTGCGGCAATGTACGCACCACACGGCATTGAGTTTGTCGATGCGCCGGTGTCGGGCGGTGGTGCGGGTGCGCGTGACGCGACGCTGGCAATCATGTGGGGCGGAAAGACTGCGCTGACGCCCCGCCTTGCCCCGTTATTTTCAGTGCTGGGCAAGACCGTTGTGCAGGTGGGTGACGTCGGTGCCGGACAGGTGGCGAAAGCCTGTAATCAGATGGTGATGGTGGCTGCCATCCAAGCCTGTGCAGAGGCCGCGCAGCTAGCGCAAGCGGCGGGGGTAAGCTTTGCAATAGTGCAGCAAGCTTTGCTGGGAGGGTCGGCCGCTTCGCGCGTACTCGAAGTGTTCGGTGGACGCATGGCAAATCGCAACTTTTCCGCCGGTGTCGAGGCGCGCTTGCATCACAAGGATTACGCCTTGTTGATGGAGTCAGCGCATCGACTGGGCGTGCCGCTGCCGGTGTCATCGGTGGTATGGCAACAACTCAACGCACTGATGGCGCAAGGCATGGGACGTGAGGACACGTCATCATTGCTGCGCGTTCTGGAAAATAAATTCAACCAAGGAGAGTGAAATGGAAGTAACGACAGACAGCGGCTTGATCTACGAAGACATGGTAACGGGCGAAGGTGCCGAAGCCGCAGCAGGACAGCATGTGTCGGTGCACTACACGGGCTGGCTGACCAATGGCAACAAGTTCGATTCCAGCAAGGATCGCAATGATCCGTTCGATTTTTTGCTCGGCGGACGGCATGTCATCGCGGGATGGGATGAAGGCGTACAGGGGATGAAAATTGGCGGTACGCGCAAGCTGACGATTCCGCCCGAACTTGGCTACGGCGCACGCGGTGCGGGCGGTGTGATTCCACCTAATGCGACATTGGTGTTCGAGGTGGAACTACTCGGCCTGAGTTGAGCGCGCTCTACGCATAAATCTCAGCCATAAAAAAACCCGATGCCGAGGCATCGGGTTAAAACCAGCCCATTGCGGGCTGGAGGAGGAGACAGTACAAACAGCGAATTAGGCAGCCTTCTTCGACTTGGTGGCAACCGTGCTGGAGCCAACAGCCTTGACCGTTGCGGAGGTCGCGGCAGCGACGTTGGCTTCGGCGATTTCAGCAACTTGTTTGGCAGCCTTGGTCATGCTGTCGTAGGCCGAGTTGGCGGCAGCGATAGCGGACTTGACGGCAGCCACAGCGACATCGGAACCGGCCGGGGCACCCTTGACAGCCTTGTCGAGTGCGGAAGTTACGTTTTTGTTCAGTTCCGAGTACTGCGCCTCGACAACCTTCGACAGCTCTTCTTGCGTCTGGGTAGCGATTTCATACACGCTGCGGGAGTAAGCAACCGCCTTTTCAACAGCCGGCTGAGCCAGCGTGGTTTGCAGAGCAACCAGTTCTTGCACATCCTTGACGGCGAGCAGAGCCTTGGCACCAGCGACGCTGTCTTCCAGCACGCTGCGGGCGGTGTTCAGATTGAGAGCGGCGATACGCTCAGCACTGGCAAACGCGGTGTTGGCGATCGTCAGCAGGGTTTCGACATTGGCCTTGTTGGAAGCGGCGAATTGCTCGGGGGCGTTGAATGACATAATCATCTCCTAAAAGTGGTGTGAGTCAAAAAGTGTTTCAAAAATGTTTCGTTGGTATCACCCTGGACCGCTTTCGGCTGGAGTGATGTTGCGCTGCAATATGAATGCATTATGCGCAGTCGAAAACACAATGTCAACACTTTTTTGCTGCATTGCACCAAAAAAGCAGAGCCGAGTAAAATTCCTTGTTAATCAGTGCATTGCTACGCCGTTAGCCGCTCTTCTTGGATATACGTCGTCGTCAATGCTGCGTTGCGCCAGATTCTGTGCGTGGGTTGGCGATGTCGTCAGCGCCTTTGAGTGGCGCGGATGTTGAGGGCATCACGCCCGGAGCCGCGCCCTTAACTCTGGACTGGATGACCGCACGCACGCGCTCACCGGATTCAGGCTTGGCGTTGGTGCCGTTGGGGCCATTGGTCACAAAATAGCGTTCGGTTTTGGCGTCATAAGAAATGAACTGACCGCGTACTTCATCAAGGCCGCTCTTGACCCAGGCACGATTAAAAAATTCGGTTTTTTCTGTCTTGGCGTTGTGTTCGATGCGCTCGCCTTCGCCTTCGATATATTCGTCCATGCCTTCGCGCTTCTGGCGGAAGCGTGGCAGCGTGGTCTCCGTCCCCGTGGCAATGCCGCGCTGGTAGCCGCTGTCATCCTGAATAACAACAATTTTGGCGGCACGGATAATCAGTGTGCCTTTGACCAGTTGCACATTGCCTTCAAATATCTGAATGCCCTTGACATCATCCACGCTGACGCGATCGGCTTCCAGATTGACCGGTTTGTCCTGATCGGCCTTTTCAGCGCGCAAGGGTGCGGCGGCAAGCGTGAGAGAGAGTATGCCGGCGAGGGCGGTCTGGCGAATGAGAGGGGTCATGGCGATTATTTCTGGTTGCGATGGATGGTGCCGGTGACGCGGCCGCGTAGCACCGAGATGCTGGTCTTGCCGTCGAACGTGAGGCCGCTGCCGTTCAAAATGCTTTTGCCCCGGGTGATGACAACCGGTACATCGGCATGGCCCTTTTCTTCATCGGGAAAAATCTTCATGGCGTTGGTGCGGATGATGGTCGCCGGCGCGCCGTTGGAACCCTGGCGGATGATCTCGACCTGATCCACCAGATCAATCTCCTTGCCATCCTGACCGATGAGCGCCGTGCGGGCTCGAATCTGCGTGGGCGGAAGCTGATGATACGTCATGTGCGGTGCGACCACGACGGTCGTGTCATCATCAGGATAGTGCGTCAGTTTCTCGGCAATGAGCGTGTGCTGCAAGCGGCCATCGGGATCGAAGCGTCTGACTTTGAAGTGTTCAACAATGAAATCCGCCGCATGGCGCTGTGCCCCGCGTGGATTATCGTTTTGCACCAGACGGTTGAGCCAGATGCTGGCAGCCGCCAGCACCAGCAGCAGCACGAGTGGCAGCAGCGCCGAGACGCGTCCGTTCACGCCAGATACTCCGCCATCAACTCATCCCAGCGGTTTTGGCTGCGCAGGATGAAGTCGCACACTTCACGCACGGCACCACGGCCACCACCGCGTGTGGCAAGAAAATCTGTGCGTGCGATAACTTCTTCGTGTGCGTCAGCCACGGTGGCCGAAAATCCACAGGCGCGCAGCACCGGCAGGTCGACCACGTCGTCGCCCATGTAGCCGGCTTGCTCGAGCGACAGACCGCGCGTTTGAACAAGTTGTTGCATGAGGGCGCGTTTGTCATCAACGCCCATGTGCAAAGCGGTGATACCCAGGTTTTGGGCGCGCAGCTCCAGTGCGCGCGAACTGCGGCCACTGATGATGATGACTTCGATCCCGGCACGTTGCAGCATCTTGATGCCGTGCCCGTCAAGGCTGGAGAAGGCTTTGATCTCGTCACCTTGCGGTGTGAAATAGAGCGTGCCGTCGGTCAGCACGCCATCGACATCGAAACCCATCAGGCGCAGTTTGACAGCTTTGGTTTTTGCGGTGGCGGTGTCCATCACACCACCTTGGCCTGAAACAGATCGTGCATATTGAGTGCGCCACACAGCGCACCCTGCTCGTCGACTACCAGCAACTGGTTGATCTTGTGCGCTTCCATCATTTCAACAGCCTCGACCGCAAGACGGCGCTGACCAATGCTGCGCGGATCACGCGTCATCACTTGGCCGACAGGAATGGCACGCAGATCACCGCTACGCTCCATGGCGCGCCGTAAATCGCCGTCGGTAAAAATGCCCACGATGCGATCCATGCCGTCACGCACGACCACCATGCCCATGCCACCGCGCGTCATGGCGGCCAGTGCGGCGGGCACCAGCGTCGTGTCGGCCAATGTGGGGACATCCACGCGCATGACATCAGCAACATGGGTCAGCAGCTTGCGACCCAGCACGCCGCCAGGATGCGAGCGGGCGAAGTCGTCGGCACCAAAACCGCGTGCATCGAGCAGCGCCACGGCCAGCGCATCGCCCAGCGCCAGTGCGGCCGTGGTGCTGGCCGTGGGTGCGAGATTCAGCGGGCAGGCCTCCTGATCGACGCGAGCATCAAGGTGAATGTC
>CAJAWW010000163.1 GCA_903946745.1 uncultured beta proteobacterium
GGCCGGCTCGCCGCGACCGGGTTTGAACACTACGAAACCTCGGCCTTCGCGCGACCCGGCGCGCAGTGCCGGCACAACCTCAACTACTGGACCTTCGGCGACTATCTGGGCATCGGCGCTGGCGCGCATTCGAAATTGTCGGACCACACCGAACTCTGGCGTGAAACGCGTCCGCATCATCCACGCGCTTATCTCGACGCTGCAACGCGGGGCGAATTCATCGCAACCCGGCGAGTCATTCTTCAGGCTGATCTGCCCGGCGAATTCATGATGAACGCACTACGCCTGACCGGTGGTGTGCCGGTGGCGCTATTTTCAGAACGGACGGGGTTGCCGCGGTCGTTTATCGAAAAGTCGACGCTGGCGGCACGGCGTGAAGGTCTGCTTGAAGCGCAATGCGGAAGCCCGCTTGAAACAGGCGGCGGGCACCTGCGGCCGACGCCGCAGGGTCAACGCTTTCTTAACCGGCTGATAGGAATGTATCTATAACCGGTCGCAAATCATTATTGCGTGACGGCAACTTCGAGACGACGATCCGGTGCCAGGCAGGCAATCAAAGCCTTACGATTTTTGTTGGTGCAGGAACCACCGGTCTTGGGTTCGGCACTACCCTTGCCAGCCGCAGTGATGCGCATGCCATCGATCCGCTCGCTCATCAGGAATGCCTTGACTGTATCAGCACGTTGCTGCGATAGCTTCTGGTTATTTTTGGCCGAACCAATACGGTCGGTGTGACCCGTCACCATGACTTTCGAGTAAGTGCTATTACGCAGTGCGCCGGCGAAGGCTGCAAGGCGGCGCTTGCCATCGGGCAGCAAGGATGATTTTCCAAAATCGAAAAAACCATCTGCTTCAAAAGAAATGTTCGCAACAGGCGGTGCCGCTGCGGGTGCCGCAACAGCAACGAGGTCGGGGTCGCATTCCTTGATCGCCATCGCAGGCGTCCAGGAATTGGTTCTCCAGCACAGACCGAAGCCGCTGCGGACGATATCGCCGCGCGTATCTGTGACATATCCCGGGGTGTCGGCGGCAAAGGCGCTCGCCGAGAAAACTGCCACGCAAGCAGCGGCAGCAGAAAAATGTGCAAGTGTTTTAATTTTCATTTTGTATATTCCTCTCTGATAACTACAGATAACTACGCTTTAAATTTCGTCAGGATTGCCTCTGTCGCATGCAACTCGCCACGACAGTCGCTTAAATATACTGCGACTTTGCTGTCAATCAACACCGGCCGTGTCGATTTTTACGCAATTCTCCGAAACACCACATCCCACACGCCGTGCCCAAGACGCAGGCCGCGAGTCTCAAATTTTGTTTGTGGCCGATATTCCGGACGCGACGCGTAGCCAGTGGCAGAGTTGGTCAGCAGCGGTTCGGCGGTGAGCACATCGAGCATCTGCCCGGCGTATTCCTCCCAATCGGTGGCGCAATGCAAAGTGCCGCCGGGGGCGAGACGTTGCGCCAAAAGACGCACGAAAGGCGATTGAATCAGGCGTCGCTTCTGTTGTCGCTTTTTCGGCCACGGATCGGGGAAAAAAATATGAATCCCCGTTAGCGCACCCGGCGGAATCATGTTGCGCACCACATCAACGGCATCATGCTGAATGACGCGCAAGTTGGTCAGCTCGCGGGTGGCAATCTCCTTCAGCAGGTTGCCAACGCCGGGGGTATGGACTTCGATACCCAGATAGTCGGTGTGCGGATGCGCAGCAGCAATCGCGGCCGTGGTCTCACCCATGCCGCAACCGATTTCCAGAATACGCGGCGCATTGCGGCCGAAAACGCTATCGAGATTTAACAAGCTAGGCTGATACGCCAGCCCCCAGCGCGGCATGCCTTCGTCGTGAAAACGCCGCTGCGCGTCCGACACCCGCCCCTGTCTCAATACAAAGCTGCGGATGTGACCGAAGGGGGTGTCACCGGTATTGCCGGTATTGCCGGTATTGTCTGCATCGCTCATGGAGCGCTGGCCGCAGGCGGCGGGGCCTCGATCGCATCCGCAGCGATCACGGGGGTCACTTTGGCCTCACTGGAATCCTTGGTTGCAGCGCTTGCTTCCACGGGTTGCGGCAAAGGTTGCGGTGCGGTGGACGGCGTAGCTACCGGAGTCGGCGCATCGGTTGGCGCATTGGTTGTTTCTGGCAGTTTCGGGCCCATCTCGAGCTGATCCGCCAGCAACCTGGCAAAATCGTAACGCGGCCGCGCCAGCGCTTCAGGGAGTGTCGCACAGGCGTCCTCCAACTTGACGTCGCGCAACGAAGACTGAATGCTGTCTTTCAAATTCAGGGCGCGCACCAGATCCTGCCAGCGCGCCTCACCGGAACGCGGCCCAAAATAATGCAGATACAAATCCTGCACCACGGCATCCACCGAAGCGGCCTGACGACGCTGCCAATCGGCATAAGCGGCCTCCACCGCCACCGCGTGTGTCGGAACTTTGCTGCACGCGGTCGACAACATAATCAGCGCATGCGCGGTGCCAAATAAACGCTGGCGTAGCAACAGCGGCAGATTATCGTGGGCGTAACCATGACGATTGGGCAAAACGGTCAGCGGCTTTATCGTTTCCTCAGCGGCATGCGCCGGGAAACAGGTGGTGACACCGACAGCCAGCCACAGCGCGCAAAAAAAACGGCCAGCACGTCGCGCGGTCATGGCTTGCCGATCATGCCGCCGACCGGCGAGCTAGGTGTGGCGGCATAAAATTTCTGCGGCATGCGCCCGGCACGAAACGCCTCACGGCCAGCTTCCACCGCCTTTTTCATCGCACCGGCCATCAGCACCGGGTCTTCTGCAGCGGCAATGGCGGTGTTCATCAGCACGCCATCACAGCCGAGCTCCATGGCGATTGCCGCGTCCGACGCCGTGCCAACGCCGGCATCGACCAGCACCGGCACTTTTGCTTGCCCAATAATGAGCTTCAGGTTCCACGGGTTCAAAATGCCCATACCGGAACCAATCAGCGAGGCCAGCGGCATGATTGCAACACAGCCGAGGTCTTCAAGCATCTTTGCCTGGATCGGATCGTCGGAGCAATACACCATCACCTGAAAGCCCTCCTGCACCAGCGTGGCGGCAGCCTTGAGGGTTTCCGGCATGTTGGGGAACAGGGTCTGCGGATCGCCCAGCACTTCGAGCTTCACCAGCGCGTGGCCGTCGAGCAGTTCGCGCGCCAGTCGCAATGTGCGCACCGCATCGTCGGCGGTGTAGCAACCGGCAGTGTTGGGCAGAATGGTGAATTGCGCGGGCGGCAACACTTCCAAGAGCGAAGGCTGGCTGGCATCCTGACCAATGTTGGTGCGACGGATCGCCACGGTGACGATTTCAGCACCCGAGGCATCAATGGCCGCACGGGTCTGGGCGAAATCCTTGTATTTGCCGGTGCCGACCAGCAGACGCGAGGAATAGGGTTTTCCGGCAATGACGAGCGAATCTGTGCGCATGATGGTTTGATTATCCGCCGCCAACAGCGACGACAATTTCAAGGTGGTCGCCAGCGGCGAGGGGGGTTTGGTCATGACAGCTTTTGGGCACGATCTCGCCATTGCGCTCGACCGCCACACGCTTACCGGCAAGCCCGCGCGCCGCCAGCAGTGCGGCGACGGTCATCGCCGCTTCTGCCTGCAACAATTCGCCATTGACGAAAATTTCCATCGATGAATTCTACTTCAGCAGGCTTCTACTTCAGCAACCGCCGGCGGGTCAGCCCCAGCGCGCACCAGAATGCCGCCACCGCCACCGCCAGCAAGGCGGCGAGGTGTAGGGCAATATCTTGCGGAACAACGCCCGACAACAGCGGGCGCACCAGTGCCACGGCGTGCGTCAGCGGCAGCCATGCACCGACACTCTGCACCAGCGGCGGCAGCTGGTCAGCGGGGAAAAACACGCCGCACAGCAGAATCATCGGGGTAATAAAAAGCGTGAAGTAGTACATGAAAAAGTCATACGAGGGTGCTAGCGCGGTGACAATCAGCCCCAGCGCGGCAAAACTCAACCCGGCGAGGAAGATCACCGGCAACGCCCACAGCGCCAGCGGCGAGGCGACAAAACCCAATGCAGCAATCACCACCAGAATGGCCGCGCCGGATAGCGTGGCTTTCGAGGCCGCCCACAACCATTCGCCGGCCAGCACATCGTCGAGCGCGACCGGTGCATTCATGATCGCCTCCCAGGTTTTTTGCACATGCATGCGCGAAAAGGCCGAGTACAAAGCCTCAAACGAGGCCGCATTCATGGTCGATGAACACACCGTGCCGGCGGCCAGAAAAGCAATGTAAGACACCCCGGCCACCTGCGGCAGCAGCCCGCCAAGACCATAGCCCAAACCGAAAAGATAGATCATCGGATCGGCCAGATTACCCAGCAGAGAAGGAATGGCGAGCTTTCGCCAAACCAGAAAGTTGCGCCGCCAGACAGCGAATGCGCGCAGCGAGATACGGGGCGAAGAGAACATCAGTCGCGCAGCTCCCGCCCGGTGAGTTTAAGAAACACATCTTCGAGATTGGCCGGGCGGTGCAAGGTGCGCAACTGCGGCTCGCCAGCGAGTTGCGCCAGTACCGGCGCGGCCTCATCGACATAGCAAAATGCGGTTTCGCCGCTGACTTCAACGCGCTGTGAAAACTTGCCGGCCTCGCGCGCTGCCCAGCCGGGCGCATCTTCGCCATACACCTCGACCACCTGCAGCTCGATCTGCGCGCGAATCAGCTCGCGCGGCGCACCCTGCACGATGATGCGGCCGGCATCCATGATCGCCAGATGCTGGCACAGGCGTTCGGCTTCGTCCATGAAATGCGTCGTCAGCAAAATTGTTTTGCCCTGTGCGAGCAGACGTTTCAGTCGCTCCCAAATCAAATGTCGCGCCTGCGGATCGAGGCCGGTGGTCGGCTCATCGAGAATCAGTAGTTCCGGGTCATTCACCAGCGCGCGCGCCAACGTGAGGCGTCGCTTCATGCCACCGGACAGCGTGCGGATGTTGGCGTCTTCCTTGCCGCCCAGACCAGCGAATTCCAGCAGGCCGGCGATCTTCGGCCGGATCTCGGCATCGCGCAAGCCAAAATAACGGCCATACACCAGCAGGTTTTCAGCCGCCGTAAAGTCGGGATCAAGATTATCGAACTGCGGCACCACGCCAATCTTCGCGCGCGCCTCACGGGCGCGCAGCGGCACCGGCTCACCCGCCAGGACAATGTCGCCGGCATCCGGCGCGGTGAGCCCCAGGCAGCAGCGCAGCGTGGTGGTTTTGCCGGCACCGTTGGGGCCGAGCAAACCAAAACATTCGCCGCGCACCAAACTGAAATCAATGCCGGCGATGACCTCACGGCCGTCGTAGGACTTGCGCAGACCACGCACTTGCAACGGAGAGTTCATGTTGAAAACCCCGGATTGACCACGGGGGACACGGGGGGCACGGGGAAAAACGGCAAGAGCGGAATGTACGTTTCAACGCCCCGGTTTTCCCCGTGCCCCCCGTGGTCAACCGCCCTTCTACGCATCATTTCAACCAAGCACGATGAATAATATCGCGCAGCATGTGCAGCTTACGATGAAAGAAATGGTCGGCACCCGGCACCACGATCACCGGCACTTCCAGCGGCTCTGCCCAGGCCAGTACGTTGGCGAGTTTCACGGTTGTATCTTCGGCACCATGGATGACGATGGTATCGGCAGAAACTTCTTCGGTTTCATAGGTGCGTGCGCCTTCGACAAAACCGGCGGCGGTGCCAACCAAGACCAGTCGCTTTGCCGGGGCACCATCCGCTGCGAGTTGTTTAGCCACGCAGGTGGTGACAAATGCGCCAAATGAAAAACCGGCCAGATACACTGGTAAATTGGGGTACTGTGGCCGTATCCACTTGAGCACTGCCAGCAGGTCGGCGGTTTCCATGCCGCCATGGTCGTGCTCGCCTTCGGAAGCACCCACACCACGAAAATTTGGCCGCAGGGTAATGCAGCCAAGCTCACGAAACGCGCGTGCCAGCGTGGTCACCACTTTGTTGTCAGCCGTGCCGCCGAACAGCGGATGCGGATGCGCAATCAGTGCGATGCCGCGCGGTGAATCCTGCGATTCGACGAAAACC
>CAJAWW010000164.1 GCA_903946745.1 uncultured beta proteobacterium
TCAGCACGTGAATGGTCAGTGGGCCGGCCCGAGTGGCGTCCGCCGCCAGCAACGACGCCAAAAAAACACAACTGCAAGAGCAGCACGGCGAGCTGAAAGAACGCATCGAAGCACTCGGACGCGACCTGGTCAAGGCCGAGGCCTCCAAGGGCTACGCCTCGGATCAACTGCGCGAAACCGAATCAGCCATCTCCAACACCAACCAGCGCCTGCATCTGCTGGGCGGCGAGCGCTCGGGCGTTCAGGCGCAACTCACCGAACTTGAGGCGCAGGGGAAAAAACTCGACCGCCAAACCGGTGCGCAGCAAAACCAGCTGGTGCGCATGCTCAATCGCCAGTTTGTCGGCGGTGACTCTGACGCGCTAACGATGTTGCTGGCCGGACGCAACCCGAATCAGGCCGCACGCGACCGCTATTTTCTGACCCAGCTTTCGCGCGCCAAGGCCGATCTGATTCAGCAATTGCAAGCCACGGCCAACGAGAAAAAACGTCTCGCCGACACCGCACGCGAACGGCAAGCGCAACTCGCCACGATTGAAAAAAAACAGCAAGAAGAGCGCGCCCAGTTGCTCGAACGCAAGAAGCAACGACAATCGACACTGACACAGATTGCCGATCGCATCCGCTCGCAACGCCGCGAAATCGACACCCTGAAACATGACGAGCAGCGCCTGGGCAAGCTGATCGACGGTTTGGCGCGTTTGGTGCCAAAGAAAAAGCCGGCCGTAAAAGTCGACGCTGAAACCACGGCAAAAACTTCACCAAAGCCCGTCGGCAAGACACGGGGTGGCAAGGTGATCGATCATGATCCGGGCAAAACCGGTGGTATCTTTGCCGCGCTGCGCGGAAAACTCCGGTTGCCGGTGAAGGGCAGTGTCACCGGGCGTTTCGGTGGCGCACGCGCCGAAGGGGGCACCAGCTGGAAAGGTTTGTTCATCCGCGCCGCCGAAGGTGCCGAAGTGCGCGCCGTGGCGGCGGGAACCATCGTTTTTTCGGACTGGTTGCGCGGCTTTGGCAACCTGCTGATCGTCGATCATGGCGACGATTTCCTGTCCATCTACGGCAACAATGAATCGTTGCTGGCCGCCGTGGGTGCTGAAATAAAATCGGGTGAGCCGGTTGCTACGGTCGGTAACAGCGGAGGTAACACAGACTCGGGTTTATACTTTGAGCTCAGACATCGTGGTCAGCCCTTCGATCCGCTCAAATGGATTGGTCGCTAACCCCGCACTGACCCTGCTTTTTACTGTTCGGAGTTCCATCCCTATGCGCAGCAAGCTGCAACACATTGGACTCGTGATGTTCGGCCTGATCGCCGGCATCCTCGTCAGCCTTAATTTCTCTGCCACCGCCGGCAAGGATGCCACAGCAGCGCTGCCAATCGAGGAATTACGCAGCTTCGCTGATGTCTACAACGCCATCAAACAGGGTTACGTCGAGCCGGTCGAGGACAAAAAACTGATTACCCACGCCATCAGCGGCATGCTGGCGAATCTCGACCCGCATTCGGCCTATCTCGACGCCGACTCGTTCAAAGATCTGCAGGTCAGCACACAGGGAGAATTCGGCGGGCTCGGCATCGAGGTCGGCATGGAAGACGGCTTGGTCAAGGTCGTCGCCCCGATCGAGGATACCCCCGCATGGAAGGCCGGCGTCAAGCCGGGCGACCTGATCTACAAGCTGGATGACACGCCGGTGAAAGGTTTGTCGCTGAATGACGCGGTGAAGAAAATGCGCGGCAAGCCGAAGAGCCAGATCCGCCTCGGCATCTTGCGCAAGGGCGAAGCCAAGCCGCTGGAAATTACCATCATGCGCGACAAGATCAAGGTCGTGAGTGTGAAATCAAAACTGGCCGAACCCGGTTACGCCTATGTACGCATCACCCAGTTTCAGGAAGAGACCACCGCCGATGTCGTCAAGGCCATCGAAAAGCTGGTGAAGCAGGACAAGGACGCCAAGGGCGATGGCATCAAGGGTCTGGTACTCGATCTGCGCAACGATCCGGGTGGCCTGCTGAATGCGGCTGTTGGCGTATCGGCCGCATTCCTGCCGCCCAAAACGCTGGTCACCTCAACCGAAGGCCGCACTGATGATGCCAAGCGCCGCTACCTCGCCTCACCCGAAGACTACATGCGCGGCAGCAAGGACGATTATTTGAAGCGCTTGCCCGAGTTCGTCAAAACAGTGCCCATGGTGGTGCTGGTGAATGGCGGCTCGGCCTCGGCGTCCGAAATCGTGGCCGGCGCATTGCAGGACCACAAGCGCGCCATGGTGATCGGCACCCAGACCTTCGGCAAGGGTTCGGTGCAGACCATTCTGCCGCTGTCGAACAATGCCGCAATCAAGCTCACCACCGCGCGCTATTACACGCCGCTGGGACGTTCGATTCAGGCTAAGGGCATCACGCCTGACGTGATTGTGGAAGAATCGGCCAACGGCGAGTCGCGCGAGCGGCTGCGTGAGGCCGATCTCGAACGCCATCTTGATAACGACAAGGAAAAAGTCGACGCCGCCAAGCCGGTGAAGAATGGCAAGAAGAGCAAACCCGAAAAGACCGACAAGACCGAAGAGTCCGAGGAAGCATCGCGCACACTGCCGACAGAACTTGCCTCGAAAAATGACTACCAGTTGTCACAGGCCATGACCCTGCTGAAGGCCTGGCAGATCATGAAGAAATAATCCATGAGCGGGAAGATGAACCCGGAAAAGGCACGCGAACTGCGCGACGGCAAATCGCGCCAGCGCGCGTCGCCGTTTTCGCCGCAGCCGGGCACCCGCAAACACCGCGAACTGCGCTTCAATCCACAACACCCCGAAGAAGTGGCGGAAGCGCACAAACTACTGGCGGGGCTTGATGGCATGGACATCGAAGCCGGGCTGACTGCGCACAGCTTGTCGATCTGGTATGACGTCAACGATTACACGCTGGAAGGTCTCGAAGCCGCACTGAAACGGCAGGGCTTTCATTTGGACAATGGTGTGTTCAACAAAATCTCAAGCGCACTGGCACACTTTTGCGAAGAAACCCAGTTGCGCAACATGCACGGCCCGCAACGCCTGCTCAAAAAATCGCACGACATCTATTCCAAGGCGTGGGATCAACACGCCCACGGCGACCACGACGAGACACCACCCGATCTTCGCAAAGATCACTGAGCGCGCGTGAACGACGACCAGTTACTGCGTTACAGCCGGCACATTCTGCTGCCGCAAATCGGCGTCGAGGGACAGGAGGCCATCGTCAATGCCCGCGTACTGGTGATCGGTGCCGGCGGCCTCGGCTCACCAGCCGCCTACTATCTGGCCTCCGCCGGGGTTGGCACGCTGGTGCTGGCCGACGATGACACGGTTGACCTCACCAACCTGCAACGCCAGATCCTGCATCGCACCGATTCCATCGGCATGCAAAAAGCACTCTCCGGGCAACGCACGCTGGGGCAGATCAACCCCGAATGTCATGTGGTGGCGCTAACCGAGCGGCTCGCCGGCGCGCGCCTCGACGAAGAGGTGGCGCTGGCCGATATCGTGCTCGACTGCTGCGACAACTTCGCCACCCGCCACGCCGTCAATCGCGCCTGCGTCAAACTGAAAAAACCGCTGGTGTCCGGCGCGGCAATCCGCTTCGACGGCCAGATCGCCGTGTTCGATTCAAGAGTGGCCGATGCGCCCTGCTACCACTGCCTGTTTCCCGAAGGGCAGGACGTGGACGCAGTACGCTGTGCAGTGATGGGCGTATTTGCGCCACTCACCGGCATCATCGGTGCAACGCAGGCGGCAGAAGCCCTGAAACTGCTCGCCAACTGCGGCACCAGCCTCGCCGGCCGACTGCTACTGCTCGATGGCCTCGGCATGGAATGGCGCGAAATCCGCGTGCCCAAAGACCCCGGCTGCATCGTCTGCGGGAGCTGTTAGTAAGCGTTCCGTAATCGGGCGTTAGTAATGGCCTTCTTCTTTATCGGGTGCAAATGGGTGTGATAGGGGTCTCACCACAAGGTTTCCCGCTCTGGAGACGATGTAATCTGATGAATGCTTAGATCAGCACCGTTGTATTCTTCCTCGGCGTCAAGACGAATGCCGACGACTTTTTTGAGCACCCCATAGACGAGCAATCCGCCGGTAAATGCGACGGCGATACCGAGCACTGTGCCAGCGAGCTGGCTGCCCAACGCCACACCGCCCAAGCCGCCCAGGGCTTTGCTGCCGAAGATTCCCGCCGCGATACCACCCCAGGTGCCACACAGTCCGTGCAGGGGCCAGACACCCAGCACATCGTCAATTTTCCAGCGATTCTGGGTGAGCGTGAACATGCCAACGAATAGACCACCGGCAACACCACCCGTAATCAGCGCACCCAGTGGATGCATGACATCAGAGCCCGCACACACGGCCACAAGACCCGCCAGCGGGCCGTTATGTACGAAGCCAGGGTCGTTTTTGCCTGCGGCGAGCGCAACAAGGGTGCCCCCGACCATGGCCATTAGCGAGTTCATTGCGACAAGGCCTGAAATTTTATCCAGCGTCTGGGCGCTCATAACATTGAAGCCAAACCACCCCACAATCAATATCCAGGAACCCAACGCAAGAAAAGGGATGGATGAAGGCGGGTGTCCACCGGCAATGCCCCCTTCTTTGTGGTAGCGACCATGACGGGCACCGAGTAACAGTACCGCGGCAAGCCCGATCCAGCCGCCGACGGCATGCACCACAACCGACCCGGCGAAATCATGAAATTCCTCACCAAAATAGGTTTTTAGTGCGGCCTGAACCCCGAAGGCCTGATTCCAGGCAATGCCTTCAAAAAACGGGTAAATAAATCCAACCAGCAGAAATGTGGCGGCTAGCTGCGGGTAGAACCGCGCACGTTCTGCAATGCCCCCCGACACAATGGCGGGGATGGCGGCCGCGAACGTCAGCAGAAAAAAGAATTTTGTGAGCTCAAAACCGCTTTTTTGAATCAGGACATCCGCGCTTTGGAAAAAAGTGATGCCGTAGGCGATGCTATAGCCGATGAAAAAGTAGGCGAGCGTGGATACACAGAAATCGACAAGAATCTTAACGAGCGCATTGACCTGGTTTTTTTTGCGTACCGTACCCAATTCTAGAAATGCAAAACCAGCGTGCATTGCAAGAATCATGATGGCACCGAGCAAGATAAAGAGTACGTCGGTGGAAGTTTTCAAGTTCTCCATTCTGGGGCTCCATGTGAGTATTTGGCACGAATTTGGAGCACGGACGCATATAGCGTGCCACATGTGAGAACAGCGTCTCCAGTCGTCGCATCAATACCTTGGCGGTTCGCCTAAGATTTGAGTGCGCTCATATGGTGCAGGTACCGTAATTCATGCACTATGGGAGTGCGTCCGGCGTGTGCGGATGCGGGTACTGTGCCCAGTTTTAGTTCGGGACAAATGCGCGGGGCATGAATACCCACATACGACCCTGCTGCTTCATTCTTCCAGCGAGACTGCCTGCGTCGTTTCCGCTGCCCCAATAGAAGTCAGCCCTAACCACGCCGCGAATTGCGCCGCCGGTATCCTGTGCGACCATTAAACGATTAAGGGGCTGATCGCTGTTCGGGCGTGTGGTCGCCAGCCAGACCGGTGCGCCAAGCGTAATGTGTCTCGGATCAATGGCGATGGAGCGTTCGGGTGTGAGCGATATGCCCATGGCACCCTGAGGCCCGCTTCCCTGTGCCGAAAGCTCGCGAAAAAAGACCATGCTCGGATTGGCGTTCAGCATCTCGGTCATGCGCGCCGGGTTGGCCTTGGCCCAGGCTTTGATACCCTGCATCGACGCCTGATCGGCTTTCAGATATCCCTGATCGATCAGCCATTTGCCGATTGATCGATAGGGATGGCCATTTTGGTCGGCATAGTTCAGGCGGATGCGACTGCCGTCGGGTAATTGAATTTGCCCTGAGCCTTGGATCTGCATAAAAAACAGATCGAGCGGATCATTGACCCACGCCAGTGCGCCCTGCGTTCGTGTGGCCTCTTGTGGCGTCCATTCAGCACGCGAGTAATAGGGAATCAACTTGCGGCCTTCGATGCGTCCGCGCAGGCGCAGATGTTTGAGCTCTGGAAACAGTTCTGCCAGATCAACGGTAATCAGGTCGTCGGGCGGCGCGAATACAGGGTGCGCGTAGTGGTTGCTTGAGGTGCGACTGCCTTTGATCAGGGGTTCATAGTAGCCAGTGACGAGCCCGTTGCGGGACCCATCTGGCTGGGTGAGCGCCCAGGGTTTGAAGCGCGTTTCAAACCAGATTTGTAGCGCACGGTTATCCTGGCCTTGAATTTCTGTGGCCTCACGACACACCTGACTCCAAATGGCTTGATCGCCGAGATTGCGACAACTCGCCGTTAACGCCACCAGCGCCGAACCGAGTTGATCTTCGCCCCAGCCGGTGAGATCACGCCATTCCGCTGCCTGCAAGGGTTTTTCAGCAGGCTTCGCAGACTCGATGCCTGCGCATACGGGGCATGCAGAGGTGGTTTTCGCAGGCTCGCGGTTTTCATTTGCAGATCCGGATTTGCCGGGCATTTGGACGCAACCGGAAAGAGCGGCAAGAACGAGAACAAGTGTGGCAATGGCGTGGGAATGAGCAGGCATGAATCTGATAAAGTTGGGTGTGTTGTTGTATTTTGTTATTAGTCTGCAAGCTTGCTTGCAAGATCACCTGCAAGATTACCTGCAAGATCACCCGATATGAGACATGATTCTCGATGACTGAATTGTCACCTGCTTTGGCGACCCTTGTCGCGCGCGCTGAAGTATTGATTGACCGTATTGAGGCGGCACTCCCTGCGCCGGTTCCGGCAACCGACTGGTCGGCGTTCGCGTTTCGCTGGCGCGTGCGTGCCGGGCGCGGCTGGCTTGAGGCTGTTAAGCACCCACATAAAATCAGCCTCGACGATTTGCAGGGTGTCGACGATCAAAAAGTGGCCGTCGAACAAAATACACGTCAGTTTGTGGCCGGCCGGCCGGCGAACAACGTACTTTTGACGGGCGCGCGCGGCACCGGAAAGAGTTCACTCGTGAAGGCCGTGCTGAACCGTTTTGCACGCAGAGGGTTGCGACTGATCGAGGTCGATAAAAACGATCTGATTCATTTACCGGATATTGTTGATCTGGTGTCTGAGCGCCGTGAAAAGTTCATCATCTTCTGCGACGATCTTTCCTTCGAATCAGGCGAGCCCGGCTACAAGGCGATGAAAAGCATACTCGATGGCTCGATTTCCGGTATTCCGGAAAACCTGCTGGTGTATGCGACGTCAAACCGGCGCCATCTGATGCCGGAAAAGATGTCAGAGAATCTTGAAACAACATTCACAAATTCGCACACAACCCCGCACGCAGGTGACAGTGAAATTCATCCCGGAGAAACCACAGAAGAGAAGATATCGCTGTCTGATCGTTTTGGTGTTTGGCTCTCGTTTTATCCATTCGACCAGGATCATTATCTGGCCGTCTGCGCGCACTGGCTGGCGTCTTACGGATTACCACCAATGGAACAGATCGCGGGTGCCCGCGCTGAGGCTTTGTTGTGGGCGCTGACGCGCGGATCGCGCAGCGGCCGTGTGGCCTGGCAGTTTGCGCGCGACTATGCGGGAAGAAAAGTCTCTCGTCGCGCCAGACCCGCCAAAGCCAGACTGTGAAGCTGACAGAAGTCGCTGCGGCGATCATCGCGCGACCGGATGGCCAATTTCTGCTCGGGCAGCGTGCGCCAGAAACATATTACGCAGGGTATTGGGAATTTCCCGGCGGCAAGGTCGAGCCGGGAGAAACCCCGCATGACGCCCTGATTCGTGAATTGCACGAAGAGCTCGGCATTGTTGTCACGCGCGCTGACCCATGGTTGCAGCGGCAGCACGTGTACGAGCATGCGCATGTTCGGCTTAACTTTTTTCGTGTCCGCGCGTGGACAGGTAAGATCACCGATCACGTGCATTCGAGACTGGCATGGCAACATCCCGGTGAGAGGGGTGTTTCGCCCATGCTGCCAGCAAATGCCTCCGTTCTCACGGCACTGGCACTACCTGATTTTTATGCAATAACCCATGCCGGGCAGATCGGCATTGATGCTCAATTAAAGCGTCTGACCCAGGCCTTGCAGTCCGGTGTGAAGCTGGTTCAGTTGCGCGAGCCGGAACTTGACGTTGCCGGTCGCATGGCTTTTGTTCACGCCGCCGTTAGTCTCTGTCATCAGTTTGGCGCACGCGTGCTGGTGAATGCCGACCAAACACTCGCGCAAGAATCGGGTGCTGACGGCGTGCATTTGCGTGCCGCACAATTGAAAGAAATCACACAGCGTCCGGATTTCTCTTTAGTGGCCGCGTCATGTCACGGCGCTGCCGACCTTGCTGCCGCTGCGACATTAGGGTGTGATTTTGCGGTGTTGGGGCCGGTGAACGCAACGACAACACATCCTGATCGTACCGGTATGGGGTGGGCCAGGTTTTCAATCGAAGCGGGGTTTCCGCCCTTGCCGATTTTTGCGCTAGGCGGGCTCGGCTGGCGCGATATGGATCAAGCACGTCGTGCCGGCGCGCACGGTATTGCTGCCATTCGCGCAGCGTGGAGCGGGCAGTCTTGACCGAGCCGTCAATCCTGTTGATCTGATGTGTCGTTGAGATCGAGCGGTTCTGTGCTGGCAACGCGATATTGCCCGCTGGCCCAGGCACCCAGATCAAGCCCCTTGCAGCGCGCCGAACAGAATGGCCGAAAGCGATTTTCAGAATTCCATGCGACCGCACGGCCACACGCGGGGCAGTCTATGACGCGGTCGACGTGGGCAACGTGTGGTTGTTCTTGCGACACCGAATGCTTACAAATTGCAGAGCGTCAGTTCGAAGCTGACCGTGACTTCGGCCAGTTTGGGGCGCTGGCTCATGTCTGGCGTCAGAAAGCGCACATTGATGGCGAATTTACCAGCAGAAATTTCCGGGATACACGGTTCGTTGTCGTTCTGACGAATGCGTACCAGTTGCGCACTGCGCCCACTCAGCATCAGTTGGAAAGCGCCGCGCTGAGCAGTTTGATTTTCTGGTCGACCAGATGCGCGCAGCAGGCGCAAGACGATGGTAAGGCCATCCCGGATCGGCAACAAGGGTGCAATCCAGCCATTGATATCGCGTTCACGTAGCGCGACATCGCGATGCAGCCAATAGTGATAACCGGGCAGATCAAACTCGCAAACACCGCCGGGAATGGCGGCGCGATTTCTGATGCTCATCAACCACTCGTTTTCACGCAAATATTGCCCGGTCTTGCCCTGCATGGCGAGCAATTGCGAACTGGCCTGCTCGATTTCGTAGAGTGCGCCGGACAGCGCGTCTTCGGAAATGTCTGGGTTATTGCGAAATGAAATAAGAATCTGGCGCTGCCGCTCAAGTTCTTGAACGAGATCAAACTTCAGATCAGCGCGACTGGCAACCTCAAGAATTTCAAACAAGGTGGTCAGTGCGATGTGATGCTCTGCCGGGCCGTCCGCCGCAGCAAAATGCGTCACTTTGTCGAAAAGGTCCTCAAGCCGCAACAACGTTCGAACGCGCTCGCTGAGAGGGAATTCGTATGTAATCACGCGTCAGCCGTCAACCAATATAAGGAATTGCTGCGATTCTCCCCCAATTTCGGCGAAATCTCAACCTTTTGCGCAGAAAAGCTTCGTATAGGTCTGATGTAAAACCTGAATGCGCGCTGTCAGTGCCTCCAGGGTGGTGCTATTGTCAATCACATCATCTGCCGCAGCCAGACGATCGGCGCGGCCGACTTGTGCTGCGAGAACGCGATCCACTTCGCTGCGTGACTGGCCGTTGCGCGCCATGACGCGAGCAATCTGCAGCGCTTCAGGACAGTCGACCACGGCAATGCGGTCGACGCGTCGGCGGTAGTCTCCCGATTCGATCAGCAGGGGCACCATCAAAATCACGTAGCCGGCGTGGCCGGCAAGTGCGGCAATACGCTGCTCGCATTCGGTGCGTATGAGCGGGTGCAGCACCGATTCGAGTTGTTTGCGGGCAACGGGATCAGCAAAGACGATTTTACGCATGGCCGTTCGGTCAAGCGCCCCATCCGCAGCAACGACGCTGTCGCCGAATGCCGCACGGATGGCGGGCATGGCGGCTGCATGGCAGGCGGTCAGTTCGTGTGCGATGGCGTCGGTGTCAATGATCGGAACACCGTGGCTGGCAAAGCGTTCGGCCACGGCGCTCTTGCCGCTGCCGATGCCGCCTGTCAGTCCGACGACATGCGTCACGCGATCAGGCACCGCAATCGGCATTGGCGGTGCTGGCAACCGCATTGACGTAGGGTGCGACTAAGGCCGGGAAGCGCGTGGTCAAGGCATCGGCCGGGCCTTTGACTTCGATACCCGTCTTAAGTGAGGGTTGCCCGCGCGTATCCAGACGTGCCGACTTTACATTTTTCTTGATGAGCGCTTGTAGCAGTTCTTGTGCGGCCGCTGTTGTATCAAAACGACCGAGGACAATTTCATAGCGACCATTCGTCAAGTCGGTCAGCGTGAAGTCAGTTACACCGAGCAAGCGCAGTTCGCTGGCTTTTTTTTCTGCCAGTACCTTGCCGACAAGTTCAGGGATCAACACCACCAACTGGGGTGCGCCGGCTTGTGCAACGGATTTGACTTCCCATCCTTCCGCCTCCAGCGCCGCGGTCAACACGGGGGCTTCAGCCAGAAGCAGATCGCTGACTGTGCGACAAACATTGGCCGGTGGTTTTTTGGTGACTGTTACCGGCGCTTGTTCGCGAACCTTGATACGCAGCTTTTCGGGATGAAGTTGCTGATCCATGCGTTGTGGTTCCCGGCCTGCACCGTCGGCACCAAAGTAGCCTTGTGCCCACGCAAAGAAAATCAGGTTGGCCAGTATCAACAGGAAAAAAAGGGCTCGTAAGATTGACATCGTTTCTCAGGCCACCTGTCAGGCCACTTTGGGCAGGCGCGCCAGCGATGCCTGAATGGCTTCGGTCGGATACTCGAAGTCTTCAAGCTTGCCGGCAAAATAACTCTCATAAGCGGCCATGTCGAAATGCCCGTGCCCGGACAGGTTGAAGAACAGCGTTTTGGGTTCGCCGCTTTGCTTGCAGCGCAGCGCTTCGTCGATGCAGGCGCGAATGGCATGCGCGGATTCGGGGGCGGGAATGATGCCTTCGGCACGCGCGAACATCACGCCGGCCTCAAAAGTCGACGTCTGGGGTACGGCAACGGCTTCGATCAGTTTCTCGTGATACAGCTGTGAAACCAGCGGGCTGTCGCCGTGGTAACGCAGGCCGCCGGCGTGGATGCCCGGTGGCATGAAATCATGCCCCAGTGTGTACATTTTCATCAGTGGTGTGTAGCCGGTGGCGTCGCCATAATCATAGGCATAAACACCTTTGGTGAGCGTCGGGCAGGATTCGGGTTCGACCGCCACCATACGGATTTTTTGTGCGCGTTTGTCGCCAGCGGCCGCATCGCCGAGGTAGGGAAAGGCCACGCCGGCGAAGTTGCAACCGCCGCCGCAGGGGGCGAAAATCATGTCCGGGTATTCGCCGAATTTTTCAAATTGCTTCTTGGCTTCAAGCCCGATGATGGTCTGGTGCAGCAACACATGGTTGAGCACCGAGCCGAGTGCATATTTGGTGCCCGGATCGGAAGCGGCTTCTTCCACCGCTTCAGAAATTGCAATGCCCAGGCTGCCCTGATTGCCAGGGTCGCGTTCAAGAATGTCGCGCCCGGCTTTGGTCAGGTTGCTGGGGCTGGCAAGCACCTCGCCGCCCCAAGTTTGCATCATCAGACGACGGTAGGGTTTTTGTCCATACGACACCTTGACCATATAGATGCGCACCGGCAAGCCGAACATCTGGCCGGCAAATGACAGCGACGAGCCCCATTGGCCGGCTCCGGTTTCGGTGACGAGACGCTTGGTGCCGGCGATCTTGTTGAGCCATGCCTGCGGCACGGCCGAATTGGGCTTATGCGAGCCGGCGGGTGAAACACCTTCATATTTGTAAAAAATCTTCGCCGGCGTGCCGAGCAGTTGCTCCAGCCGTTCGGCGCGGCACAGTGGGCTGGGACGCCACAGCGCATAGACCTTGCGCACTTCGTCGGGAATCGGAATCCAGCGCGTCGTGGACATTTCCTGCTCCAGCACCGGCTCAGGGAAAATCGTCAGCATTTGTTCGGGGCTGACCGGCTGGCCGTCAGGTGCCAGTGAAGGTGCCGGCGGATTGTTCAGATCCGCGACGATGTTGTACCAGTGGGTGGGAATTTCAGATTCATCGAGAACGACGCGTGTCTGGCTCATGCTGAATTGTCTTTCTATATTGTGAGTGCGGGCGAAACGAGCAATATAACGCTGCTTGCGTTCCGGTTGGCCAATTCGCCAATTCAGTCCGGTGAGAGCGCCCAGCGCAGAATGCCTTCGAGAACCAGATCATCAACGGGCCGGCAAGGTGCTGCAATATGGGGAACCAGTTCTGCGGCATTGCCTCCGGAGATGATGCAAGCAACATGGCTGCCCAGCGTTAACCGGAGACGATCGATCGCGCCCAGCGTGGCCTGTATTGCACCACTGACAATGGCGTCATCGGTATTGGTGGGGCATGACTGAAATGTTCCGCAGGCTTCTGGTAATCCTGCAGTGTTGCGGGCCAGTGCGCTACGCATCAGGGGCAGCCCCGGCAATATCAGCCCACCCAGAAAGTGACCGGAAGCATCCAGCGCATCCACGGTGGTGGCGGTGCCGGCCATCACAACGACAGCAGCCTGTTCATGCAGCGCACGGGCGCCAATCAGCGCTGCCCAGCGATCAGCGCCAAGCTGCGCCGGTTGCTGGTAGTGATTGGTGACGCCGCA
>CAJAWW010000165.1 GCA_903946745.1 uncultured beta proteobacterium
CGGCCAATGGCAGGGCTGGCAGGTGATTCAGTGGCTGGGGAGCGACGTGCATCACGCCACGCTGGGTATTCTTGGCATGGGGCGCATTGGTCAGGCGGTGGCGCGCCGTGCTGCAGGTTTTGACATGCGGGTGATCTACCACAAGCGCAACCCGTTGCCAGTACAGACCGAAGCCGCCTGCCATGCCGCGTGGGTGGATTTTTCGACGCTCTTGCGCGAAGCCGATTTTCTGGTGCTGTTGCTGCCCTACAACCCCGAAAACCACCACCTGATCGGCGCGGCCGAACTTGCGCTGATGAAGCCCACCGCGCATCTCATCAACGTCGCACGCGGTGGCATTGTGGACGACGTGGCGCTGATCGAGGCGTTGCGTGAGCGTCGACTTTTAGGGGCAGCACTCGATGTATTCGAGGGTGAGCCGCATTTCAATCCGGATTTTCTGACACTCGATAACGTGGTGCTGACCCCGCACATCGGTTCGTCCTCACGCGCCACGCGGCTGGCGATGACGATGTGCGCGGCCGACAACCTGATCGCTGCACTCACCGGCCACATTCCTCCCAATCTGCTTAATCCGGATGCCTTGCGGTGAGTAGTGCAACGCGTGTGGTGCAGGTTGGCCTGATCGGTCTGGGTTTTGCCATTGCGGCCTATTTGCTGTCGTTTTTTCATCGCGTGGCACCCGCCGCCATTTCGGGCGACCTGCAAGCGGCGTTTGCCATTGGCGGCGCGCAACTGGGCGTGCTGGCGGCAACCTACTTTTACGTCTACACCGTGATGCAGGTGCCGACCGGCATTCTGGTTGATACGCTGGGCCCGCGACGCATTCTTTTCTGGGGCGGGCTGGTGGCCGGCTGTGGTGCGCTGTTGTTTGGTCTGGCACCCACTTATGAGGTGGCTTTTGTGGCGCGCACGCTGGTCGGGCTGGGTGTTTCCGGCGCCTTCATCGCCATGCTCAAGCTGATTTCGCTGGGCTTTGAAGAACGCCGTTTTGCCACCATCACCGGCCTGTGCATGTTGATCGGCAATCTCGGCTCGGCGCTCGCCGGCGCGCCACTGGCCTGGGCGTCGCAACTGGTGGGCTGGCGGGGCGTGTACATGGCGGTGGGCGTGCTTTCGTTGATCGTGGCGCTGGGCTGTCGGCGCTGGGTGGCTGACATTCCGGCCGCAAGCATTGATCGCGCAGCGTGGGGGCAGGGCATGCGTACGGTGTTGAAAAACCCCGCCACCTGGCCGGGCTTCTTCATCAATGCCGGGCTGGCGGGCGCGCTGTTTGCCTTTGGTGGCTTGTGGGCGGTGCCCTATCTCACCCAGGTGCACGGCATGACGCGCGCCACGGCCTCGACCCATATCACGGTCTATTTTCTTGGCTTTGCCGTTGGCGCGGCACTCTGGGGGCGTATTTCCGACGCCCTCGGCAAGCGCCGCGCGGTGGCGCTCACCGCTTCCGGCGCACATGTGCTGGTCTGGCTCATCTGGCTGTTTGTGGCGGTGCCGCAAGGTGCGCTGACCTATATTTTATTTGCCGTGATGGGGTTGGCTTCGGCCGGGTTCACGCTGTCATGGGCGAGCGCCAAAGAAGTCAATCCGCCGCGTGTTTCGGGCATGGCGACCAGCGTGGTCAATGTCGGGGCGTTTTTGGGCGCGGCCATTTTGCAGCCGCTCACCGGCTGGGTGATGGAACGCACCTGGGATGGCCGCATCGAACACGGCGTGCGTATTTATTCGGCCGCCGACTGGCACAATGGCCTGCTGCTGCTGGCCGGGTCGGCAGCAATGGGCTGGGTTGCCACCTTGTTCGTGCGCGAAACCGGTTGTCGCAATATCTGGAAGGAAAAAACAGTATGAAAAGCGTAGTGAAGGGAATTTTGTTGTTTGGTCACGGTGCGCGCAATCCCGATTGGGCTGCACCGTTTCATCGGATCATTGACATCATTCGCACGCGTGACCCGCAGACACCCGTCGAGATGGGTTTTTTGGAACTGCTGCGCCCAACTTTTGACGAGGGCATCGACGCGCTGGCCGGGCAGGGTGTGACGGAAGTTCTGATCGTGCCAATCTTCATGGCGGCGGGCAGTCACATCAAAAAAGATTTGCCGCTGATGGCGGCCAGTGCCATGGATCGGCACCCAACACTCACCATCGCCATCGCCGCGCCAGTGGGCGAGGCGCAACCGGTGCTGGATGCGATGGCGGATTATGCGCTGACGGCGCCGGCGGAAAGTAGCAGCGAGGATTAGTCTGCGCATTACCGCAGAAAAACTCGATTCACACCACAGAGAACACAGAGAACACGGAGGGCACGGAGAAAAGCCGCCACCCATCGAAACACCTGCTCGCCCGGCAGGTGATGGCAGCGTTTGTTCCAATGCCTGGTTTTCCTCTGTGTTCTCTGTGCTCTCCGTGGTGAATAGGATTTTTCAGTATCAGTCCGCCAGTGCCGCTTCGATATCAGCGAAGGTGTGCGCCACTTCAAAGGTGACAATTGACATGCCGAGGCGGCGGCCGATTTGCGTGGCGGAAAAAATGCCGCGCATGATTTCGCCCTCACCATCGGTTGCGGGTTCTACCACCAGTGCATGCTGGCGGCCGGCTTCCTTCAGTGTGGCAACGATGTGGCCGACTTCGGCGTGCGCCACGGTAGCGAGATCGAGCACTTCGATTTCGCACCGTGGCACCATCAGGTCGGCGACTTTGAGCTCGCTGCGTTTGCCGCCGCGTTCGCGTAACAGTTTGACCGGTTTTTCGCCGACGATGTCGCGTGCGGTAATCAGTCCGCTGACACGGTCGTTATCGTCCAGCACCAGCAGCAGACGTACACCGCTGGCGATCATGGCCTGATTGGCTTGCGCCAGTGTTGAGGTGGCGGTGATGGTGGCCAGCGCGGTCTGACGCAGATCGGTCATGGCCTCGATGGCGGGTGAATCGGCGCGCATTGCGGCGGGTTGCAGGCACCTTACGCTGTCTTTCATGGGGCTTATTGGCAGGGCCTTATAGGCGGCTCTTTCCATGATGGTCTCCTCTTTCTGTGATTACGAAAAAAAGGCCGACTCATTGAGCCGGCCTTTTGCCGATCAGTGTCCGCAGAGTATGTCGGGATGTTCTTCGCCGCTGACGGACATTTTTTCCAGCCCGCTCAAGACCCCCGTGCTGGCGGTTTCCATGTCGGTGACGGCTTGCAGCATGCGCCGGTTATCTTTTTCGGAGAACGCGCGCAGGGCGGCAAGCGCCTGGTCATGCACCTGTTTGTGCGGGGCTTCGATCTCCCGGTAGCCGGGCAGGCGCGCGTAGCATTCGTGTCCGTCGCCATGGTAGTACCATTTACCGAGACGACATTCGGTATGCGAGGCGAATGAACTGGCGGCGTCGTTGGAGAGCCCAAGCAGCACCTTGTAGACGTTGAACTTGAAGATCAAATGGTCGACCTTGGCGAGTTCGCAAAAACTGCGCAGCGCCGAGCCGGCAACTGCCATTTCCATGCTGGCCGACAGGTCAAGCAGCGTGCGCATTGACTGTGCCGCGTTCTGACCATCGCGGCTGAAATTGCCGGACTGTTCAGCCAGCAAGTCCATCTGGCCGCGACTTGCCGCGCTGTCGTTGCGGATCTGTTCCACCAGCACGGCAATTTCGCCGGTGGCCTTGGTGGTGCGCTCGGCCAGCTTGCGCACTTCGTCGGCAACCACGGCAAATCCGCGCCCCTGCTCACCGGCGCGTGCGGCTTCGATGGCGGCGTTGAGTGCCAACAGGTTGGTCTGATCGGCGATTTCCTTGATGAGTTGCACGATACCGTTGATCTGCTGCGCGCGGGCATCGAGCTCGCCTACCTGCGCAGCTGTGCGTTGCGAGCCTTGCGCCAGATCAGCCAGATTGGTAGCGATGCCTTCAACGGCCCCGCGACTCTGGAGCGAGACGCCCTGGGCTTCGACGGCGCGGCTCTTTTCGGTTTTCATCGATTCGGCCAGTGTGCTCAGGCTCCCCTGCACTGCGGTCATGGATTCGCCGAAGGCGGTAAAGTTGCCGCACAGGGCGCGCAAGTTATCGGCATCCGCACGGCTGGCAGATGCCTCGGATTTTTCCGAATCGAGACGCGAATCCATTTGCGCGATGGCGCTATCGCGTTGTGCCAGCGTTTGCTCAAGTTCGGTGATGCGACGCTTCAGTGCGTCTATTTCCTTGCCGCTACCAAACAGCATATGCTGCTCCTGTGTCTGATTGATTTAGAGGGAATGCAGCTTTACATAGCAGATCAGTTTATATCAACCCGAGGCAGTTCCATAAAGTTAAAAAGAGCATGAAAGCCCCGCCCCCTTTTCTAAATATAAGGATATACTTATATACATGATTAGCCGAATGACTATTGTGACTGCTCTTGCCGCCCTGCTGATGGCTGGTCATGCGCTGTCTGCCGAGGTGGGCGGCAGCGCGGTGGCCGACTTGCATGAGGTGGCGCAGACCCTACCCTTCGAAGCTACGGTGGAGGCGGTGCGTCAATCCACGGTAGCGGCGCAGGTGGCCGGACGGGTGGTTGATTTGCGCGTTGATGCCGGGCAGCGTGTGAAGCAGGGCGAAGTGCTGTTGCGGATCGATGCGCGTGAGGCTGCGGGTGCGGATATTGCGGCGCAGGCAACGCTGGCGCAGGCGCGCGCGGCCTATGAACGCAGCAAAAATCTGCATGCGCAAAAATTTATCAGTCAGGCAGCGCTGGATCAGGCTGAAGCGACCTGGAAGGCGGCGCAGGGCAGCGCCGGGATTTCCGGGGCTTCGCTGTCCTATGCGGCGGTGACCGCACCGATTTCTGGGGTGGTTGCCCAGCGCCATGTAGAACTGGGTGAGCTGGCTGCGCCTGGCCGTCCGCTGGTCACGGTATTTGATCCGCGCAGCTTGCGGGTGCTTGTTACTGTGCCGCAATCCCGTCTGGCTGAGGTGAAAAAGAGTGGCCGGGCGTGGGTCGAATTTTCCAGTGCGACCGATGCGCCGGTTCGGATCGAGGTAACCCAGATCGAGGTGCTGCCCGTGATTGATGCGCGCAGCCATGCTGCCACGGTGCGACTCTCGCTGCCCGAAAACACCCGGGATGTCCTGCCCGGCATGTTTGCCCGTGTGCATTTTGTGGTGGGGCAAGTGCGTCGGCTGACGGTGCCGGCGGCAGCAATTTTGCGGCGTGGCGAAGTCACTGCCGTGTATGTGCTGGACGATAAGCGCATTGCGCGCTTGCGGCAGGTGCGCCTCGGTGAGGTTGCGGGTAACGGCGATGTTGAAATTCTCTCCGGGCTCACGCCGGGCGAGCGTGTCAGTTTGACGCCGGTGAAGACCGGCATCGAACAGAAGTCATTGCGTTAGCGAGCGCCGCAGTCGTGGGTATTTCCGGACGTATCGCCGAGTATTTTTTGCGCAACTCGCTGACGCCGCTGATCGCTTTGATCGCGCTGCTGCTCGGTGTGTTTGCTACGTTGATTACGCCGCGCGAGGAAGAGCCGCAGATCAACGTCACCATGGCGAATGTTTTTATCGCCTTCCCCGGGGCGAGCGCCAAAGATGTCGAGACGCTGGTGGCGCGCCCGGCCGAACAGGTGTTGTCGCGCATTGCCGGTGTCGACCATGTGTATTCGGTATCGCGACCGGGCATGGCGGTCATCACGGTGCAGTATGTGGTGGGCGAAGACCCGACACAGGCGCTGGTGCGGATCTACGACACCATTCACTCAAACCGCGACTGGCATTCACCCAATCTGGGCGTGCAAGAGCCAGTCATCAAGCCTAAGGGCATCGATGATGTGCCGATTGTTGCACTGACATTTCACAGTGCCGATGCGGCACGTTCGGCCTTTGATTTGCAGCAGATTGCACAGGCGATTGAAATTGATTTGAAGCGCATTCCCGGCACCCGTGACGTGGCGACCATCGGCGGGCCCGGGCATGTGGTGCGCGTGGTGATGGATGCTGAGCGGATGAATGCTCACGGTATTACCGCGCAGGAATTGAAGGCGGCGTTGCAGCTGTCGAATGTGTCGCAGCTTGCGGGCAGCCTGACCGCCGGTAATCGGGAAGTGCTGGTACAAACCGGAACCTATATTGCCTCGGCCGCTGATGTGCGGAAACTGGTGGTTGGGGTCTACGATCGCAAGCCGGTGTTCATGGCCGATGTGGCACGCGTTGAGGATGGCTCCGATCAGCCCTCGCGCTATGTATGGTTTGGCGACAAAAAAGGCGAGTCGCCGGCAGTGACGCTGACGGTGTCAAAAAAGCCCGGCGTCAATGCCGCCGACGTGGCCGCAGCGGTGATTGCGCGTGCTGAGGCGCTCAAGGGCGCGGTGATTCCCGAGGGCGTTGAATTCACCGTGACGCGCAACTACGGCGCGACCGCCACCGAGAAGGCGCAAAAGTTAATCGGCAAGCTGGCGTTTGCGACCCTGTTCGTGGTGCTGCTGGTGTTTTTTGCGCTCGGCCGGCGCGAGGCGTTAATCGTTGGCGCAGCGGTGACGCTGACCTTGGCGGCCACCTTATTCGCCTCATGGGCGTGGGGCTTCACGCTCAATCGCGTGTCGCTGTTTGCGCTGATCTCTTCGATTGGCATTCTGGTGGATGATGCCATTGTGGTGGTGGAAAACATTCACCGCTGGCAGCAGTTGAAACCCGACCAGCCGTTGTGGCAGATCATTCCCGGTGCGGTCGATGAAGTCGGCGGCCCGACCATACTC
>CAJAWW010000166.1 GCA_903946745.1 uncultured beta proteobacterium
TGCCCCTCCATCGACAAAGACTGGGAAAACCCCGCCGGCGTGCCGATCTCGGCCTTCATTTTCGGCGGCCGCCGCTCCACCGCCGTGCCGCTGGTGTTCGAGGCGTTCAACTGGAACTATGGCGTGTACATGGCCGCTACGCTCGGCTCGGAAACCACCGCCGCCGCTGTCGGTGCACAAGGCATCGGGCGCCGCGACCCCTTCGCCATGCTGCCGCTCTGCGGCTATCACCTGGGCGACTACTTCAATCACTGGTTGCGCATCGGCCATCAGGTCGAACATGCACCGCGCATTTTCACCGTCAACTGGTTCCGTCAGGATGCCGACGGCAACTTCATGTGGCCGGGTTTCAGCGAGAACATGCGCGTGCTGAAATGGGTGGTCGAGCGTTGCGAAGGTAAGGCCAACGCCCGCCAGACCACGCTGGGATGGATGCCGAACTACGAAGATCTCGACTGGGAAGGCAATACCGACGTGACGCGCGAGCAGTTCGAGCAACTGAGCACCATCGACGTGGTAGCCTGGCGTGACGAACTCAAACTGCACGCCGAATGGTTCGAGAAACTCAAATCACGGCTGCCGCGTGCACTCACGCTCAAGCGTGAATTGTTCGAGATTGCGCTGATCGACTAAGGAAACGCTGATTAACGCTGATTAAGTCAAAACCATCATTCCGGCGAAGGCCGCAATCCAGTGCGGGCTCGGCACTGGACACATGCCTTCGCCGCTGTGACGGACTTGTTCAGTGAATCCCTAAACCCGGCATCTGCACAAAAAAAAGCGCGTACTGAATAAACAGTACGCGCTTTTTTTCCACCCGGCGTTGGTATCAGATCCTGAGAACCGACACCACGCCGTGGGTTCCGTCAGGGACGGGAGCCCGTGGGGAAAGGCCAGGCCGCCGCAGGATTCAGCGATGACTTGAGGCCCGGTGTAGCGGCAGTCGAGGGAGTCGCGGCAGGAGCAGCAGGCTTCTTCGGTGCAGCTTTCTTTGCAGCCGGTTTGGCTGCCGGTTTGGCTGCCGGTTTAGCTGCAGCCTTTTTTGCAGCAGGCTTGGCGGCCGCGGCCTTCGGTGCGGCTTTCTTCGCAGCAGGTTTGGCAGCAGCTTTCTTCGCCACGGGTTTGGCAGCAGCCTTCTTAGGTGCAGCTTTCTTCGCAGCGGGTTTGGCAGCAGCCTTTTTAGGTGCAGCTTTCTTCGCAGCGGGTTTGGCAGCAACCTTTTTAGGCGCAGCTTTCTTCGCAGCGGGTTTGGCAGCAGCCTTTTTAGGCGCAGCTTTCTTCGCAGCAGGCTTGGCAGCAGCCTTCTTGGGTGCAGCTTTCTTGGGTGCAGCTTTCTTCGCAGCGGGTTTGGCAGCAGCCTTTTTAGGTGCAGCTTTCTTCGCAGCAGGCTTGGCAGCAGCCTTTTTCACAGCAGGTTTTTTGACCGCTGGTTTCTTCGGGGCCGCAGCTTTCTTAGCGGCAGGCTTAGCCGCAGCTTTCTTTGCGACCGGCTTCTTGGCTTTGGACTCTTCAGCCATGTTGAACCTCCTTAACAAATTAACAGGAAAGAACCACCACTACTACTCTTACGGCAACCCGTCTGGGTTAGCACGGATTATCAAACGCTCCGATTTAATCGAAAGCGATGAATTCCTAGCGTTTCTCCATCTATTGCTTCGTTTTGAAATCCTGAAGGACACTCCGACAGAATCCCTTTGTCATGAAAGCTTTCGATCCGACCTACTATATGTAGTAGGCATCAGATCAATTGCGACTAATTGTAGTAGGGCATATACGCCACTGCAATAGTTTTGCGCTACCCGATAAAAATATTTGTTGACCTTGTGGTCACGATCAGACAATCACACGACTCCAATCGAACAGCGGGCCAGGATCAGTCTTGCGACCTGGCGCAATGTCACTGTGCCCGGTCACCGCTTCGATCGCAAACTTCTGCCGCAAGCGCGACAACAAAAAATTCAGAGATTTATATTGCGCATCTTCAAATGGTATTTCGTCGCTGCCTTCAAGCTCGACACCCAGCGAGAAATCATTACAGCGCTCACGGCCACGCCATTGCGACACCCCCGCATGCCAGGCACGCATCGAACAGGGGACGCACTGAATCAACTCGCCATCGCGGCGAATCAAAAAGTGTGCGGAAACACGCAACCCGGCGATCGTGGCGTAATAAGGATGAGCCGCCGGGTTCAGTTGATTGTTGAACAACTCCAGAATACCGGGGCCGCCGAACTCTCCCGGTGGCAGGCTGATTGCATGCACAACCACCAGAGACGGTTGCTCGTCGGATGGTCGCTGATCGCAATTGGGCGAGGCCACATGGCGTGCCTCAGGCAGCCAACCGTCCGGGGCATTTAGATCGTCGGCAGCCGTGGCGCACATGCTCACTTTCAAGTGATGAGACTCAAGCGTTAGGGCTCAATCGTTCATGCCCAACCGGGCCATGCGGTACCGCAATGAGCGAAAGGTAACCCCCAGCAACCGCGCGGCAGCCGTGCGATTATTTCCGGATTCCTTCAACGCTTCCGCAATGGCCTGACGCTCCACAGCATCAAGATGATCCTGCAACGACCCGCTCGCGGCAGCGCTGCAAGCACTTTGCGCCGGGACGAGACACAAATCCACAGGATCAATGCAAGCGCCGGACATTAACGCCAACGCGCGTTCAAGAATATTTTCCAGTTCCCGTACATTGCCGGGAAACGGATACGCCTCCAGCGCCGCCAGTGACGCGCCAGACAAGGGCGGAACCTCGACAGCCGCCGCGCACGCCAAACGCCCGAGAACATGCTGCGCCAGCAAAGGAATATCTTCGCGGCATTCACGCAACGACGGCATGCGCAACTCGATTACATTGAGGCGATAGAAAAGATCCTGCCGGAACAGTTTTTGTTCCACCAGCAGCTTGAGATCCTGATGCGTTGCGCAGATCAGCCGTACATCCACATTTTCCTCAGCCGTGGCACCCACTTTGCGAATGCGCTTTTCCTGAATCGCCCGCAATAACTTGACCTGCATACTCAACGGCAGTTCAGCGACCTCGTCGAGAAACAATGTGCCACCATCGGCCGCACGAAAAAATCCGTCGCGATCAGTGTCAGCGCCGGTGAACGCCCCCTTGCGATAGCCGAAAAACTCGCTTTCCATCAAATTGTCGGGGATCGCCCCACAATTAACCGGCACGAAAGGGCGACTGTGTCGCGCGCCGAGCGTGTGAATCATGCGTGCAGCGAGTTCCTTGCCGCTGCCCGACTCACCCGTAATATGCACGGGTGCCTGGCTGCGGGCAACGCGCTCGATCAACGAGCGCACCTGTTCGACAGCCGGCGAAGCACCGAGCAATGTTGCAGTGTCGGACACAGAACCCGTCTCGTCCATGCTTGGCAATTCGAGCGCCGACTTAATCAGACCGCGCAACTGTTCAAGCGAGACTGGTTTGGCGATGTAATCGAACGCCCCGGCTTTGAGCGCACACACCGCATTTTCGGCACTGCCATGTGCAGTAATCACAGCAACCGGTAAATCTTCCACGGTTTCGCTGATGCAGCGCACCAGCTCCAGCCCTTCACCATCCGGCAAGCGCATATCCGTCAGACAAAGATGGTAGCGTTGCGTCGCGAGAAAGTGACGCGCCTCAGCCAAAGACCCCGCACAATCGGCCAACAGACCCATGCGCGCCAGCGTCAAATCAAGCAGCTCACGAATATCCGCTTCGTCATCGACAATCAGTACCCGTTTTGATTCGCCACGACTGCGGCGCTCGGACTTCAAAGACATTCGTCTGCCTCGACAACAATTCGAAAATGAGCGCCCGCATTCTCGTCAAGCAAGTCGAGCCGTGCGCCGTTCGCTTCACACAATTCACGTGCAATATATAGCCCCAAGCCGGTTCCTGCACCATGCGTCGTAAAAAATGGCTCGAAAACCTGTGTGCGTAGCGACACATCAACGCCGGGGCCGTCATCGCGCACATGAATTTCCACTTGCTTGGCCGCCGCTATCGATCGCGCCTCAATCCGGATGGCACCCGGTGCCGAACTGGCATGACGCAGGGCATTGCCGAGAAGATTCCCGAGTACGCGATACAAGTGCCCGCGATCAAAACGAAAACAGGCATCCCCCCCGACAAGATGAATACGGATCGCCACCGTGGCATCGTTAAGCGAAAGTTCGTCGATGAATCCCCGGATAAACTCTAGCCAGCGCACGGCCTCGGGCTGCGCACGATCCCGCCGCCCCAGTTCAAGAACCTCCGTCACCAGCCGGTTCAAACGTTGCGTGTTGTCATGAACAATCCGCGTCAGCCGCTGCCGGATTGGATCCAGATCTTCTTCGGACAAGAGCTCAGCCGCATGGCTGATTGCGGCCAAGGGATTGCGAATTTCGTGCGCCATGTTGGCGGTTAACCGGCCGAGCGCTGCCAACTTCAGTTGCTGTGCCTGATACTGAATGCGCTCCATGTCTTCCAGAAAGATCAGTGCATTTCCACCCGGCTCTCCAGGCGGCAGATAGCGCACTCGCAGCAGCTTCCCGGAAACAGTGCGTAACAACTCCGCAACCTCGATGCGCTGCGCCGACCAGAGTGCATAGCGTGCCGCGAGCGCCGGGGATAATCCGGTCAGATCAATCGACCCCGTCACCTGCCCATCCAGCAAAGCGGCTGTGCGGGGATTGGACAATCTGACCCGTCCATCACCATCGACAACCAGCACGCCATCTTCCATATCCCGAATAATCCGTTCGCTGACACGCAACTGATCGCCCAGTTCACGCCCCCGCTCACGCGCAAGATTTTCGTTGGCCACAACGCGCTGCGCCAACAGGCGCGCAACAATGGCTACACCAAAAAATGCGATGCAGACGATCCCTGTTCGCACAAAATCGACCGGATCAAGATCCAGCGTCAGCGCGCGCCAGCTTTCCTCAAGAAGCATTGCAACCGATGCCAGCGCCGCATAGAACAGAGTCATCCGACCCTGCCCAATCAATCCGGCACCCGCAACGACGACCATGAGCAGAACCGCCACGCCACTCTTCTGCCCACCGCTGGCGTACATCATCAGGGTCAGCGCAACAATATCCACCATGACCTGAATGGAAAGCTGAACATTGAAGTCATGAGGTCGGTTCAGCACGGCAAACAGGAACACCACTGCGAGCAGCAGATAAACCGAGGCAATGCGCTGAAACAGTGCAATATGCTGAGCGCCAAGACTCAGCGCGTCACCTAACGCCAGCGACGCCGCCAGAAACAATACAGCGATGAATATCCGGTAAAACGAAAAGAACCGCAAAGACCGCCAGAAAGACTCCAACGTGCCGGCGCTGTCGGCCTCGGCAGCCGCCAGTGGATTCAAGAGCTCACTCCGCACTTATGGTGCTCTTCGCAGCAGTACACCTTATCCATTTCGCGTATCCCTTCATCTGCCGGAAAATGTAAGCCACAGTGCGCGCACTTTGCCATGATCTGAGATGGGGCGACAGGTGCTCTGGATTTCCTGCGAACCCCGGAACCGCGAATAAACGCGATGAAGGCAATCACCGCAATAGCAAGAAGAAGATATTTGAGCACGATGGAAACCTGTTCAAAATAAGCAGGAGTACAGAGGATAGAAGCGACAGAGTATCAGCGCTCAGCGCGGTACTGGTCACGCCAGAAAGGTAATCGGTGGCATCAAAAGGGTCACGCGATTGGTGACAAGTGGCACATTCACGCCAGTGTTACAGGTGCTGCGAAGGGAGTACAGCATCAAAAGTCGTGCAATTACTTGCACCCGAATTACTTCCAAGTTATTTCTATCGGTAGCGTATCGGCAGCGCAGAAAAGAAAATTTAGGCGTTGCTGCCGCCTACATCGGGGCGAGCCACATTCTACGACGCCGAAGTCCAGAAGTTGGCACTGAGCGTTACGACAACCGGTTCTAACGGTCATGGCGATTTGCCCCCCCCCTGATGATGAAGCTCGTCATCAGGGTGACGGTGGTCAGATAAGAGTCTCTAGCGTCAAAGGTGGCCTCAATGCTCGTTGTTCCTTGATGGCTTAACTAAACTTTTTAGGACGGCAGTAGGACACGAAAGTCAAAAACGAAAAGGCCGTTAGCGACTGCTTACGCTAACGGCCTTGATATTACTGGTGCGCCCGGAGAGATTCGAACTCCCTACCCCTTGGTTCGTAGCCAA
>CAJAWW010000167.1 GCA_903946745.1 uncultured beta proteobacterium
GAGAGATTTTCCCCGTGTGCCCCGTGTCCCCCGTGGTTATTCTGCTTTTGATCTTCGCCGTGTCGCCGTGCCGCCGTGGTTAATTTGCATTTGCCTTCACAACGCGTGCAACCGATCCCCGCGCGCAAACCCCAGCAGCGGTTGCGGCATACCGCGTCCCAGCGCGATGACCTTGAATAACTCGCCCATTTCGTTGGGCGAGAGCAACACGCTCACGGCGCGCGAGGCTTTTGCCGTATCGCCAGCGTCAGCGCGCTGCGTGCCTGCGGCAACTTTTTCGTTCAGCAATTCGCCGATGCCACAGTTCATCAAAAAGTTGGCTTGATTGGTGTAGCCGAGCACGCTTAAGCCCGCCTCAAAACCGGCTTCGGCCACGGCGGTGAAGTCGACATGCGAGGTGATGTCGGACAGCCCCGGATACCAGTACGGGTCTTCATGCACGCGATGCCGGTAGTGGCAGCGCAGCGTGCCGCCGTCACGTTGCGGGTGGTAGAGTTCATGGCGTGGCAGACCATAATCGATCAGGAACATCGCGCCACATTCAAGGCGCCGCGCCAATTCGCCCACCCAAGCGCGCGCGGTCAGTCCGATCTCGCCTTGCCAGGGTGCCGTGACCGGAAAGCTGGCTGCGGCCTGTGCCAGCACCACGCCAGCCGGCTGCCACGCGTCCACCAAGCGGCCTTCTGCCACCGTGACACCACGCTCTTCGACTCCCGTTTCTGTCCAGCGCACGCCGTAGGTTGGCATGGCGTCGAGCACTTCGTTACCGATCAGACAGCCGGAAAATTTTTCCGGCAACTCGTCGAGCCATTCGACCCGATCCTGCAAAGCCGGCGCATACGTGGCAAGCGTTGCCGCCTGCCGGGCGCGCAATTCGCCGGATAGTTCAAGGATGAAATAACGTTGCGGCACACAGCCGGCGGCATCCAGCGCCAGTAACAGGTCGGCCGCCAGCCGGCCACTACCGGCACCGGCTTCCATGACAAAAGGTGCCGAGACTGCCAAAACCTGCATCACCTGTCGTGCCAATGCCTGACCAAACAGCGGCGTCAGTTCCGGTGCAGTGAGGAAATCACCTTCGGCACCAAATTTGCGCGAACCGCCCGCGTAGTAACCCAAACCCGGTGCATACAAGGCCAGTTCCATGTAGCGGGAAAATGGCATCCAGCCGCCGACGGCACTGATCTCGGCGGCGATGATTTGCGCCAGCGTGTCGCTGCTGGCTGCGGCATCGGCCGAGGGCGGTGGCAAATCAGCCCGCATCGGGCGTCTCCCGGCGCGCCATGAGCGCGGCCACTGCGGCCGCATCGGGCTGATTGCGTTGATGCAAGCCGGCGATGACGCCCGTGCGGTTGGCCGCCGGCTGGTTCTGTGACAGCTTCCATTTGCCCTGCATCGCGGTGATCTCGATCTCGATGCCGACAATGGCGCTGATCATTTTTTCAATGTAGTCGACCGGCGCATCGGCGACATGCCACGGCTCGACAAAGCCGGCTTCGTGCTCATCCACCAGGGTATCCAGCTGCGCCCGAAGCCAGTCAGCGTCTTCAATGATTCGCAAGCGCCCCCGGACATGGACGGCGACATAGTTCCAGGTAGGGACTGCCTTACCATGGTCTTGCTTGCCGGGGTACCACGATGGCGTGACGTAGGTCTGCGGGCCATGAAAAATAGCCAGAACCGGAACTTCGACAGGATGCTCACGCCAGAGCGGATTGGCGCGCGCCACATGCCCGACCAGACGCAACACGCCATCCGCGGGATCGAGGCGTAGCGGCAGGTGATTGGCTTCGCTCCCGTCACTGCCCTGCGTAATCAGGGTTGCCAACGGATGAGTACGCATCATCGCGTACAGCTGTTCCGTGTCATGCTCGGCAAAATGCGCGGGCAGATACACGATCAGAGCTCCGCCGCGTCCTGCAGTTCGAGCCAGCGCGACTCGGCCTGATCGATCTGGTCACCCAGCTCCGTCTGGCGCTGCATCAGGCTTTGCATCAAGGCGGGATCGGGTGTGGCGTATAGCGCCGGGTCGGTGAGCCGCGTTTCCAGCAGCTTCAGCTCGCTTTGCCAGCCGGCCATCTGCTTTTCCAGCTTGGCGATTTCCTTTTGCGCCGATGGGGTGACTTTTTTGGGTTCGGGCTGGGGTGTGGGCATTGGCGCGGCTGCGGGTACCGCTGCGGGCGCTGCTTTGGCAGCCGTTTTTTCCGCGTTGCGCGTTTTATTGAGCCAATCGGCGTAGTCGTCGAGATCACCTTCAAAGGGGGTGAGTTTGCCGTCGGCCACCAACCACAATTCGTCACAACTCGCCCGCAACAGGTGACGGTCGTGCGACACGATCACCACACCGGCCTCGGTTTCCTGCAAGGCGATGGTCAGCGCCTCGCGCATTTCGAGGTCGAGGTGATTGGTCGGCTCGTCGAGCAGCAGCAGATTGGGCGCGGTGCGGATCATCAAGGCCAGCGCCAGGCGCGATTTCTCGCCGCCGGAAAACCGGCCGCAGGGCGCATCCACCATATCGCCACGAAAATCGAACTTGCCTAGGTAGTTGCGCATTTCCTGCTCACGGGTGCGGCCTTCGTAGTGGATCATGTGCCACAAGGGCGATTCATCCGGGCGCAATTGTTCCAACTGATGCTGGGCGAAATAGCCGAGCTTCAAGTTGCGGCCTTCTTCGCGCACGCCGGATAAAGGTTGCAATCCGCCCGCTGCCGCGCCCGCCAGCAGTTTCATCACCGTGGATTTGCCGGCACCGTTGCGGCCGAGCAAGCCAATGCGACTGCCGGGGCGCAGGGTCAGATTGATGTTGTCGAGAATAATCAAATCGCCATAACCGGCTTTGGCCTTCTCGATTTGCAGCAGCGGGTCGGAATAGCCGGAGGGTTCAAGGAACTCAAAACTGAAGGCTGAATCGGCATGCGCCGCGGCAATCTCGCCCATGCGTTCCAGCATCTTGATGCGGCTTTGCGCTTGGCGTGCCTTGGTGGCCGAGGCGCGGAAACGGTCGATGTATTTCTGCAAATGAGCGGCCTGCCGGCGCTGCTTTTCGGCCATCGCCATTTCGTTCGCCAGCCGTTCGGCGCGGGCGCGCTCGCAGGCCGAATAGTTGCCGGTGAAGAGTTGCAGCTTACAGTTCTCGATGGCGAGAATGTGGCTGGTGATGGCGTCGAGAAAATCGCGATCATGCGAAATCAGGATCAGCGTGCCGGGATAGCTTTTGAGCCAGTCTTCCAGCCAGACGATGGCATCGAGGTCGAGGTGATTGGTCGGTTCATCCAGCAGCAACAGGTCGGAACGACACATTAGTGCACGCGCCAGATTGAGGCGCACGCGCCAGCCGCCGGAAAACTCTTCGACGGCGCGGGTGAAGTCGGCATCCTTGAAACCCAGGCCGTGCATCAGCGCGGCCGCGCGCGCATGCGCCGCGTAACCGTCGATCTCGCCCAGACGCCCGTGCAGGGTGCCGATGCGTTCGCCCGCGGTGTCGTCGATTCCGTCGTCATGTTGTTGTTCAATGATCGCCAGTTCGCGTTCGATTGCGCGCAACTCAATATCGCCATCGAGCACAAAATCCAGCGCGGCATCCGGCAGTGCCGGCGTGTCCTGCGCGACATGCGCCACCACCCAGCCGGGCGGGCGCTCCAGATCGCCGCGATCGGCGTGCAACTCATTGCGCAGCAGCGCCATGAATGACGACTTGCCGCAGCCGTTAGCGCCGGTCAGACCCACCTTCCAGCCCGGATGCAGTTGCAGCGAGGCGCCATCAACCAGCGCATCGCCATTGCGTGAAAACCCCAGATTACGCAGCAGAATCATGCGCTGGCCAGCAGGCTTTGCCAGCGCTGCCACTCCTCCTGGCAAGCCGCCGGCACGGGAATCGTCGTCGGCACAGGGCTGCACACAAAGGGCGAAAGGGCATTGGCCACGCGCGCGGCGCGTGCCAGACAATCAAACCAGGCACGGCTATTTTCAGTTTGACCCATGATGGCATCACGAATGGTTTCGGGAAAACTAAAGCGTTCAAGATAACGGTCTGACACACGATTCACCGGGCAGGGAAAAATTTCTTTGTAGGCACGCGCTTTGGTCACCGGGTCGGCACCCGCGCAACGTTCAAGGTAGCGGCTCATGAATTCCGGAAAGGTCTCGGCCATCGCCAGCCAGCCAATGCCGGACACCAGACCGATGGTGAAGGCCTCATCGGCCATGCGTTCCGGCAGATCAAAATCTGTCAGCAATCCTCGCATCGCCGCACCGGTGGCGACGGCATGCATCCAGTAACCGTGGTAATCAAAGGGCTTGCAGGCACCCTTTTGATAGCGTGCCATCATCTCGGCAACGAACACGATGCGCCGCACAAAACCGGTGCCCAGACGCATCACCGCCTGCGGCACCGAGCCAGTTCTGGCACCGGCGGCAAACCGCGCGGCATTGGCCGAATTGATGAGCGAGGACGACAACACGGGGTCGGGCTGCACGGCGGAGGCAATTTTTTTGGCATCGCCCTCATGTGCCGCGGCATCCACCTTCTGAAAAATCGCACCTGGTGCGGGCAGGTTACTGTGCGCCTCAACCGCGCCGAGAAATTCCATTTCGCTGGGCGTGGTCTCGTAATGAATCGGCGCTTCGAGCATGGCCGAAAGCAATTCAATGGAAGCCTCGCCAGCACCGCCCGTCAGTTTGAAAAATGCCTCCACACTGCCGCCATCGGGAAACTTGTCGAGCCGGATCGTAAGTGGCGTGACAGACCAATCAGCCGTGGCGTCAAAAAAACGACCGTAGTTATCGATCACCGCCCACTGCGCCTCGGCGGTTTCAGTGGGCATGAGTTCGCGCACATAGGCCATGGTTGAGGCTGCCAGCTCGCTCATCGGCCGGCCGGGGTCATTACGCGGGTCGCTCGCCATCGCCACCACGGCGGTGGCACTCGGTTCGTCGTCCGACGGCGGCACAAACGCCACGAGCACGCCCTTGCCCGGCCATGTTTTGCCGTCCGCATCCACACAAAGCTCGAAAGTTCTAGGTTCCATAGGTGTCAGGCTATTGTTGCTGGCCAGCGCGGATCAATGATTTGCATCAGCGCATTGCCAGCCGAAAACGTTTGCGGCCGGGCAGTCGATAGGTTTCAAAATCATTGCGATCCAGCGTCCATACGGTATGCACGCCGGTGTTGAGCGCCGCAACAACCAGCGACGCATCGGCCAGATCCATGGGGCGATCGGCATATTTGTCGATCCAGTCAATGGCACAGACCAGCTCCTCACGCCCGAGCGGCAGCACATCAATGCCCCCCGTCTCGATCCAGCGATACAGTTTCAGCGTGGCAGCTACCGTGGGTGCCAAATGCGAAAACTCGGTGAGCACCGCCCAGGTGGTCATCAGACGGCCACGATACGCCACCAGAAAATCCGTGCAGCCGGTGTGCGCCGCATCGCGTTTATCTGCCAATGCGACCAATGGCCCGGTATCGACCAGTATCGCCCTCAAGCGGCACTCACTGGTCTGCGGAACCCGGCCGGCGATGCTTGGCGCGAATCGCGGCCGCAACCCGTGCTTTGATCGGCAGGGTTGAAGGTTTTACCTTGCCATCATCTTGGTCGATGCAACCGATGAACCCGGCCTCACAGGCCAGCTCATAGGGTGTGCGCTCGGAAGGCGTGCCCATGAGGCGCTGTTCCAGCAGCTCGACAATCACCTCCGACTTGGTGCGCCGGGTGCTGGTGCAATAAGTCGCCAAAGCTTCCTCAACGCGCAGCGGTAAACGAACAGTGGTGGTCATGCGAGGCCTCCTGATTTATTGTATTAACTGTAATACATGAAGCGTTTGATGGCAATAGTCACATGGCGACCCACGGCGCGAAATACGCCCCCATCTTTACGCAATTCCCTGGCTGGCCAGATATTCCTCATACGTGCCCCGGTAATCAACAATGCTGCGATCCGGCCGGATGTCGATAATGCGTGTCGCCAGCGAGGAGACAAACTCACGGTCGTGCGAGACGAACACCAGCGTGCCGGCAAATTTTTCCAGCGCGGTGTTGAGCGATTCGATGGATTCCATATCGAGGTGGTTGGTCGGTTCATCCATCAGCAGCACGTTGTTTCTGAGCAGCATCAGCTTTCCGAACAGCATGCGTCCCTGCTCGCCGCCGGAAATCACATTCACCGGTTTCTTGGCGTCGTCGCCGGAGAACAACAGACGGCCGAGTGTGCCGCGGATCAAAGTTTCTACATCGCCACCTTCGAAGCCACCTTCGCGCACCCACTGCACGATCCATTCGGTGAGCGGTGTTTTGTCCGCAAAGTCGGCCGCGTGATCCTGCGCGAATACGCCGGGGCGGGCTTTCTCCGCCCATTTCACATGGCCGCCCAACGGTGTGAGACCACCAAGCTTTTCGCCAGCCAGCAACCGCAGCAAAGTGGTTTTGCCAACACCGTTTTCGCCGATGATCGCCACCCGGTCGCCGGCTTCGATGCTCATCGATAGCGACTTGATGACGGGCACCTTGGGCTCGTAGCCAAAACCGAGGTTTTCGATTTCGCAGGCGAGGCGATGCAGTTTTTCTTTCTCGTCGTAATCAAACCGTATCCACGGATACTGACGCGACGAGGGCTTGATGTCTTCGGGACGAATCTTGTCGATCAGCTTCAGGCGGCTGGTGGCTTGGCGCGCCTTGGATTTGTTGGCCGAGAAGCGCCGCACAAAGCCTTGCAACTCAGCGACGCGTTCCTTGGCCTTGGTATTGGCCGAGACCTGACGCTCGCGCGCCACGGTGCTGGCTTCCATAAAATCGTCGTAATTGCCGCCGTAGACCTTGATCGTGCCGTAATCCAAATCGGCCATGTGGGTGCAGACCTGATTCAAAAAATGGCGATCATGCGAGATGATAATCATGGTGCTTTCGCGCTGATTGAGGATGTCCTCCAACCAGCGGATGGTGTTGATATCGAGGTTATTGGTCGGCTCGTCAAGCAGCAGAATGTCAGGATTGGCAAACAACGCCTGCACCAGCAGCACGCGCAGCTTCCAGCCCGGTGCCACTTCGCTCATTGGCCCGGTGTGCTTTTCAATCGGGATGCCGGCACCCAGCAGCAGCTCGCCGGCACGGGCTTCCGCCGTGTAGCCGTCGTATTCGGCAAAGCGCCCCTCCAACTCAGCGGCCTTCATGTAGTCGTCTTCGGAGGCATCCGGGTTGGCATAGATGGCGTCGCGCTCGCTCATGCAGGCCCACATTTCGGCGTGACCCATCATCACCACATCGAGCACGCGCACCTCCTCGAAGGCGAACTGATCCTGTTTGAGATAAGCCATGCGCTCACCGGGATCAAGCGAGACATTGCCGGCGGACGACTCCAACACACCGGCCAGAATCTTCATGAAGGTGGTTTTGCCCGAGCCGTTCGCGCCGATCAAACCGTAGCGGTTGCCATCGCCGAATTTGACGGAGACATTGTCGAACAGGGGCTTGGCCCCGAACTGGATGGTGATATTGGAGGCGACGAGCATGGTGCGAAAACCGGTCAATGCAGCGAGGGGCGCATTCTACCGGCTGGGATCATCAGACCCCAATGAAAAGTCGACGCTGGGGATACGGCAAGAAGCAGTAGCGCGACAAGGCAACCGGCGTTGCACCGGTCACCCGATGAACAATAACGTCAGTCCACGCCGACCATCACGCTGTCAGCCTTGATGACAGCATAGGCCGTCGCGCCGGGCTTGAGACCCAGCCGATCCACCGACGCAGCGGTAATCTGCGCAGTGACGAGCACGCCGGGCGCGATTTCGATGGTGACTTCGCTATTCACGACACCGGGCACGACGGACTTAACAGTGCCTTTCAACTGATTGCGGGCGCTGATTTGCATGATGTTGCTCCTATGTAGTTTCGTTGATGAAATGAATGACCTTGCGCGGTTCAGTGCTTGGCATTGGGGAAGAACAGCTGCTCGCCGCCGATCTTGTAGTCGGCGATGACTTTCTGGCCGGCATCCGACACCACCCAGTCGATGAACTTCTGGCCATCGGTCTGCTTGACGTGGGCATGCTTGGCCGGATTGACGAGAATCACACCATACTGGTTAAACAGCTTGGTATCGCCTTCGACAATAATGCCGAGCTCGCCGCGATTCTTGAACGACAGCCAGGTGCCGCGGTCGGCGAGGATGTAGGCATTCATCGACGCAGCGGTATTAAGCGCCGGGCCCATACCGGAACCGGTGTCGCGATACCAGCTGCCTTTTTTGGCATCCAGATCAACGCCAGCGGCTTTCCAGTAACGCAACTCGGCGGCATGGGTGCCGCTCTTGTCACCGCGCGAGACAAAGGGCGCTTTGGCCGCTTCGATGCGCCGCAGCCCTTCAAGAATATCCGTCCCCGCCGC
>CAJAWW010000168.1 GCA_903946745.1 uncultured beta proteobacterium
CGCGCATTGAGTTCGTTGTTCACGGTGACCGTTTCTTCGTTCAGCGACAGCAGTTCCTCTTTCGAGGTTTCCAGCTCTTCGTTCGACGATTGCAGCTCTTCATTGGTCGACTGCAGTTCTTCGTTGGCCGATTTGAGTTCTTCGTTGGCGGCCTGCGCTTCTTCAATGGTCGCCTGCAGGTTTTCCTTGTTGTAGGCCAGTTCGTTTTCGAGAAAGGCGATGCGGTCGTGTTCGTTCGACAGGGTGCTGGCTTTGGCGGGGCGTACTTTTCCCGACACCGGCACAGCCGCGACGGTGACTGCTGCGGTCATCTCCTCGAAGCACAGCAGCAGCAACGGCGCGCCGACGTGGGTAGCACCATGCTGGCCGGGCAGCCGGCGCAAGCTAAAGCGCACCATCGAAAAACCGCCATTGGTCTTCACCGAGACTTCGCCCTGGCGCTGCGACTCGGCCTCGGCGCCCGCGCCGAGCAAAGCGGCACGCAGCGGTTGCTGCAGGCCCTCACGCGCCATGTCGACGACGTTATTGCTCAGCGGGCCGGGCGCCGGGCGCAGGTAGCGCCCGGTGTCGCCATGCACAAAGAGGATGTTGCCCTTGTCGTCGATCGTCACCGCCGCCGGCGCGTAGGACTGCAGTAGCGCGCGGTTGCTCAGGTCGGCGATGTTGTCGAATTTTTTGGGTGGGATGATCGTACTCGCGGTTGTCTCTGTGCTCGCTGACATGTTGGTGGGCTGCGCACTGGCCGCTGAGGTATCGAAATTGTTGGACTCGCCGGTCATGCTCTGGCTCCGGATGCGGGGGGCACCATGATGAACGGCACGATAAAACTTCCATTTGCGATCGAGCGCGGCAAACAGTTCGGGCTGGTTGGTGATGCTCTCCGAGGATGACAGCAAAAGCACGCCATCGGGTTTGAGCGCGTAGTGGAAGTTGGGAATCAACCGGTTCTGCAGCTCCGGCTCAAGGTAGATCATCAAATTGCGGCAACTGAGCAAATCGAGCTTGGTGAAGGGCGGGTCTTTGACGACGTTCTGCACGGCAAAGACGACCGACTCGCGCAGGGCTTTCTTGACCTTGTAGCCGCCGGCCACCTCATCCTGGGTGAAAAACCGGCGCAGGCGTTCAGGCGTCACGTCCTGCGCAATGTTCGGCGGGTAGCAGCCGCTGCGCGCCGTGGCGATGGCGTCGTCGTCGAGGTCGGTGGCGTAGATCTGCAGGGTGATGTCGCGGCCGATCTTGTCCGCCGAGTTTTCGTTGATTTCGTCAAGCAGCTCATGCAGCACCATGGCGATCGAGTAGGCCTCCTCACCGCTGGCGCAGCCTGCCACCCAGACGCGAAAGGTGTAGCCCGGTGGCTTGCCGGCCAGCAAGTTGGGCAAAATGATTTGCTTGAGCACAACAAAGGATTCAGGGTCACGAAAGAAGCTGGTGACGTTGATCAGCAATTCTTTGAACAGAAGTTGAATCTCGGCGGGGTGTTCCTTGAGGTAGCGCGCATAGACGGCCGTGTCCTCGATGCTGTGCAGCGTCATGCGCCGTTCGATGCGCCGGCCGATGGTGCTCTTTTTGTAAAGCGAGAAATCGTGGCCGGTGGCGCTGCGCACCAGCAGCAGGATCTGGTTGAAGTTGTTCTGAATTTTTTCCGGAACAACGGCCGGAACGCTCAGCCTCCGGCGCGACAGCCGGATGATTTCATGCAGCATCGCCGGCATCTGCTCGGCGGGCAGAATATGGGTGGCATAGCCGGCTTTGATGGCGCTCTGCGGCATGCCGTCGTATTTGGCGGTGGACGGCTCTTGCACCATGCACACGCCGCCGGCACCATGGATGGCGCGTAGGCCCAGCGTGCCGTCGGTGGCCGTGCCGGAGAGGATGATGCCGACGGCGTGTTCGCCCTGATCGTCGGCCAGCGACCTGAAAAAACCATCAATCGGCATGCGTTGGCCGCGTACCAGTTCCGGTACGGAGAGTTGCAGCACGCCGTGGAGGATGGCCATCTCGCGATTGGGCGGGATGATGTAGACGTGGTTGGCTTCAACCGCAATCTGATCGAGCGCCTGATGCACCGGCATGGCCGTGGCGCGCTGCAGGATCTCGGTGAGCAGGCTTTCATGGCCGGGATCGAGATGTGGTACGAGCACAAACGCCATGCCGGTATCGACCGGACAAGCGTGGAAGAAGGTTTCGAAAGACTCCAGACCACCTGCCGAGGCACCGATGCCAACGATGGGGAGGGTGGTTGCGGTGCTGCGTATGGCGAGTGCGGGGGCGATCGGTACGGCAGGCACAACAGACTTTTTCTTGGCCATACGGCTCCCTTTTTTTAGGCGGGCGGCGCTAGTAGTCTGATACTAGCATCGCCGGAAGGGTTGGGAGCAACTTTTAGTCGCCGACGCGGCCGCGCAGGGCGTCGCAAAGCCCGGCAGGCTTTCTTCGTGATGCCCGGCGGGGCTATCTCAGTCGGTTCGACCGGATCAGCACTTTACGAGTTCAGTCGTGGGGCGAGCAGCTGTTTGGCGACGGCAACAATATGATCCGACCCGATCGGTTTTACTACCCAACCGCTAGCACCACATTCTCTGGCCATGCGCTTAAGTTCGGGACTTGATTCGATCGTCAGTACCAGTATCGGAACGAGCGCATAGTCAGGCATTGCCCGCAAAATCCGAATCAACTCAACGCCACTCATACGCGGCATGTTCTGGTCGGTAATCACCAGATCAAAGTGTCCCGCCTTGGCTTTCTGGTAAGCATCGAATCCATCTGCGGCCGCTACGGTAGCATAGCCAGCGGCACCCAGTGATGCCGAAAGAAAGTGACAAATGGCGAGCGAATCATCAACCACCAGAACATTTTTTAACGCCGCTGCGGGTAATTGATTCATGGCATGCGCATTCGTGTGCGCATTCGTGTGCGCATTCGTGTGGTGAGTATGGTTTGCCATTTGTCGTGCTCCTGATGTGCCTGTGGAACGTCGATAAGTGCATTCGGAACACAACCCACTCTAATCATCGCAACGGCGCTTGTCATCACCCAACAGGGTGATGCCGGTTGCTCACTGATCGCATACAATTCAATGAGTTGAAATAAATCATAAATAAACCATGGGTGATGACTAAAAGATGATCAATCCAACGGGTCACGCCGAAATCGATCAGCAACATGAACTGCTCGATACCATGGTCGAGCAGTTGTCCTCTTTTTGCTTTGAAGCAAAGACCAATCCGGACATCACATGCAATCGTTGCACAACAGCC
>CAJAWW010000169.1 GCA_903946745.1 uncultured beta proteobacterium
GCCGAAGAAAATCAGATCGCCGTTTTGTGCGCCAGTGCGTTCAATGATGGCCTTCAACGCAGCTTCGTGCAGATTTTTGACAATGGGCGATTGCAGGCCCTCGTCATTCAGTTTCGTGACGTCATTGACCTTGATGTAGGCCAGCCCCTTGGCACCGTAGATTTTGACGAAATCGGTGTAGTTGTCGATCTCGCCACGGGTGAGTTTGTTACCCTCGGGCACACGGATCGCGGCGACACGGCCGCCGCTGGTGGCCGGGCCGCTGAACACCTTGAAGGCGACATCAGCGACCACATCGGTGACGTCGATCAGTTCCAGCGTCACGCGCAGATCGGGCTTGTCGGAACCAAAACGGCGCATAGTTTCAGCATAGCTCATGCGCGGAAAGGGATCGGGCAGATCAACGTTGATGGCGTCTTTGAAAACGTAGCGGATCAGCTTTTCAATGATGCCGGTAATCGCGGTCTCGTCCATGAACGAGGTTTCGATATCGACCTGAGTGAATTCGGGCTGACGGTCGGCGCGCAAATCTTCGTCGCGAAAACATTTGGTGATCTGGTAATAGCGGTCATAACCGGCCACCATGAGCAATTGCTTGAACAATTGCGGCGATTGCGGCAGGGCAAAAAACTGCCCTGAATGCACGCGTGAGGGCACCAGATAATCGCGTGCGCCTTCGGGTGTGGATTTGGTCAGCATCGGTGTTTCAATGTCGATAAAGCCGTTGTCATCCAAAAAACGGCGGAAGGCGCGCGCGGTCTTGTAGCGCAGCATCATGTTCTTTTGCATCTGCGGGCGACGCAGGTCGATCACGCGATGCGTGAGGCGCACGTTTTCAGAAAGATTTTCTTCGTCAAGCTGAAACGGCGGCGTGACGGCCGGGTTCAGCACTTCAAGGGCGTGGCACAAAATCTCGATCTCGCCCGAGGCCAGGTTGGCATTTTCAGTGCCGGCCGGACGGCGACGCACCTTGCCGGTCACCTTCAACACGAACTCGTTACGCACATCTTCGGCAACCTTGAACATCTCTGCACGATCCGGATCGCACACCACTTGCGCCAGCCCTTCGCGGTCGCGCAGATCGATGAAGATGACGCCGCCATGGTCGCGGCGGCGATGCGCCCAGCCGCAAAGAGTGACCGTCTGATCGACGTGAGTGGCATTGACCTGTCCGCAATAATGGGTACGCATGAAGTGTGTCGTGTTCCGTGAAGATTTGATTTATTGGTTTTGCGCGCGGCCGAGTAAATTCGGGTTGCGCACGGCAGGCGCCACAACGCCCATCGAGACGATGTACTTGAGCGCATCATCAACACTCATGTCGAGTTCGATGGTGTCGCGGCGGCGCACGAAAAAGAAGAAGCCGTTGACCGGGCTGGGGGCGGTGGGAATAAACACGCTGACCAGATCGGAATCCACATGTTGGCCGACTTCTTCGGTGGGCGTGCCGGTCTGAAAGGCCACGGCCCAGGCTTCGGGATGCGGATAGCGCACCAGCAGCACCTTGCGAAAAGCCTCGCCGCTACCGGAAAACAGTGTGTCGCTGACCTGCTTGACGCTGTAATAAATTGATTTCACCACCGGGATGCGCGCCAGCGCCCCTTCCCAGAAACGCACCAGTTTTTGTCCGACAAAGTTCGCCGTGATGAGTCCGGTCAGCAGCACCACAACCAGCGTCAGCAAGGCACCCGCGCCCGGCACATACACGCCCAGCAGGGTTTCCGGGCGCAGCGCCAGCGGCAGCAGCAGCAGCGACTGATCCATGGTGCGCACGATTAGCGAGAGCACCCAGACGGTGATCGCCAAGGGCACCCAGATCAAAAGGCCGGTAATGAAATATTTTTTCAATTGGGGGGAACGTCGTTCAGTTGCACGCGCAGGAGCCGGCACCACCCTGACACGGAGGCGGGCTGGCGGCCGGGGTTTCAGTTTTGGATTCCACCTTGGTTTCAACTTTGGCGTCCGTCTTGGCTTCGGACTTACTTTCGGCCGGTTTGTTGCCGCCCTTGAAGTCGGTGGCGTACCAGCCGCTGCCCTTGAGTTGGAAACCGGGAGCGGTCAGTTGCTTGGCAAAATGTTCGGTGTTGCATTCGGGACAAAGTGTGAGCAGCGGATCGCTGATCTTTCGCATCACATCCTTCTCAAAGCCACACTGGGTACAGCGGTACGCATAGATCGGCACGGCGATCTCCAAGAATCGATCAACGAGAAATTATAACTGAGGGCGGACGCTGAAATTTCAACGGCTTAGCTTGTTTTACAGGCTGACGCCCAGATACATCCGCGTCAGCGGCTTGCCCCATATCAGCGCAATGATGCCCGCAGCCGCCAGATAGGGGCCAAACGGGATCGGCACATTGCGTCCGTGTCGCGCCACCACCATCAGCGCAATCCCGACCACCGCGCCAACGAAGGACGACAGCAAAATGGTCAAGGGCAGCATCTGCCAGCCCAGCCAGGCACCCAGCGCGGCCAGCAACTTGAAATCGCCATAGCCCATACCCTCTTTGCCGGTGGCTAGCTTGAAGCCCCAATACACACACCACAGCGACAAGTAACCGGCCATGGCACCAATAACGGCGCTTTTCAGATCAGTGAATACGCCAAAGGCATTCAGCCCCAGCCCCAGCCAGAGCAGCGGCAGGGTAATGTCGTCTGGCAGCAACTGGGTATCGAAGTCGATGCCGGTCAGCGCCACCAGTGCTGCGATGAACGCCAGCGCGCCAAAGCCCGCCGCAGTGAACCCGAAATGCCAGGCGGCAAACGCGAACAACAGGCCGGTGGCGGCCTCCACCAGCGGGTAGCGCACCGAGATGGGTGCGGCACAGCCGCTGCATTGGCCGCGCAGCACTAACCAGCTTATCAGTGGAATATTTTGCATGGCAGTGATGAGCTGACCACAGTGCGGGCAACGCGAGCGCGGCTTGGACAGCGACAAGGGCTTGAACACGGGCGCGGGTTCGCCCCGCAGGTCGGCGCACTGTGCCGCCCAGTCACGCTCCATCATGATCGGCAGACGATGGATAACGACATTGAGAAAACTGCCGACCATCAGGCCAAATAATCCGGCAGCGACGGCAAAGACCGCCGGATCGGCAAGCAGTTTCAGCATTGCAAAATGGGTTGCCGGAATTAACCGACCACCGAACCCATCTTGAAAATTGGCAAATACATGGCGACCACCAAGCCGCCAATCAGGCCGCCGAGCACCACCATAATCATTGGCTCCATCAGACTCGACAGCGCGTCGACGGCATCGTCAACCTCGGCCTCGAAAAAGTCTGCCACTTTGGACAGCATGGCATCCAACTGGCCGGATTCCTCGCCAATCGCCACCATCTGCGTCACCATGGACGGGAATACGCCGGAATTCTCCATCGCCACAGTCAGGCTGGAACCGGTGCTGACCTCTGCCTGAATCTGCCGTGTTGCCATGGTGTAGACATAGTTTCCCGCCGCGCCACCCACCGAATCCAGCGCCTCGACCAGCGGCACGCCGGCAGCAAACATGGTGGACAAGGTGCGCGTCCAGCGGGCAATCGAGGATTTGATCAGCAAATCACCGAACACCGGCAGTTTCAATGAAATTTTATCCACGGCAATTTGCATCGCCTTCGACTTTTTGAAGGTGTTGGCAATGACATAGATGACGCCATAGATGGAGCCAAAAATCAAATACCAGTTGGCGACAAAAAAGTCGGAGATGCCCATCACGATTTGTGTCGGTGCCGGCAACTCGCCACCAAAACTTGCGAACACCGACTTAAAGGCCGGAATAACGAAAATCATGATGACCGCAACAATGACGAAGGCAACGACCAGAATGGATATCGGGTAGAACAGAGCACTCTTGATCTTGGACTTGATGCCCTGAATTTTTTCTTTGTACGATGCCAGCCGGTCGAGCAGCGAATCAAGAATACCGGCCTGCTCACCCGCCGACACCAGATTGCAGAACAGCGCATCGAAGTACTGCGGGTACTTACGAAATGCACTGGCCAGATTAGAGCCTGTCTCTACGTCGCTTTTGAGGTCATACAACAGCTTGGAGACCGCCCGGTTGCTATGCCCCTTGCCCACAATGTCGAATGCCTGCAACAAGGGCACGCCCGATTTGGTCATGGTCGCCAACTGACGGGTAAATAGCGTGATGTCCTTGTCGGTGATCTTGCCACCTTCAAGCTTTTGCTTCTTGATCTTGGTGACCATGATGCCCTGACGGCGCAACGCAGCCTGCGCAACCGCTTCGCTGGCCGCTTTCAGCTCGCCGCGGGCTTTTTTACCCTGCTTGTCTTTGCCCTCCCAGGAAAAATTAAATTCCTTTGGGCCTACTTTCTTCGCCGTCTTGGCAGCCGTTGCCATCGACCTCTCCTGCGTATGATTTTCGCTATTCTATGCGCTTAGTGCTGCCGAGAATATCATGCGCGTCAGTCTGCGCATCGGTCCATGCTGGCCGGTCGGTGCAGCCGCAGCATTTTGACCTTGCGATCCTGCGTCTGAACAATCTCCATGGGCACGCCATTGATGCGAATGCCGACGCCCACTTCGGGGATATCCTGCAAGTGCTCGATCACCAGACCATTGAGCGTGCGCGGCCCTTCCAGGCTGAAATCCAGCTCCAGCAGACGGTTCAGATCACGCAGCGTGGTGGCACCATCGACCAGCACCGTGCCATCGGCATCCCATACCAGCGGGGTACCCATGTCGGCTTGCCGGGTGGTGAATTTGCCGACCAGTTCTTCGATGATGTCTTCCAGCGTAATCAAACCCTGAATTTCACCGTACTCATCGACCACCAACCCGAAACGCTGGCGGCTTTCCTGAAAAAACTGCAGTTGCGTATAGATCGGCGTGGCGGCCGGGACGTAATACGGCTCGGTCAGATGCGCCCGCAGCACCGATTCGTTGATGTCGCCCGCAAAGGCGTCGGCCAGCAGGCGGCGCTGATGCAAAATGCCGACCACATTGCCCGGCTCTGCCTCATACGCCACCACGCGGGTGTGGTAACTGGTGGATAGTTGCGTTTTGATGTCCTCGATCGGCGCAGCCAGATCAATCGCTTCGATTTCTCCGCGCGGGGTCATGACGTCGGCGGCCGTCACATGCTCCAGATCGAACAGGTTGAGCAGAATCGAACGGTGATGCTGCGGAATGAACGGGCTGGATTCGGCGACGATCGATCGCAATTCATCCGCCGTAAAACGCCGGTCTTCGTCGCCGGTCACTGTCTTGAGCCGCAACAGTCGCAACAGGCCCTGTGAGAACAGGTTGATGAACCACACCACCGGATAGGCCACGCGCAGCATCGGCCAGAGCAGATACGCCAATACCACCGCGATGCGATCCGCGTGCGCCGCGCCAATCACCTTGGGGGTGATTTCCGAAAACACCAGAATCAGAAAGGTAATGATCAGCGTGCCGGCACCCAACGCCCATTTTTCGTCGCCAAATAGTTCGATCGTGATGACGGAAACCAGTGTCGCCGCACCTGCGTTGATGAGATTGTTGCCCAGCAGGATGACACCCAGCAACTTGTCGGTCTGCGCCAGCAGCGCCAGTGCGAGGCGCGCACCGCGGTGCCCCTGCGCTGCGAGATGGCGCAAGCGATAGCGGTTGCAGGCCATCATCGCCGTTTCGGCAATGGAAAAAAACCCGGAACAGATCAGCAGGGCGCCCAGCGTAGCAAACTGCCAGGAAAGAGGGATTTCTTCCATCAACCGCGACCGAGAATCACCTCAAGCACAAAGCGGCTGCCGATGTAGGCCAGCAGCAACGCGGCAAAGCCGGCCAGCGTCCAGCGCAAGGCGATTCGCCCGCGCCAACCGCGCAGGTGCCGCCCGGTCAAGAGCGCCGCAAAGATCAGCCATGAAATGATAGCGAAGAGCGTTTTATGATTAAAACTGAGTGCCTTGCCAAACAGCGCCTCGGAAAAGAATATTCCCGATATCAGCGTCAGCGTCAGCAACAAAAATGCCACATGGATTAAGCGAAAAAGCAGCGCCTCCATGGTCAGGAGGGGTGGCAAACCGGTCAGCAACGGTGAAATCCGGCCACGATGCAAGCCACGCTCGACCACCGCCATCAAACTGGCATGCAGTGCGGCGAGCGTAAACAGGCTATAGGCCAGCATTGCCATCAGAAAATGCAGGCGAAACCCGGGGGAGCCGGCGTGTTCAAGCACATGGGCTTCGCGAAAAAATACCGGCATCAGTGCGCCGATCGCCGCAACCGGTAAGGCCAGCACCTGCAAGCCATCCATCCGTGCGTAGAAGCTTTCGATCCAGTACAGCGCAATCGCCAACCACAGAATCACCGAAATCGCCACGGCAAAACCAAAGCGCATGGTGTCGCCATCAAAAACTGCCATGCGCAGACTGACCGCATGCGCCAACAGGGCGATGAGCAACAACCCGCGTTCGATCAGCTTGAGCCCTCCGACCGGCCGGCCAAGGGCTGGGCCGCGCCAGCGGGCACGCCAAAGATGTACCGCCAGGCCGGCATAAACGACCGTGGCCAGCAGATGCATTAAGATTGGGGACATTCCTGAAGTCTACACTACGATTTTCAACCACTCACCATGCTCGATAACCTTACCCAGCGGCTTGGCCGCGTCGTCAAAAATCTGCGCGGCCAAGCACGGCTGACCGACGACAACATTTCCGACATGCTGCGCGAAGTGCGCATGGCCTTGCTGGAGGCCGATGTCGCGCTGCCGGTGGTCAAGGAATTCATCAGCCGCGTCAAGGAACGTGCGGTCGGTCAGGAAGTCATCGGCTCGCTCACGCCGGGACAGGCATTGGTTGGCGTGGTGCATCGCGAACTGACCGAACTGATGGGGGGTGCCAGTGTTGGCCTCAATCTCGCCTGCCAGCCACCCGCGATCATCCTGATGGCCGGTTTGCAGGGTGCGGGTAAAACCACCACCACCGCCAAACTGGGCAAATGGCTCAAGGAGCGACAGAAGAAAAAGGTGCTGACGGTCAGTTGTGACGTCTATCGCCCCGCCGCCATCGAGCAGTTGAAAGCCGTGTCGGCGCAGGCCGGCATCGACTTTTTCCCCTCGACGGGCGAGCAGAAACCGGCCGACATTGCCACTGCCGCGATCGACTACGCACGCAAACACTACTACGACGTGCTGTTCGTCGATACCGCCGGTCGTCTGGCGATTGACGACGCCATGATGGCCGAAATTCGCGACCTGCACGCACAACTGAACCCGATTGAAACCCTGTTCGTGGTTGACGCCATGCTGGGGCAGGATGCGGTGAATACCGCCAAGGCCTTCAGCGAAGCACTGCCGCTCACCGGCGTGATCCTCACCAAACTTGATGGCGATGCGCGTGGCGGTGCGGCACTGTCAGTGCGCCATGTCACGGGCAAGCCGCTCAAGTTTGCCGGCGTCGGTGAAAAACTCACCGGGCTGGAGGAATTCCATCCTGAACGCATGGCCAGCCGCATTCTCGGCATGGGCGACATCCTCGGTCTGGTCGAGGATGCCCAGCGTGGCGTCGATCAGGAAAAAGCTAAAGACTTCATGCAAAAAATGAAGTCCGGCAAGGGCTTCGATCTCAATGACTTCAAGGAGCAAATCGGCCAGATGAAGAAAATGGGCGGCATCAATGCCCTGATCGACAAGTTACCCGCACAATTTGGTTCGCAGTTGGGGCAAGCGGCGCAGCAGGCCGGTGCGGGTGTCGAAGACAAATCGATCCGTCGCATTGAAGGCATCATCAATGCGATGACACCGACTGAGCGCGCCAAACCGGAGCTCATCAAGGCCTCACGCAAGCGCCGCATCGCCACCGGCAGCGGCGTAGCGGTGCAGGAGGTCAATCGTCTGCTCAGTCAGTTCGAGCAGACACAAAAAATGATGAAGCAATTCTCCAAGGGCGGCATGGCCAAAATGATGCGCGGCGTGAAAGGGCTGATGGGCGGCGGAGGCGGGCTGCCGGGAATGCGCTGAGGGTTTCGGAAATCCCCCAGCGCTCCGGTGCCTCGGTGCCTCAGTGCGCTTCAGTACGCCGCTTCGTTCAACTGCTCAAGGATTGCCGGATTTTCCAGTGTCGTGATGTCCTGGGTAATCACTTCGCCTTTGGCGATCGAACGCAACAGGCGCCGCATGATCTTGCCGGAACGAGTCTTGGGTAAGTTATCCCCGAAACGAAAATCCTTGGGCTTGGCAATCGCTCCAATTTCCTTGGCGACCCATTCACGCAAATCGTCAGCCAGTTTCTTGGCGTCGGCGTGACTGGCCGGGCGCGGACACTTCAGCACCACGAAAGCGCACACGGCCTCACCCGTCACATCATCAGGGCGGCTGACCACCGCAGCTTCTGCCACCAGCGGATTGGCAACCAGCGCCGATTCAATCTCGGTTGAGCCAAGACGGTGGCCGGCGACGTTCATGACATCGTCAATGCGCCCCATGATCCAGAAATAACCATCCAGATCACGGTTGGCGCCATCACCCGCAAGATAGTACCGACCCTGAAAATCGTCCGGATAGTAGCTGCGCTTGAAACGATCCGGGTCACCCCAGAGCGTGCGCAACATCGACGGCCACGGCTTGCGGATCACCAAAAAACCACCCTTGCCGCGCTCAACCTCGGTGCCGGTTTCATCAACGATGGCCGCATCGATGCCGGGCAGCGGCAAGGTGCATGAACCGGGCTTGGTCGGAATTGCACCCGGCAAAGGGGCAATCATGTGGGCACCGGTTTCAGTCTGCCACCAGGTATCGACAATCGGGCAACGCCCCTGTCCCACCACGTTGTGATACCACATCCAGGCTTCCGGGTTGATGGGCTCGCCCACCGTGCCCAGCAGACGCAAGCAGGAAAGATCGTGTTTTGCCGGCTCATCGGGACCGATCTTGATAAGCGAACGGATGGCCGTCGGTGCTGTGTAGAAAATACTGACACGGTGCTTCTCGATCACCCTCCAGAAACGGCCCGCATCCGGAAACGTCGGGATCCCCTCAAAGATGACTTCCGTGGCACCCATCGCCAGTGGGCCGTAAGCAACGTAACTATGGCCGGTGACCCAGCCAACATCGGCGGTACACCAGAATACATCGTCGGGCTTGATGTCAAACACCCATTGCATGCTCATGACGGCACCGAGCAAATAACCCGCAGTAGAGTGCTGCACACCTTTTGGTTTGCCGGTAGAGCCGGAGGTGTAGAGAATGAACAGCGGATGCTCGCCACCAACCCAAGTGGGTGGGCAGTCCTGCGGCAGTCCGGCAACGGCTTCATGCCACCACAGATCGCGCGCCGGATCCCAGGCCACTTCGTTGCCGGTGCGGCGATAGACAATGACCTTCTCGATGCAATCGCAACTGCCCATGGCCAGCGCTTCGTCCACCGCCTTCTTGAGCGGAATCTCGCGGCCGCCGCGATACTGCCCGTCGGCCGTGATAATCATGCGGGCACCCGCATCAACCACACGCTCATGAATACTCTTGGCTGAAAACCCGGCAAACACCACCGAGTGAATTGCACCCACACGCGCACACGCCTGCATCGACACCACTGCCTCGATGCTCATCGGCATGTAGATCAATACGCGATCGCCCGCCTCGATGCCCTGCGCTTTGAGCGCATTGGCAAAGGCGCAGACACGGTGGTACAACTGCCTGTAGGTGGCGGTCGTCACCGTGCCGTCATCGGCCTCGAAAATCAGCGCGAGCTTGTCGGGCTGGGTGGTCAGGTGGCGATCCAAACAATTGTAGGAGACATTGATCTTGCCGTCTTCAAACCACTTGAAGAATGGCGCGTTGGAATCGTTCAGGCCGATCGTCGGCGCCACGCGCCACGAAAGATTTTCACGCGCCATGTCAGTCCAAAACCCCGAATGATCGGCCTGAGCGCGCGCCACCAGTGCGTCGTAGGCCGCCATTCCGGAAACCCTCGCCTTCGCCGCAAACTCGGCACCCGGAGGAAACAAGCGGGTCTCGTGCAAAATAGATTCGATGGTTTGCGACATATCAACTTTCCCTCGGTTTTATTTTTTGATTTTTTGGCACACGGCAACTTATTGAATCGCCAAGTCGATTATGCCATTGCATCTGGCATTTCGCTCAAATGACATACTACTTGCGCCAACCCCACTGGCGTTCCCACGCCGCACGCACCATGTTGGGATATTCAGGTTTGCCCAGACTTCCGTTATAGCGTCCGAGCGCACGATAGAGATCGCCATTCTCGATATCCAGATAGTGGCGCAAAATGGTGCACCCGTAGCGCAAGTTGTTGCGCATCAGAAACAGGTTGTCTTCCTTGCTGCCAATCTCGGCAATCCAGAATGGCATGATCTGCATATAGCCGCGTGCGCCCGCCGATGAAACGGCATACTTCTTGAAGCCGCTTTCAACCTGAATCAGACCAAGCACCATCTGCGGATCCAGCCCGGCGCGCTTGGCTTCGTAGTAAACGGTCTTGAGAAACTCATGGCGCGCATCACGATCGGGGATGCGTCTTTCAAGCCGGCGCGACATCTCAGTTAGCCAGTCGATCTTTTCCTGCATCGAGGCAAACTGCGGTTCAGGAGAAGCGCGATCGGCAATCGCCGCACTTAGCCCCGCACGCACGCTGGCGGCCAACGGCTCATATCGCTGATTGCCGGCACGGACAAAACCGGCAACCAACAGCAATACTGCAATAACAATCAGCCGCGCAAAGTGAGCCACACGAATTCAGCCATACAGTTTCTGCTGCAAAAAAGCCGGCATATCGGGTGCTGCGACCATGGTGGCCTCGATGTCAGTACGCCCCTTGTACTCAAGCTGGCCTTCCTTGAGACCGCGCTCGCCCACCACCACACGGTGCGGCACGCCGGTGAGTTCCCAGTCAGCAAACATCACACCGGGACGCTCGTCGCGATCATCAAGAATTACATCGATACCAGCGCCCTGCAACTGGCCATACAGCGCATCGGCTGCCTCGCGCACCACGGCCGATTTAGCGTAGCTCATGGGCACAATGACCACGGCAAACGGAGCAATTGTTGCCGGGAAAATAATGCCGCGCTCGTCATTGCCCTGCTCGATGGCCGCACCGACAATGCGTGAAACGCCAATGCCGTAGCAACCCATTTCCATCACCTGCTCTTTACCGTTTTCGTCTAGGAAACAGCACTTTAGCGCCTCTGCATACTTGGTACGCAGCTGGAAAATATGACCCACCTCGATGCCACGGCACAGCGCAAGAACGCCCTGACCGTCGGGCGACGGATCACCGGCAACGACGTTGCGAATATCGGCCACCGTCGCCGGCATCGGCAGATCGCGCTCAAAGCTAACGCCCGTCAGATGGTGGCCTTCTACATTGGCGCCGCAAACAAAATTGCTCATTGTTGCCACCGTGCGGTCGGCCACCACGCGGCCAGAAAACCCGACCGGGCCGATGTAACCCGGCTTGCTTCCCAGCGCGGCGACAATCTCGTCCTCACGCGCAAAGCGAAATTCGCCTATCTGCTTTTGCGTCTTGATCTCGTTCAGCTCATGGTCGCCGCGCAACAGCAGCAGGACGAATTCGTTAAGCTTATTTTTATCCGCATCCGCTTGCGTCATCACGGCAATGGCCTTGACGGTGCATTGGAGATCGACCCCGAGAAACGCCGCAACCTCCTCGCAACGGGTCTTCTCGGGCGTGGCTTTACTCACCATGGGCACCGTATCCCCAGCGTCGACTTTTACCGGCGCCATGGCCTCGGCCAGTTCCACATTGGCGGCGTATTCAGAATCCGGGCAGAAGGCTATCGCATCCTCGCCCGATTCCGCCAACACATGAAATTCGTGCGAACCCGTCCCGCCGATAGCCCCCGTATCCGCGGCCACAGCACGAAACTTCAACCCAAGGCGGGTAAAGATGCGCGAGTAGGTCGCAAACATATTGGCGTATTCACGCTGCAAATCCGCAAACGAAGCATGAAATGAATAACCGTCCTTCATCAGAAACTCGCGCCCGCGCATGACACCAAACCGTGGCCGGATCTCGTCGCGGAACTTGGTCTGGATCTGATAAAAGTGACGCGGCAGCTGGCGATAGCTTCTCACTTCGCGGCGCACCACATCGGTGATGACTTCTTCATGCGTCGGGCCGATGACGAAATCGCGCTGATGGCGATCCTTGAAACGCAGCAATTCTGGGCCGTATTTCGGGCCACGGCCCGACTCTTCCCACAACTCAAATGGCTGCACCGCCGGCATCAGGAGTTCGATTGCACCGGCACGGTTCATTTCTTCGCGCACGATGGCCTCGACCTTGCGCAGCACGCGCAAGCCCAGCGGCATCCAGGTATAAATGCCCCCGGCGAGACGACGGATCAGGCCGGCGCGCAGCATCAGTTTATGGCTGACGATTTCCGCGTCCGCAGGCGCTTCCTTGAGAGTGGCGATAAAAAACTGGCTGGCACGCATGGCAATAAGTTCCGGGGCAAAAATCAGATCGCGCATTTTAACGCCCCGTCCCGTGCTGCGCCGCCCTGGCGAGCCGGATACGCAGCCTTGGCAGCAGGGCAGCTTTCCACCCGACCCCGATTGTGGAAGAATGAACCCTAATCAATCATTGGAACTTGCACCATGCTCGATCGTGAAGGCTTCCGCCCGAACGTCGGCATCATTCTGGTCAACAGTCGTAACGAGGTGTTTTGGGGCAAACGTATTCGCGAGCATTCCTGGCAGTTTCCGCAGGGCGGCATCAATCGCGGCGAAACCCCCGAACAGGCGATGTATCGTGAATTGCACGAAGAAGTCGGGCTTCTGCCCGAGCACGTGCAGATCATCGGCCGCACCCGCGACTGGTTGCGCTATGAAGTGCCGACCCACTGGGTGCGCCGTGAATGGCGTACTACGTATCGCGGCCAGAAACAGATCTGGTTTTTGCTGCGCATGGTCGGGCGAGATACCGATGTCTGCCTGCGCGCCACCGAAAAGCCCGAATTCGACGCCTGGCGCTGGAGCAGCTACTGGATCCCGCTCGATGCCGTGATCGACTTCAAACGTGGCGTTTATGAAGCCGCGCTTTCCGAGCTTGCGCGTCTGATCTTCACCAGCCCGGAAGAGCATATGCGACTCTGGGCAAAAACTTTCGGACTGCGCGAATGAAATCCTTGCTTGCTGCCCTGATGCTATGCCTGGTCGCTACCAGCACGTTAGCGCAATTCTCCAAACCGCCCACCATTAACTACGACCCCGGTGAAGAGGAAATCTGGCAGGAACTCAATCCCGAACCACCCGCCGCACCCAAGCAGCAATCTTTGCTCGAGTTTTACGTCAGTGCCGCCACCAGCAACAAGTATTTCATCGATGCCACCACCCTGGCTCCCGGCAGCGACGGCATCGTTCGCTACGTGTTGGTGGTGCTGACCTCCGGCGGCGCGACCAATGTCAGCTTCGAAGGCATGCACTGCAAAGAGCGGCGCTGGAAACACTATGCCAGCGGTCGCGCGGACGGCAGCTGGGTCAAGGTCAATACCCCCGCCTGGCGCCCCCTCGAAAACAAGCAAGTTAACCGTCATCATGCGGCGCTAAGTCGCGATTTGTTCTGCCCGAGCGGCGAGCCGATCCGTACCGCTGACGAAGGCCGCAACGCCCTGCGACTGGGCAAGCATCCAGACTCCAAATAGACACCATGATCGAGGCGCTGATTCCTGAAGTCGACAAAATTCTGAGAACGCTTTTTGCGCCGGCGCCCACACGACGTCCGATGCCCGGCCAGGATCTGCCCGAAGCCACGCTCGCCGTCGCCGAAAAGCGCCATGTCGCGGCACTCATGCGCATCAATCATTGTGGCGAAATTTGCGCCCAGGCGCTTTATCAGGGGCAAGCCCTGACCTGTCGCGATCCGGAAATCAAACACGCACTCGAACAAGCCGCCTGGGAAGAAACCGAGCATCTCAACTGGACCGAGCGCCGCATCGCCGAACTCGATGGTCGCAAGAGTTTGCTCAACCCGCTCTGGTACGCCGGCTCGCTAGCACTCGGACTGGTGGCCGGTAAGCTTGGCGACAACTGGAATCTGGGCTTTCTGGCAGAAACCGAACGTCAGGTCGAAAAGCATCTGACAAGTCATCTGGCACAACTACCGGCGCAGGATCAAAAATCCCGGCAAGTGCTGGAACAAATGAGAGTCGACGAAATCAGTCACGCCGAAAAAGCCGTTCATCACGGCGCACGCAAACTGCCAGACCCCGTCAAGCGGGCGATGAGGCTTTCATCAACAGTAATGACAAAAACCGCCTACTTCGTCTAGCCTTCGACGATTTCAAACGTATGCGTGATCTCGGCCATCTTGCCGAGCATGATGGTCGCCGAGCAATACTTTTCAGCCGACATACTGACCGCCCGCTCAACCGCCTCGGCTTTAAGCGCCTTGCCCGTCACCACAAAGTGCATATTGATCCGGGTAAATACCTTAGGGTCAGTATCTGCGCGTTCAGCCTGCAGCCTGACCTCACAGCCGGTAATCGCATGCCGGCCACGCTTGAGAATCAGCACCACATCAAACGAGGAACAGCCACCCGCCCCTGCCAGCACCAGTTCCATCGGCCTCGGAGCAAGATTTCTGCCGCCCGCATCGGGCGACCCATCCATCGCCACCAAATGACCACTCCCCGTCTCAGCAACAAAACTCATGCCCTCGTGCCAGCGTACCGTGCATTCCATACCGAACTCCTTTGTCAATCAATCCGTATTCTATCCGTCGCGCTTTCAAGCCTTCACATGTACCTGCTGGGTAGTTTTTGGGGGCTTTTTGTTTGTTTTTGTAGACAGCCTTATCAAAGATCTGTACGATTTGCGCCCTTCAGGCTGGGTCGGTAGCTCAGTCGGTAGAGCAGCGGACTTTTAATCCGTTGGTCCCGAGTTCGAATCTCGGCCGACCCACCAAACTGTCATGTAATTTGTTCCACGGGGTTGTTAGCTCAGCTGGTAGAGCAGCGGACTCTTAATCCGTAGGTCGAGTGTTCGAATCACTCACAGCCCACCAGACAATCAAGCACTCAGGTCATCCTCCGGGATGGCCTTTTTGCTTTCTGGCACACTGGCGAAACCTTCGACACCGATGCAAAAGAAAACATACCCATGAAAGACATCATGCCAAGAAATATAAACACCTTGATCATCGTGCTTGCTGCAGCCCTTGCAACAGGCTCCGCCGCTGCGGCAGGCGCCTTTGCCAAGGATGTTGATGCGCTGCATGCAGTGCTCGCACCGCTCTGGCATGCGAAGCCGGGTAAGGAGCGCTCGCAAAACACCTGCGCACAGGCCGCCCAAATGGAGCAGCTGACGCGAGAAATCCATAGCGGTGACACGAAAACCCTGCTGGCCTCCATTTCCACCCTGAAAGCGCAATGCGAGACAAATCCGAACGACATTGACGCCGCGTTCTCTCATGTGCATGACGCGTTTCATCATCTCGCCGAACCCGGGGGACATTGACCGCCGAGTGAGAAATTCGTCACAAATTCCTCGTTCTAGCAGTCCCCGCAAAAATCGGAAGACCCGCTATAGTGTTTGGACTTAAAGTTCCCTTACCACCTCAATTGGAGCGACAACATGCACAATAAATTTTCGCTTGTCCTGCTCGGTAGCTTGCTGGCTACCGGCTCGCCACTCGCCTTTGCGGCACCGGACTGGGCCAAGGTTTCCAAGCGCGATATTCATGTTTTTCACGCCGGTGCAACCCCGATTGAATGGGTCACCAAAAAATCGGATCACAGCGGCACGGCAGGCCTCAAAAAGGGCGAATCCTGCGTGGGTTGTCACGAAGAAAAGGGCGGCCTCAATTTTGATTTCAAACGCTTGGCAGACAAAACTTTTGAGCCGGTTGGTGCGCCGAAAACCATGAGCTTTCCGGTTACCGTACAGGCGGCCTACGACAAGGAAAATCTTTACATGCGCCTGACCTTCAAGGCGCCAGCGGACGCGGCAGCGAATGCGCCCCGGGAAGACGCGGGTCCGAAACATGAGATCAAGGCCGCCATCATGCTGGCCGGCAACAAGACACCCCAGGCTGCGCAACTTGGTTGCTGGGCCGCCTGCCACGCAGATGTGCGCTCAATGCCGGGCGCTGATGCCAAAAAGAAAAAATACGTAAGCAATGCCAATGTTGCGGGTGGCGTTTTCTATGATTACATTCAATGGAAGAGTGGCGAAGGCGGCAAGGGTGCGACACAGATCGATGGCCACGTTGCAGCAGAGCGGGTTAACAAGGGCGGCACGGCGCTGATTAAAGCTGACGGCGAGAACAAAGGCGGGGTTTATACGGTGACCTTTACGCGCAAGCTCAGCGGCGGTGAAGGTGATCTTGCGCTGGCCGAAGGTCAGGTCATTCCGTTCGGCGTGGCGATTCACACCGACAAAACAATCTACCGCTTCCATCACGTATCGCTCGGCTACACCCTGGGTCTTGGCGCAGACGGCGACATCAAGGCAAGCAAGCAGTAGGTGGTCTGCTCGTGGCGCTTGTCCGGCGCGGCTTTCGCCGTGGATTACGCCTGACAGCCGCCGCGGACTGCGTGCGGCGCGTTGCGCAAATGCTGCAAAAAATCTTCCGCCGCCATCGGACGGCCAAACAAATAACCCTGAAACTCGTCGCAACCGAGATCGCGCAAAATATCCCGCTGTGTTTCGCGCTCGATCCCTTCTGCCACAGTACGTAATTTCAGGCTTCGAGCAAGGCCGATGATGGTGGATACGATCACGCGCTCATCATCCGAAGCGTTAAGATTCACGATGAAGCTGCGATCAATTTTCAACACGTCAATAGGAAGGCGTTGCAGATAGGCGAGGCTTGAATAGCCGGTACCGAAATCGTCGATCAGGATGCGCACGCCCAGTGCTTTGAGTTCGGTGAATACATCAAACGCGCGCTGGGGGTCATCCACCATCGCTGACTCGGTCAATTCCAGCTCAAGTAGCGCCGGGGGCAGCCCGGTGTCCGCAAGTGCGGCGCGCACATCTTGCGCGACATTGCCCTGCGCGAAAGCCCCTGCAGGCAAATTCACGGCAACCGGCAGGCTGATGCCATGCTGAAAATGCCACTCGGCATTCTGCCGACAGGCCTCATGCAGCACCCAGTGGTTGATGGGGTAGATTTGCCCGGTATCTTCGGCCAGCCCCAGAAAACGCGCGGGCAACAGCAGCCCTTCGGTCGGGTCATTCCAGCGCACCAGCGCCTCCGATCCTACCGGCTGCAACGTCGCGGCATTCACCTTGGGTTGATAGTGCACAACAAACTGGTGCTGGTCGATGGCTCGGCGCATGCGCGACTCAAGTAGCAGACGCTCCATGGTGCGCTGCTCCATGTCGGCATTGAAGAACACGTAGCGGTTTCCGCCGGCGTCCTTGGCATGATTGAGCGCCGTCATGGTGTTCTTGATGATATCGACCGGTGCGCGGCCATGTTGCGGGAAAAGGCCGATACCGATCGACAGCGTGACATTGAGTTCGCTGTTGCCCACGGCAAACGGCACACGGAAGGCATCCATGCAGCGCTGCGCCATGGTGACAGCCAGTTCCGCGTCGGCCGGCGCGTCAAGAACAGCAATAAAGCCGGCACCGCTCCAGCGCGCCAGATAAGATTCTCTGCACAACGCGCCACGGATGCGTTGTGCGGTTTCCTTGAGCAGGCTGTCGCCACAACCATGACCGAACGATGAGTTTATTTTTTTGAAACGGTCGATGTCGATGCACAGCACGGCCACCTGACTGCCCTTGTCGGTTGCTGTAACGAGCATCTGGGTGAGCGCGGATTCGGCGAACAAACGGTTGGGCAGTTCAGTCAATACATCGTTGTAGGCCAGAAAACGCAATTGTTCCTGATCGGCCTTTTCTTGGCTGATGTCGGTAAACACCACGATGTAATGCGACACCTGACCGGCAGTATCCAGCACGCGCGAGATCGATAGCCGCTTTGAATATTCGGTGCCATCTTTCTTGCGATCCCAGACATCACCCTGCCATTTTCCCTGTTCAGCAATCTCGCGCCAGATCATGTCGTGAAATTCTGCACCATGCCGCTCTGGCGCAAACATCGTGGGCGTGCATCCGACCAGTTCCGCCACCGTATAACCCGTAATCAGGGCGAAGGCGTCGTTACCCTTGACGACACGATGATCACTGTCACAAATCAAAATGGCTTCTGACGCCGCCTCGAACACCAAGCCGGCCAGCCGCAATTGCTGATTGGCCAGCCAGCGCTCATGCGCATCCAGTGCCAGCGTGACCAGATCACCCACCGCAGCGGCGAAGCTCTCCTCTTCGGTGGTCCAGGTGCGACAACCGCCCGCATGTTCGTGACACAGCACACCACTGCGCCGGCCACTTGGCCCAAGCGGAACATCCAGCAGCGAACCAATGCCATTCGGGATCAGATAAGGCTCCGCCAGCTCACTGCTCACCGGATGGGTGCAGGCATCGATAATCGGCAAAATGCGCTCGGTCAGCAGCGCCTCAAAATAAATCGGGAAGGCCGCCTGTGCGAGCACACCAACAGGTGCTGAATCGGGGTTGGCGATATCGTGAAAGGCGCGACACATCATCTCGTCCCGATCCGCCGACATCAACCATATGCCAACGCGCGAAACACCCAGTGTCGCGGCCGATTCACGGCAGATCTGCTGCAGCATGGCTTTCAACTCGCCGCCTGCCGTATTCAGGCTGCGCGACAGCGAAATCAAGGTTTCATCAAAGCGGCGCTTGCGCTGCTGCCGCATCGCCCGAGTTGCGGTGCGGCGTTCAACAAGATTGCGCACGCGACTCATCAGCTCTTCTTCGATAACCGGCTTGGTGACGTAATCATTAACGCCAAGATGAAACAATTCGATCCGCCGTGACAGGTTGTCAAAGGCGGTAATCGCAATAATCGGCGTATCGCCACGATCCCCGGCCAGGCTGCGGATACGGCTAATCAATGCCGATCCGCTCATCGAATTGAGCAGCACCAGATCGGTAAGCACCAGATCGAAGTCCTGATGTTCGATCGCCGCCCAGGCTTCTTCGCCAGAGGCGCACCACTGAACGGTCAGCCCTTGCGTGGCCAGTTGTGCCTGTAACAGCAGGGCTTGCGCCGGACTGTCCTCCACATACAGAATGCGACCGTCAAATTTCTGCACCCGCGCGCTGTAGCGACTGACAAAGTTAATCAGGTTTCCGACATTACTCTTCAGAAATACCTCGGTCACGCCCGCCTGCGCTGCGCGCAATTGCAGATCACCCGTGGTGTCGGAAGTAAACAAAATAATGGGCGTATACCGATAGCCCGGCAACTTGCGTAAAGCACGGCACAACATCAGACCGTCGCCATCGGCAATATGCAGCGACAGGCAAACGAACTGCCAGCCCTCGGTGGCCATGCACAAGGCGACCGCACTGGTTTCGGCAAAGCCGATCTCGATCGCCGTATCAGCGAACACGGTGGCAACGATCTTGTGGAACGTCTTGTTGGGATCGACGAAGAGCAGTTTCACGTTGCTGGCATGGCCAAATGGACAATATCGATACGATCAAGCAC
>CAJAWW010000170.1 GCA_903946745.1 uncultured beta proteobacterium
CTTTGGCGCGAGAAGCATCCGGTCATCTTGTCGCGGATGGCTTCGCGCACCAGCACGATCATCAGCGCGAGTTGCGACAGGCCGGCCAGTATGGATACCGAGGCGATCAGCGCCAGCAGCCAAAGACCGGCGGCGAGCGTCGGCCAGCTGAGTATCGACACTTGCAGCGCTGCCGCCACGGCTTGCGCCAGCAGCATGGGGGCGGCAAAAACAACACCTTCGATCAGGGTGAGGGGGAAAATCGATAGCCCGGCCAGCATGACAAAGGGCAGATAGGCGTAGCCGGTGGCAAAGCCGGCCTGCACGCCGTCGAGCTGGAAGGCCGACAGGTGCAGGTGCGAATAGATGAAAAACAGGGTCGGAATGAGCAACAGCAGCGCCAGCGCGCGGTGTGCGCTGGTCACGGATTCCAGCCGTTTAAGGCTTAATAAAATGGCAATAAATGCGGCAGTGGCCACGAGGCGGCCGAGTGCCAGCCCGATCCAGATGGTTTTTGGAAAGGTGATGATGTCGACCACGATCCACAGCGGCGTCAGCAGGGCGAATAGCCCGGCGATCAGGCGCACGCGCGACAGGATCATCGATATGCGGCGTGATGCGAGCAGCGAGATATGGCCGCGCGGGCGCAACAGCCAGTTGATTTCCTGACCGTTGAGCTCAATCAGAAGCAGCGACCATGCGCGTTGCCAAAGACGGCTGAGGAACATTTGAAAGGGCATCTGTTGCGGTTAAGCCAATGGGTGAGGGTCGTCATTATCCTCTTCCGGGAGGTTTTTACAGTGCTGCGGTTAGAATCAAATCACCATGACGCCTGTTCTTGTTTTTGATATCGAGACCATCCCGGACATCGCCGGCTTGCGCTTGTTGCACGAGTTGCCGGCTGCATTGGCCGATGCCGAAGTGGCGGAGCTGGCTTTTCAGCGTCAGCGGGCAAAGAATGGCAGCGACTTTCTGCCGCTGCACCTGCAGCGCGTGGTGGTGATTTCCTGTGCGCTGCGCAGCGACGAGGGCTTCAAGGTCTGGTCTCTCGCTGAACCGAAGTCGGGTGAGGGCGAGATCATCCAGCGCTTCTTCGACGGTGTGGAAAAATTCACGCCGCAGATTGTGTCGTGGAACGGTGGCGGTTTTGACCTGCCGGTGCTGAACTACCGTGGCCTGATTCATGGCGTCACCGCGTCGCGCTACTGGGACATGGGCGAGGACGACAGGGAATTCAAGTGGAATAACTACATCAGCCGCTATCACATGCGTCATCTCGATCTGATGGATGTGCTGGCGATGTATCAGCCGCGCGGTGCCGCACCGCTCGACCAGTTGGCGCGGCTAATGGGGCTGCCGGGCAAGCTGGGCATGGACGGCGGCGCGGTCTGGGGCGCGTGGTGCGAAGGGCGCATTGATGAAATCCGCGACTATTGCGAAACCGATGTGGTGAATACCTGGCTGGTGTTGCAGCGCTTCCAGTTGATGCGCGGTCTCTTGAGCGCCGAAGAACACCGGCGCGAACTTGATCTGGCGCGCCGCTCGCTGGCGGCGACGGGGTTGCCGCACTGGAAGGAATTTCTTGCCGCATGGCCAACCGACGGAACCGTTGATTAAGGAGGCAGTTTTGAAAATTCTGGTGCCCGTGAAGCGGGTGATGGACTACAACGTCAAGGCGCGCGTCAAGGCCGACGGTAGCGGCGTGGAACTTGCCAACGTCAAGATGTCGATGAATCCGTTTGACGAAATCGCGCTGGAAGAGGCGGTGCGCTTGAAGGAAGCCGGTATCGCTACTGAGGTGATCGCGGTGTCCTGCGGCGTGGTGGCCTGTCAGGAAACCTTGCGCACCGCCATGGCGATTGGCGCGGATCGTTCGGTGCTAGTCGAGATTGACGCCGATGCCGAACTGCAACCACTGGCGGTGGCCAAGTTGCTCAAAACGCTGGCGGTGCGCGAAGGCGTGCAGTTGGTGATTCTCGGCAAGCAGGCGATCGATGACGACGCCAATCAGACCGGGCAGATGCTGGCCGCGCTGCTGGGTTGGCCGCAGGCGACTTTCGCCTCGAAATTGCTAATAGTCGACGGTGAAACTACGGTAAGCCGCGAGGTGGATGGCGGTATTGAAACGCTGGCGCTCAAGCTGCCGGCCGTGGTGACGACTGATCTGCGTCTGAATGAGCCGCGCTACGCCACCTTGCCAAACATCATGAAGGCGAAAAAGAAACCGATGGAAACCGTGACGCCGGAGGCGCTGGGTGTTGATGTGCTGCCGCGCCTGACCACGCTCAAGGTGAGCGAGCCGCCCAAACGCAGCGCCGGCATCAAGGTGGCCGATGTGGCGCAACTGGTGGACAAACTGCGCAACGAAGCGAAGGTACTTTGACATGGCTATTTTGGTACTTGCCGAACACGACAACCTGAACCTTAAATCCGCCACGCTCAACACCGTTGCGGCGGCGGCCTTCATTGGCGGCGAGATCGATGTGCTGGTGGCCGGGTGCGGCTGCCAGTCGGTCGCCGAGGCCGCCGCGCGCGTGGCCGGTGTGCGTCGCGTGTTGCTGACCGATGCGGCGCATTATGGTGACCAGACAGCCGAGAACCTTGCGGTACTGATCCACGCAGCAGCGAGCGGCTATAGCCATGTGCTGGCACCCGCCACCAGCTATGGCAAGAACGTGCTGCCGCGCGTGGCCGCGCTGTTGGATGTGGCGCAGATTTCCGAGATTGTTGCGGTGGTGGATGCGGACACTTTTGTGCGTCCGATTTATGCCGGCAACGCGCTGGCCACGGTGCGTTCCCGTGATGTGATCAAGGTCGTGACGGTGCGCACCACCGCGTTCGATGCGGTTGCCGGCGCGGGTGGCCGCGCACAGATCGAAATGCTGGCGGCGGGTGCCGATCTGGCGCAAAGCCGCGTGGTGAGCCGTGAGATGAGCACGACAACGCGTCCTGAACTTGCCGCCGCGCGGGTGGTTGTATCCGGCGGACGTGGTCTCGGCTCGGGTGACAACTACCGTGCCGTGCTGGAACCATTGGCCGACAAACTTGGCGCAGCGCTGGGCGCCAGCCGCGCCGCGGTGGACGCGGGTTTTGTTCCCAACGACTATCAGGTCGGCCAGACCGGCAAGATCGTCGCCCCGCAGATTTATTTCGCCATCGGCATTTCCGGTGCCATTCCGCATCTGGCCGGGATGAAGGATTCAAGAATCATCGTGGCGATCAACAAAGACCCGGATGCGCCGATTTTTCAGGTGGCTGATTACGGGTTGGTGGCCGATCTGTTCAAGGTAGTGCCGGAGTTGGTCGCGGCGCTGTGAGCGGGTGGCATAGATCATCACCATGGTGCTAAGATTCTTTCAGATGACTACTGTGACTACGGTGACTACGCAACTTATATCGCCATGAAAACAATCAGCAGAAATGAAGCGCGCGCCAAGACGGTCGGAAATATTCTGGCATCGTTGCGGATCGAACAGCTAACACCGAGCGTTAGTGTGATTATGGCGATGAATGCCTGCATGACTGGCGAGGCATCGACCACAAAGGTGCTTGCCGGTGTCATCCGTCAGCATGTCCCGTTACGCCGGGACTGACCACTTCACTTACCCGGATTCGGATGTTCTGCGCAATATGGCGGATATCCGGAATCAGGAGGCGTTGGATGCTTTCGAAGCGGACGCCACGGCAATTCGGATGCTCGAGTTGTACGAAGCACCGATCTCCGGTGAGTTTGATCTTGGTCATCTGTGTGCAATTCACCGACATTTGTTTCAGGACGTGTATGAGTGGGCTGGTCAGCTTCGTACCGTTGATATCAGCAAGGGTGACAGCCGGTTTGCCAACTGGGCATTGATTCAGAGTTACCTTGGCAAGCAACTGCACGCACTCCCTGACGAGAACTGGCTGAGAGGCGCTCCGCCTGAACGATTCGTTGATCGCCTTGCGCATTACATGGGTGAAATCAATGCTGCACACCCATTTCGTGAAGGCAACGGCCGGGTGCAGCGCGCGTTTTGCGCCCAACTCGCCGACCAGGCCGGATACTTCATCAACTTTGAGGACGTTGAGGGCGACACCATGATCGCCGCAATGATTGCCAGCTTCAAGGGAAATCAGCAACCGCTGGTCGATCTTTTGGAGCGTATCGTTTCGATCGTTGCATAGCGAAGCGTACTTTTAGTCCGAATTCATATCGTTCCCGGAGGCCCTATGAGCACCTACCTTCCCCCCCTCAAGGACATGCGGTTTGTGCTCAATGAACTGGCCGGTATGGAGCGGGTCGCGCAACTACCCGGTTGTGAAGAGGCGACGCCCGACGTGGTCGAGGCGATTCTTGATGAGGCCGCAAAATTTGCAGCCGGGGTCTTGGCGCCGTTGAACCACAGCGGCGACCGCGAAGGTGCGCATTTTGATGCACAACTCGCAGACAAGGCCGTGACCATGCCGGCCGGTTTCAAGGCAGCCTACTGGCAGTTTGTCGACACCGGCTGGAATGCCCTGCCGGGCAACCCAGAATACGGCGGGCAGGGCTTGCCCAAGCTCGTGTCTGCTGCCGTGCAGGAGATGTGGAAAGCCGCAAACATGGCCTTCTCGTTGTGCCCCATGCTGACGCTGGGCGCGGCCGATGCGCTGGAACGTTTCGGCACCGAAGTGCAGAAACAGTCGTATCTGGCAAACATGGTTTCCGGCAAATGGACGGGAACGATGAACCTGACCGAACCGCAGGCCGGCAGCGATCTGGCGGCGATTCGTGCGCGCGCTGTGCCGGTTGGCGATGGCACGTACCGAATTTTCGGGCAGAAAATTTTTATCACTTACGGCGAGCACGACTTTACCGAAAACATCGTGCATCTGGTGCTGGCGCGCACGCCCGATGCGCCGGAGGGCGTGAAGGGTATTTCGCTGTTCGTGGTGCCGAAATTTCTGGTCAATGCGGATGGCAGTCTGGGGGCGCGCAACGATGTGCAGTGTGTGTCGCTCGAACATAAGCTTGGCATCCATGCCAGCCCGACGTGTGTGATGAGTTATGGCGAGGCCGGGGGCGCACTGGGTACGCTGGTTGGGCAGGAAAATGAAGGCCTCAAACTGATGTTCGTGATGATGAACACGGCACGCTTTGCGGTGGGTATGGAGGGGCTGGCGCTTGCCGAACGCGCTACCCAGCAGGCGGTGAGCTATGCGCGCGATCGCGTGCAGGGCAGGGCGGTGGAGGGCTCGGCGGCATCGGTGGCGATCATCCATCACCCCGACGTGCGGCGCATGCTGATGCTGATGCGCTGCAAGGTCGAGGCGATGCGTGCGCTGGCCTACACCGTAGCCGCCGCGCACGATGCGGCGGCGTGTCATGCGGATGCAGGTGAGCGTGCGCGCAATCAGGTTTTTGTGGATTTGATGATTCCGGTGGTGAAAGGCTGGTGCACCGAAACGGGTGTGGAGGTCGCATCGCTGGCCGTGCAGGTGCATGGCGGCATGGGTTACATGGAAGAAACCGGCGTGGCGCAGTTGCTGCGCGATGCGCGCATCACCACGATTTACGAGGGCACCACAGGGATACAGGCGAATGACCTGATCGGCCGCAAAATTGCGCGCGACGGCGGCGCGGCGATCCGGGTGCTGATCGCGCAGATGCGGGGGGTGCAAGGGGATGCGCAGTCATGCGCGGCGATTGCCGCACGCTTGGGCGCTGGCATTGATGCGCTGGAGCGTGCCGTGGATTACATCGTCGCCAAATATGCGACCGAGGTGCGTACCGTGGCGCTGGGTGCGGTGCCGTTTCTGCACCTGCTGGGGATTGTGAGCGGCGGCTGGCTGATGGCGCGTGCCGCATTGGCGGCGCAGGTGCAGATTGCGGCGGGGGATGTCGATCCGTTTTATCCGGCCAAGATCATCACCGCACAGTTTTTTGCCGAGCATGTGCTGGTGGCAGCGGATGGATTGGCGGATGAGGTGATTGCCGGGGGCGGGAGCGGGTTGGCGCTGGGCGAGGCGCAGTTTTGAGCCGTTGCTACATCTCTGCGTAGAGCGGCCCTTCGCCGCCTTGCGGCGGCACCCAGTTGATATTTTGCGTCGGGTCCTTGATGTCGCAAGTTTTGCAGTGGATGCAGTTTTGTGCGTTGATCTGCAGGGTTGGCGGACTCATTGGCAGACTCATTGGCGTAGATTCAGCGTCGACTATTTCATAGACCCCGGCAGGGCAGTAGCGTTGTTCTGGCGCGTCGTAGAGCGCGAGGTTGGTGCCGATCGCAACGGCGGGATCGCGCAGTCGCAGATGGCAGGGCTGGTCTTCTTCATGATTGGTATTCGACAGAAAGACGGATGAGAGCCGGTCGAAACTCAGTACGCCATCCGGTTTTGGGTAGGTGATCGGCGGGCTGACCGCGGCGGGTTGCAAACTGAGGTGGTCGGCGCTGTTATGCAGGGTCCACGGCGCTTTGCCGCGCAGCAGATGCTGGTCGATGCCAAAGAGCAGGGCACCTTGGAGCAGGCCACGCGCCATTCCCGGTTTGAAGTTGCGGGCGCGATGCAGTTCCTCGTGCAGCCACGAGGCGGCGAAGTCTGTTTCGTAGCCTTCCAGCGTGTCACCACGTCGCCCGGCAGCCAGTGCCGAAGCCGCAGCTTCGGCCGCCAGCATGCCGCTTTTCAGCGCGGCATGGCTGCCCTTGATGCGCGAGGCGACCAGCATGCCGGCGTCGTCGCCGAGCAGCGCGCCACCGGGGAAGACAAGTTTTGGCAGCGACTGCAAACCACCGGCGGTGAGCGCGCGTGCGCCGTAAGACAAGCGCTTACCACCGCGCAGCATGGCGGCGATCTGTGGGTGCGTTTTCAGCCGCTGCATTTCCTCGAAGGGCGACAAATACGGGTTGCGGTAGCCCAGCCCGACCACCAGCCCGACGGCGACGCGATTATTTTCAAAATGATAGACAAAGCCGCCGCCGTAAGTGTCGCGGGTCAGCGGCCAACCGATGGTGTGCATCACCAGCCCCGGCTCATGGCGGTCTGGTTCGACTTCCCACAGTTCCTTGATGCCCAGCCCATAGGTTTGCGGATCGCGCCCGGCGCGCAGATCAAAACGTGCTTCAAGCTGCTTGCCCAGATGACCGCGACAGCCTTCGGCAAACAGCGTGTAACGCGCCAGCAATTCGATGCCGGGCTGATAGGCGGAGCCGTGGTTACCATGGGTGCCGTCGCGCGTGACGCCCATGTCGCCGGTAGCCACGCCGCGTACCGCACCCTGATTGTCGTAGAGAATTTCACTGCCGGCAAAGCCGGGGAAAATTTCGACGCCGAGCGCTTCGGCCTCGTTGCCCAGCCAGCGGCACAGTGCGCCCAGGCTGATGATGTGGTTGCCATGATTGTGCAGGCAAGCGGGCAGCAAGAACGTGGGCACATCGATGAAGCCGTGCGCGGTCAGGAAGCTGAAGCGGTCGCGGCGGACGGCGGTGTGAAGCGGTGCGCCGCGTGCCTGCCAGTCGGGGATTAGTTCGCTTAGTGCGCGCGGATCCATCACTGCGCCGGACAAGATGTGGGTGCCGATTTCGGCACCCTTTTCGATCAGGCAAACGCTGAGCGCGGCGTTGAGCTGTTTCAGGCGTATGGCCGCCGCCAGCCCTGCCGGGCCGCCACCGACGATCACCACATCAAATTCCATGGCTTCGCGCGACATGAGGTTAGCTTTCGTGAGGCGTTTCTCGCCGTGGGGCGGCGCTGTGCCGGTCGATACTCCAGCCAGCCTTGTCGTCGTTACCCAGTGTCTCGGCGAGTATTGGCAGCGCCGTACGCAGTGCCGCTTCCAGCGTCCAGGGCGGGTTGATGACGAACAGGGCGCTGCCGGTCATGCCGCGTCCGTTGCGTGGCACGGTGCCGACGGTGAGGTTGGCGCAGAGCCAGTCGGTATTCGGCAGTTTTTTGAGTTTTTCTGGCAACTGGCGCGCTTCGATGGTGGCCAGAAACGGTAGCCAGATCAGATAGGTGCCGGTGGCAAAACGCTTCAAGGCGTCTTTGACGGCGGTGGCGACCTTCATGTAATCGCTCTTGATTTCATAAGAGGGGTCGATCAGCACCAGTCCGCGCCGCGAGGCAGGTGGTAGCGAGGCTTTGAGCCCGTCAAAGCCATCGATTTGTTCGACGCTGACGCGCCGTCCGGCCTTGGTGTATTGACGCCGCAGCAAGGCGAAATCGGTGGAATGCATTTCGTAAAAACGCAGCCGATCCATCTCGCGCGTCATGCGTTCGGCAATCCATGGCGAGCCGGGGTAGCGGCGCAGTTTGCCGCTGCCGCTGTTGAGGTCGCGGATAAGCTGCATGTAGTCGCTCAAGGGCGCGGGCAGGTTCTTGCGTTCCCACAGTCGGCCGATGCCGTCGATACATTCGCCGGTGCGCTGCGCCGGTTCGCTGTCGAGCGCATACAGCCCGGCACCAGCATGGGTGTCGACCACGGTGTAGGGTTTGTCTTTGCTGTTCATGTGGTCGAGACACAGCATCAGGACAAGGTGTTTGAGAACGTCGGCGTGGTTGCCGGCGTGGTAGGCGTGACGGTAGCTGAACATGGGGGCGAGATAGAATGCGCGACCATGAATGATACGCATAGAGACCGCAAGGTTGACACGGATGGCGGTGTTTCGTCTCCATCGTCACCCTTGAGCCGGGTGTCCAAGCTGATGGCCGAGCGCGGCCTGTGCTCGCGCCGCGAGGCCGATGCCTACATTGAGCGCGGCTTGGTGTTTGTGGATGGCGTGCGCGCCGAACTCGGCATGCGTGCTGCCGCCAATGCCAAAATCACGCTGGCGACCGAGGCCCGTGCCGCACAGGCACGGCTGGCGACCATCATCTTGCACAAGCCGATCGGCTATGTTTCCGCGCAGGCGGAAGACGGGCATCAGCCTGCGGTGACGCTGGTGACGGCGAAATCGCAGGTGAGCACCGACCACATGCGGTTTCAACCCGTGCATCTGCGCGGGCTGGCACCGGCGGGGCGGCTGGATATCGATTCGACCGGGCTGCTGATCCTGACGCAGGACGGCCGCGTTGCGCGCATGTTGATCGGTGAAGATTCGAAGGTGGAAAAGGAATATCTGGTACGTGTCGATGGCGTGCTGGATTCGCGCGGTCTCGCGCTGCTGAACCACGGGCTGGAACTCGATGGCCGCCAGTTGAAGCCGGCGCAGGTGGCCTGGGCGAACTCGGATCAATTGAGCTTTGTGCTGCGCGAGGGGCGCAAGCGGCAGATTCGGCGCATGTGCGAACTGGTCGGCCTGCGCGTGACGGGGCTGAAGCGGGTGCGCATCGGTCGTGTGCGGCTGGGCGATCTGCCGGTGGGGCAGTGGCGTTTCCTCGGAGAGAACGAGCGTTTCTGATGCCGGCGCATGTGTTGTTTGCCGTGGTATTCATCGAGGGTTATTGCTCGCTGGGTGCCGAAATCATCGCCCTGCGGCGGTTGATTCCGCATATCGGCAGTTCGATTCTGGTGACGGCACCGACCATCGGTTTGTTTTTGCTGGCGCTGGCGTTGGGTTACCACTCGGGTAGTCGCGTGGCCGCCGACTACCGCAGTGTGGTGGCGCGCAATTTCCTCATTTCTGCGGCATTGATGGGGGCGGGTTTGGCGGCCAGCAGTGTCGATGCGATTTTTGCCGGGCCGCCGCCGGCACTCGCTTACCTCATCTTTATCGGTGGCATTCTGTGCCCGCTGGCCTGGCTGCTGGGGCAGACGGTGCCGATACTCACCAATCTGATGCGTGCGCAGCGCAGTGGTGAAGCGGCGGGGCGCGCACTGTACTGGTCGACGCTGGGTTCCTTTCTCGGGTCTGTCACGCTGTCTTTGGGCGTGATGCAGTTGTTCGGCGTATGGGCGGCGGTGTTGCTCGGTTCCTTGCTGTTGCTCGTCGGTGCGGCGCTCGTGCAGCCTTTGCGCTGGGCGGGTGCGATGTTGCTGGCGGGGGTGGCGGCATTGTCCGTTGCGGTCAATCTTAACGACCGCCAGCGTGCCGATACGGCTTATGCCGATTACGCGGTGGAAACCGTTGGCGGGGACGTATCGACGGCGCCGCGCATTTTCCGGGTGAACCAGCAGGTGGCCTCAAAAGTCGACGATGGAGAGTCGCCAAGATATGCCGCGTATATCGTGCATCTGCGGCGCATTTTGCTCGACGATCTGGGGTTTCGCAAACGCGACATTCTGGTGCTGGGCGCGGGTGGCTTTACGCTGTCACATCGCGAACCCACGAATCGTTATACCTACGTCGACATCGACCCGGCGATCCGTGCGATTGCCGAACGTGATTTTTTACGCACACCGGCGCGTGGCGAATTTATCGCCGCCGATGCGCGTCGTTTTGTGGTTGAAACCACGCATCGTTACGATGCCTTGGTGGTGGATGTGTATAGCGCGCGCACCGCGATTCCTGGCCATTTGGTGACGCGTGAATTCTGGCGCGATACCCGTCACGCGCTGAAACCCGGCGGGGTGATGCTGGCGAATCTGATCCTCGACGGACAACTCGCCAGCGCTTATGCGCGCAACCTCTTGGCTAGCATCGAAAGCGCCTATGGGCGCTGTGCCGTCGAGGTGCTGGCGAAAGCTGCACGTAGCAGCAATGTGATTGTCACCTGCTTTGCCACGGAAACGATTGTGCCGGCGCGTGTCTATGTGGATGAGCGCAATCTCGCAGATGCTGACAGCATGCGGTTGCCCTGAGCTTGATTTTGGATGCAGGAGTTTGGCGCTGAATCAGGCGCTGAACATGCGCTGGTAGGCCTCGGCACCACCGGCGAGGCTTCGGTCTTTGATTTTTTCGGCTTGCTCTGTAATGGTTTGTCGGGTGGCGGCCGCCTGTGCCAGTTGCTGGGTTTGTTCGGACTCTTGACTGCGTGTGCGTTCGTTGAATGCATTGGCGGTGCGGCCGATGTTGCCCGTGTCGGAAACTTCTTGACCGGCGGTGCGCCCGACTGACTGCGACACTTTGGTCAGCACGCTGCGCACGGTGCTGGCATCGTTTTGCAGCGCGGCATCAAATTTCTTGGTGTCGATGGCCAGGCTGCCGTCGGGCTGCTGAGTGATGCCGATCTGTCGCAGCGCCGTCGTGTTGCTGATCGCTGCGGCATTGGTGGCGTTGGCGACATTGGTCGTACCGGCGTTGGCCTCGGTTTCATTGAGGCTGCGGCGCAATGAAAGTTCTGCAGAGCGCGCACTGGGGATTTCCTGCCCTGATACAGCGGGGGATTTTTGCGCGACTTTTTGTAGTGTTTTTTGCGCAGAAAGCTGCCGTGCGGTGATGTTGGCCTTGTTGTAGGCCGTTACAAAGTCGCGGGTGGATTCTTTCATTTCGGCATTGCTCGGCGATTTCGCCGGGTCGTTGAGCGCCCGCGATGCCGCCTGTAATTCAGAGAATGCCGACTTCGTCTGACCCAGTGCGGAAATCTGCACCGAGGTGATATCACGTTGTTGCTGGAGTCGCTTATCGGTCTTTTTGAAGGCGAGCCCGATCGATTCTGTGCCACCGGATTCCTTTGCTTTCGAATCAGCAGTGGTCTGGGCGGCCAGCGTTGTCCTCTGTGACGCGGTGGCGGCGATGCCGGAGATATCCACGAAAGCCCTCGTTATTTATTGCGCGGTGGATTCACTATAGCACTCCAGCTTGCACCCCAGCTTGTACTTCAATTCGCCTCTGCAGCGCCACTTTGCTCGGTGATTCCGAGCCGGTGGATCAGGGTGGGCTGGCTGATGTGCAGCAGGTCGCAGATGCCTTTGAAGTCATCCGGCAAGGCGGCATCATCCCAGCCATTGGCGGAATGCCGTGCCAGATCGACGGCCAGTTTTACGTTGCGCACGCGTGGATTGCTGTCACTTCTGTCATCAACCAGCGTCGCGAGCAGTTCCGGCAAATGCCATGCTTTGATGAGTCGCAGTTTCAGCTCGAACAACGGGATGCCGTAAATGTCATGCTGAATGGTTGCGGAACGTCGATTCCGGTTGTTTTGCTGAACCTGTAGCACTTTCAGTGCCAGTGTGGGGGCAAATAACCACATCAGAATTTCGGCAATGTCATAAAGCAGCGTGGCCACGGTAATTTCATCCACATCCACATCGTGTCGAAATATTGCCCAGTCGCGCGCCCAATGCGCGGAACGCCGGGCGCGGCTGATGGTTTTGAGCAAACCCAGCAATGCCGAGGGGTGATCGATGAGGCGATCTTCGATCAGCGGCAAATCCTGAAAATCACGAAAAAATGGATCCACGCCGATCATCAACAGTGCCCGTTCTATCGTGGTGATGTCAGTGGTCTGGCTTTTCCGCCGCCGTTCTTCGATATAGGCGAGGACACGCAGCGTCATCAACGGATCTTGCAGGATCACGGCAGCCAGCACATGGCCGTTCACTTTTTCGGCATCGGCGCGCAGGCGCTCCAGTTCTTGCACGGTGTGGCGCAGAACCGGAATATCTTCCTGACAGAAGTAGGCGACCCAGGCGTCGAGGTCTGAAAATGGCTGTTCGATCATGTTGGTGAGTGTAGAGAAGCTGAGCCAGGACAAACGCGAGGAAACCCCGTGCGACTGATTCTGACATGAAACAACGTAACGTCATTTTTATTGATTTGGCGCGCCAGAGCCGCTAGAATGCCGGGCTTCCCTTGCTCCACCCGTTCGCATGCGGGGGAGCTTTAATCAGCCAAAAGGAGATTGCATGCGCCATTATGAAGTTGTATTTATCGTCCATCCGGACCAGTCCGAGCAGGTTCCGGCGATGATCGAGCGTTACAAAACGCTGGTCACCGGCCGCAACGGCTTGATCCACCGTCTTGAAGACTGGGGCCGCCGTCAGATGGCTTACCCGATTCAAAAGGTTCACAAGGCTCACTATGTGCTCATGAATATCGAGTGCGACGGTGAGACGCTGACCGAACTCGAACACGCCTTCAAGTTCAATGATGCCGTGCTGCGTCATCTGACCATGAAAATGAAAAAGGCCGCGATCGCGCCGTCCCCGATGATGAAGGAAGATCGGTCGCGCTCGATGACCCAGAGTCAGGGTTCCAGCGCCAGTGAAGTCAAGGTGGAGGCACCCGCGGCTGCTTGATGGCCGGTGACGCCCCCCCAAGCAACCTGACGCAGTTGTCGGGTCGTTTGCTTGAGCGTGATGCGTTGCGCCGCACCCCTGCCGGAATACCGGTAATCGAATTCCTGCTCACTCACACCTCGGTGCAGACCGAAGCCGACAGTGAGCGCAAAGTGGAATGCGAGATGGCCTGTGTGGCCATGGGATTGGCAGCCAACGTCATGACCGCCGTAAAACCCGGAGATGCATTGCGATTGACGGGGTTCCTGGCGGCAAGAAGCCTTAAGCGGCGCAGCCCGATACTGCATGTGAATACAGTCGAATTCGTGGAAGGAAATGAAAATGGCATTCAAGCCGAAGAGTAAAAC
>CAJAWW010000171.1 GCA_903946745.1 uncultured beta proteobacterium
AAATAAGTACGCATGATGAACTCCTTATTAAATTAGCATTTAATAATAAACGAATGTGATGGCGATTTGAAAACTTGTTCGTAGTGAGTAGAATAGACCGTACAGTCTACTATCGGCTACGTCGCTAACTCATCTACCTCATGGAAACCCTGCTCGATCCAAACCTATCCGATTGTCGTTCGCGTCTTATCCAGGCAGCGACCAAGGTGTTCATTGAAGAAGGTTACCGCGCTAGCGTTGAGCGCGTGGCGGCGCAGGCCGGGGTGGCGCGGCAGACTTTGTACAACCATTTTCCTTGCAAGGCCGACTTGTTTGGTGAGGTGGTGCGGCAGGTAACCGCCGTGTTGCTGGTGGCGCTGGACGACGATGAAAGCACGTTGCGTGAGCGCTTGCTTCGCTTTGGATACGCCTATAGATCAAAGATCTTGAGCGTTGAAGGTTTGGGCTTTTATCGTGCGCTGGTGGCGGAAACCGTGCGATTCCCGGAATTGGCGGCCACGTTTTACCGTACCGGCCCGGCACAGACGGCGGCGCGCCTCGCCGTGGTGTTACAGGAAGCCATGGATCGACGGGAATTGCGGCCGTGCCCGGTTGGTTTTGCCGTAAAAATGTTGGTTTCAATGCTGGCCGGGGATGACCGGCAATACTACTTACTCTCCGGTGCGCCGCCTCCCGAACCTAACAGGGCGGCAGCGGCTGAAATCATTGATTGTTATTTACGCGCCTTTGCTCCTGAAATTACCCCTGAATCTGCGCTTGAATTTGCGCTCGCTTGACGGAGTTTGTGATGAAAAAGCTATTGCCCCTATTGTTGCTGACGCTTCTGGCTGCTTGCGGTGAAGGTGACAAAAAACCCTCCGCACCGGGTGCTGCGCCGGGTGCCGGCATGCCGCCCACGGAAGTCGATGTGGTGACCGTGACCGCTGGCAGCGCCACGATTACGCAGGATTTGCCCGGCCGTTTGCAAGCGGTACGCAGCGCGCAGGTGCGTGCACGCGTCGAAGGTGTGGTGGAAAAACGCCTGTTTGTCGAAGGTACCGATGTCGCTGCCGGCACGCCGCTGTTCCGCATTGATGCGCGCACGTTTCAGACACAAACTGCGGCAGCCGAAGCCGATCTGGCGGCGGCGAAAGCCGTGTTGGCGCGCTACACGCCGCTGGTCGCCATCAAGGCGGTGAGCCAGCAGGAATTCGATGCCGCTGAGGCGCGGGTGAAGCAAACAGAAGCGACCGTGGCCAAGGCACATCTCGATCTCGAAAACGCCGTGCCCGCCGCACCGATTGCCGGGCGCGTTGGTCGTGCGCTGGTGACTGAAGGTGCGCTGGTAGGCAAAGGGGAGGCGACGCATCTGGTGACCATCGAGCAGCTTGACCCAATCCGGGTTGAGTTTTCGCAGTCGTATTCAGACATGCTGCGCCTGCAACAGGCGGTGAAAGCCGGCAAACAAAAGCGCGCTGATTCTGCCAAGGTGGAATTGTTGCTGGAAGACGGCACGTTGTATGCAGAAAAAGGGCGGCTGGATTTTGCCGATTTGGCCGTCGACCCGGCGAGTGGCGCGGTCGTATTGCGTGCCGAATTCCCCAATCCGCGCCGCGAATTGCTGCCCGGCACCTTTGTGCGCATCCGCTTTCCGCAAGCGCAACTGGACAACGCCATCCGCGTGCCGCAACGTGCCGTACAGGCCAGCCCGCAGGGGCAGTCGGTGCTGATGGTGGATGCCGAGGGCAAGGTGGTGCCGCGCCCGATTACAACCGGGGCAATGGCGGGGACGGATTTCATCGTCACCGACGGGCTCAAGGGGGGCGAACAGGTGATTGTGAATGGCTTGCAAAAAGTGCGCCCCGGCGCGGTGGTGAAACCGGTGCCTTTGGGCACAGTACCCACAGTGACACCGACGCAGGCTTCTGTTCCGGAAAAGAAATAAACCAGCTTAACCACGGGGAACACGGGGAGCACGGGGAAATTCAATGCATTGCAACGTGCTTCTGATTACCCGATGAATTGCCGAATTGCCTGCCGTAAGCGTTTGTTTTTCCCTGTGTCCCCCGTGTTCCCCGTGGTCAATTGTCTTTTTTAGGATAAATCATGCTGGCCAAATTTTTCATCGACCGTCCTATTTTCGCCTGGGTCATTGCGCTCATTATTTTGCTGGGCGGCGGCCTGGCGTTGCGGCAGTTACCGGTGGCGAGCTATCCGGCGGTGGCACCGCCGGCGCTGGCGATCACGGTGAATTACCCGGGTGCGTCGGCGCAGGTGGTGGAAGAAGCGGCGGTGGCGCTGGTCGAGCAGGAAATGAACGGCATCGACCGGCTGTTGTATATGGATTCGGCTTCCGAACTCGGCGTCGGTACCGTGACGCTGACTTTCGAGGCCGGTACCAATCTCGATCTGGCGTCGGTCGAAACGCAAAACCGCATCAAACGTGTTGAAGCGCGTCTGCCGGAAGAGGTGCGCCGGCTGGGTATCACCGTGGCGAAGTCGGCGCGTAACTATCTGCTGTTCATCACCATTTTTTCGCCCGATAAATCCAAAGACAACGTCGCACTCGGCAGTTACGCGGCGGCCAATGTGCTGGACAGCATCCGCCGCACGCCGGGCGTGGGTGAGGCCATATTGTTTGGCACCGAGTATTCGATGCGGCTGTGGCTCAAGCCGGATCGCCTGCATGCTTTCGGGCTGACGCCGGCCGATGTCGCCCGGGCCGTGCGTGCGCAAAACGTGCAGCTGGCGGCGGGTGAGCTGGGGCAGATTCCGGCCGCACCCGGCCAGCAGACCAATGCCGTGATCGTCACCCGCAGCCGGCTGGCCACGCCCGAAGAATTCGGTGAAGTCATTGTGCGCAGCAATGCCCGGGGTGCCGCCGTGCGCGTCAAGGACATTGCGCGCGTCGAGCTGGGCGCGCAGGATTATTCCATTGCCGCACGCATCGACGGGCAACCGACCGCCGCCATTGCCGTGCGTTTGTCGCCGGGGGCGAATGCGCTGGATACCGCCAAGGCGGTGAAAGACCGGATGACCGAACTGGCGACTTATTTTCCCAAGGGCATCGACTGGATGGTGCCTTACGACACTTCAAAGTTCGTCGAGATTTCGATCAAAGAAGTGCTCAAAGCGCTGGCCGAAGCCATGATTCTGGTGGTGCTGGTGATGTACCTGTTCCTTGAAAACGTGCGCGCAACCTTCATCCCCGCGATTGTGGTGCCGATTGCGCTGGTGGGGGCGACGGTTGGCCTGTATCTGTTTGGCTACTCGATCAACGTGCTGACCTTGTTTGCCATGGTGCTGGCCATCGGCATTGTGGTGGATGACGCGATTGTGGTGGTCGAAAACGTCGAGCGCATCATGAGCACCGAAGGGCTTTCGCCACGCGACGCCACGCGCAAGGCGATGGATCAGATCGTCGGGGCGATCATCGCCATCACCGTGGTGCTCTCGGCGGTGTTTTTGCCGATGGCGTTTTTTGGTGGTTCGGTGGGTGCGATTTACCGGCAGTTTTCAGTGACCTTAGTGCTCACGATGGCGTTCTCTGCGCTGATGGCTTTAACGCTGACGCCTGCCCTGTGCGCCACCCTACTCAAGCACACGCCGGGCAGTCAGGAAGTGTTGCCGACCAAAGGTTTCTTCGGCTGGTTCAATCGGCGCTTTACGGCGATGACCACCGGTTATGTGGGCAGCACCCGCCGCGTGCTGGGCAAGCCGGCGCGCTGGTTGCTGGTGTATGGCGCAATCCTGATCGGCACCGGCTGGCTGTTCGCCAAGCTGCCGGGCAGTTTTTTGCCCGACGAGGATCAGGGCTACTTTATCAGCGTGGTGCAGTTGCCGCCGGGCGCTACCCGCGAGCGCACGCTGGAAGTGCTGACCCAGGTCGAGCAACATTACATGGCGCAAAAAGAAGTGGCGCATGTGGTCGGTGTGGCGGGGTTCTCGTTTTTCGGTCGCGGTCAAAATGCCGCGCTGGCGTTCGTTACTCTCAAGGGCTGGGAAGAGCGGCCGGGCAAGGCCAGCGAAGCCGGTTCGGTGGTACAGCGCGCCAACATGACGTTCTTTCGCATCAAACAGGCGATGATTTTTGCCATCAA
>CAJAWW010000172.1 GCA_903946745.1 uncultured beta proteobacterium
CGCCTGCTCGACATGCTCGATCCGGCGGCTCTCGAAGAAAGGGAAACAGACTTCGTCCAGTTCGCCATAAACCGGCCAGAAATACGCCGCCTTCAACTTTCCCGGTCCGGCACGTCCGGCCTTGATCGGCGTTTCGTCCATGGCCTTGACGCGCGAGGCGCGGATTGATGCGAACTGCGCCGCGTAGATCGGTTCGAGCAACGCGATGCCTTGCTGCCCGATCTGTGTCAGCCATGGCCGGCTGACGGTAATGCCGCCATCGGTGAGGCGCTGGTGCTGGCGATAAAACGGCAGATGGTAGGCAAACTTGTCAATCAAGAGACCGGCGACGAAACTGACGTCGGCGCGACTGCCTTCAATGACGCCGATCAGTGCGACTGGGCAGGCGATGACTTGCGTCGCCTTGATCTTGATCACCGGCCGCCGGTACTTGAGCACCACATAGCTGCCCGGACGCTGGGCGAGCCGATAGCTGTCCTTGTGACCGATGACCTCAAAGTCTTCGGGTGCGAGCCCCTCGGCTTCCGGCGCGGCCAGTTCGATGACTTCGACCGGCACCCGCGAATCATCGAAGAACGGCAGGCTATCGTCGCCGGTGTCTGGTTTTTTCGCTGTCAAACGGCGCGTGTGAGCCGCGACGGGGCGCTCAGGATGCGGGGGCGGTGCGGCGGGCTGATCTTGAGTAATTGCTTCGCCCAGACTCATCTGTCCATCGGCAATATCGATGATCCGGCGTTCGCTCTTCTGACCGAAGATCTGACGCTTGAACCACGCGATTTGATGCTGGGCTGCCGCCAGTTCGCGACTCAGATCAACGACCTGATGTGGGCGGTAAGTCGCCGCTTCATCAAGGCTGAGTACGCGTGATCCAGTCGCCGAATTCATGCGGTGATTATACCGTGAGCATCATCGATACAGGAATGTTGGTAACGCTTTCTGATGACTTTCGCTTCGATGCCTTCGAGCAAGAGCTTGAGTCCGGTCCAGTCCATTTCGTGTGTCGTGACGCGAGACCAATCTGACAGGAATCTTCCCTCTTCAAGTCGCTTCGCCCACACGCAGAATCCGGTGCGATCCCAGTAGAGAACTTTCATCTGTGTCGCGCGGCGATTGATGAAGACGAACAAGCGGCCGCTCAGTGGGTCCTGACCGAGTTCCTGGCGCGTCAGGGCGTAGAGTCCGTCGAAGGATTTGCGCATGTCGACCGGGCGGCCATAGACATGTACTCGGACCTGGCCTTCGGGGAAGAACATCAGCCGCGAACCAAATGCAGGGTCAGTCCATGACCGAGGTCGAGTTTGAGTTCGATTCGTGGTTGCGGCGATGGTGCCGAGTTCAGCGGACCCAGATCGACGAAGGCCGGTGCTCGGTCGCTGCCTGCAACTTCGCTACCATCGCACCCATCGCTGAGTAAATTGCGCCAGCGGTACAGGCTCGCCGAACTGATTTCTTCGCGCCGACAGAAGGCGTCGACGCCCAGGCCACTGTTATCCAGTTTCGCCAACAAGATTCGCCATTCGTGCCGACTGCGCCTTGATCCCTTGCCCTTGTTTCGCTCTACCATTGATGTTGCTCCCGTGTGTAATTTGTCTCGGGAGCAATTGTTCGTCATCGCGGGTGCGAAGAGAAGAACGCCGTAGGGTTACCGGTTACGCTTGTTGTTCCAACCCCAGTCCTTAAACATCAAGATATTCGGTCGCGCCAATCTGTTGCAATCCGGGCAAGCCGGAAGAGGTGAAGTCATTCGACATCGCTTCTCATCAATGGATGGCTCGAACTTTGTTTTCCATACATTGGGCTGGCAGGGCGCAAAGCACTGCAGATTGTGAATAGATCCGTGGCACTCGTAGATTCGGTCTTCTGCAAAGCCAGCCTTCTGGAACTGCCCATCGACGTTGCTGGTAAATACAAATGCGCCATGCTGCATGCGATCAGCGATCTTCCTAAGAATTTCAAAACCTTGATGTGGGACAGTGTTCCGATAGAGTGCAAGGCGGTGGCCGTAGAAGCCCCATGCCAATTCTGGATCATCCTCAAATGCCTGAGGGCATGCAATCTGCTGAAAAAATATTTTCGCTTGCGCTAAAGCCGGATAGGCTTTCCAAAAACCCTCGTTGCCTCGGAAATCTGGCAAACCAGAATCAACGCCCATACCTGCGCCGGCAGTGATCAGGATGCCGTCGGCCTCGTTGATTAGGCGGGCAGCATGGCGATAACTATCTTTAAGGTTGAAAGTCTGCATAGAGTGCCTACGCCTTGCGAAGAAAGAAGTGCATGGCGTCCTTGGTCA
>CAJAWW010000173.1 GCA_903946745.1 uncultured beta proteobacterium
GATTTGATTTGCTCATGGCTCCATCTTCTCAGAGTTTGGAGCCTCCTCAAAACCCGGGGCGATTCAATAGGCAGACGCGCCAGAGCACCGGGTAACTCATGGTCCGTTCATTCTGGCAGATCGGTTTCTGCTTTTCGATGGATGATGCGAAAAAATCTTCAGGCTATCTCGGGCACCGCCCCACCAGCGTCGACTTTTGCGTGCATTTTAAAACGCGTTCATGTCTGCTCGAAACGCTGCAAGATGTCGCTGCCGACCGTGCCGGATTCAAACAGTTGCCCGCCCTGAATCCAGGCGATGTTGCTGGCGATCGTCCGAATGGCGTGCAGATTGTGCGACACCATGATGACCGTGATACCTGTGCGCAGATGGGTTTGGAGATGTTCCATGCACTTCTTCTGGAATTCTGCATCGCCGACTGCCAGTACTTCGTCGATGACCAGAATATCGGCATTGACATGAGCGGCGACTGCGTAGGCCAGTCGCACATACATGCCGCTCGAATAGTGTTTGACGGGTGTGTCCAGGAATCGCTCGACACCGGAGAAATCAGCGATCGCATCGAAGCGCTGACGGATCAGCCGTTCGGGGCAGCCGAGCATTGCGCCATTCAGAAACACGTTTTCTCTGCCGGTCAGTTCGGGGTGGAATCCGGTGCCGACTTCCAGGAGGGAGGCGACGCGCCCACGCACGCGAATCTGCCCACGGGTGGGCGGGATAATGCGCGACAGTATTTTGAGCAAGGTGGACTTGCCGGAACCATTTTTGCCGATCAGTGCGAGGCATTCACCTTGCCTGATTTGCAGTGAAATGTCGTTAAGCGCCCAGAATTCTTCGTCCTTGGGTTGGTCATCGTTGCGCGCCAGGCGATTGGCCATACTGCGCAGCCATGATTTCAGCGAATCCGGGCGATGCTGGTGAGACAGCGCATAGCGTTTGCTGACCTGCTCGATGTCGATGACGATGTCGTTCATGGTGTGCGTCAGGTGATTTCGCTGTGGCCGAAAGCGCGTCAGGCCAGATCGACCAGATCGGCGTCGGTCGCCAGGAAATGGCGCACGGCGATTATTCCCATAACGACGGTGATGGTCAGTGATGAAGCCACTGCAATCAGGGGGAAGCCGTCCATGCCGTTCAATAGGCTCCAGCGCATGCCCTCGATGATCCCGACCAGCGGGTTGAGTGCATAGAGCGTTTGCCAGTGCTGCGGAATTCGGGTCAGGGTATAACCTGCCGGCGTGACAAAAAAACCGATGGTGAGCAGGAACGGGATCAGATTGCCGATGTCGCGAAACTGCACATTGACGACCGATAGCAACAGACCAATGACAACGCAAAGCGCGATGAGTTGCGCGAAAAAAAGCGGAAAGAGCGCAATCTGCCAGCCCGGCAGGTAGCCAAACCAAAGGCAGCCGAGTGCGAACAGCAGCCAGGCAACACCGAATTCGATGGCATCAACGGCCACGGCGGCAATGGGCAGAATGGCGCGGGGGAAATAGGTTTTTTGAATGATGTGAATGTGACCGAGCAGCGAATTCATGCTGTCCGGTACAGCATTGGAGAAAAAGTACCAAGGAATGACGCCGCAGAAGATGATGAGCGGATAGGGCGCGGCGTGATTCTTTTCAAAGCCCGCGAGAAATCCGAAGGCAAAGCTCATGGCGAGCATCAGCATCAGCGGCTTGAACAGCAGCCAGGCCAGGCCGAAATAGGTTTGTCGGAAACGCACGATCAAGTCGCGACGGATCAGTACATAGGCAACTTCACGGTACTGGTAAAGTTCTCGGCAATACGCAGGCAGGGTTGGCGCATGTCCATCGATGGTGCGCCAAGAGTGAGGAATGACTGCTGACGTTGTGTCGATTGGTGTCATCTAGATTGCACGGTTCGTGTAATCGATTGTAGATGAACAGAAACTATCACGGCAACTTTGGCTCAATGGTACGAGTGACTCTCTCAATCAATGCCGCGTATTGTGGTAAACGGCTGAGAATTTCATCAAAGATCATTGGGTCATAAACATGACTGAGCCTGTTGCGATCATCTGAAGCGGCGAGCAGGGACAGATAGTCATCTTCCGAAACGTGGTCTGAAAGGTAGAAGGCTTTAATGATTTTTTTTGGCGACGCTTCGTCCACACCTTCAGTGCGCTTTAGAAATTCTTTGATGCATTTCCAGCACAACTCGAAGGTGTATTCAAATTTTTGCGCCTGACCATTCTTGATGCCATCGATTAGCCGGGCATCAATTTTCTGAGAGAGTTGCTCAAGGTCAACCGATGCAAGATAACTCAACCCTGCGCTCGCATCCTTAAGGAAACACTGAACAAGTTGCGCTCTATGCGTATGGCATATATAATCGGCCTTTCGGCTTAAAGAGTGGCGGACAGGATGAAACAAAAGACACTGGCGAC
>CAJAWW010000174.1 GCA_903946745.1 uncultured beta proteobacterium
CAATTTCGGCGCGCTTGCGGTCGGTAATGTCGAGCACCACTTCGCCCATGCCCACGGGTATGCGGCTCGGGTGTTGATAAATGGGGAACCATGACACCAGCCAGTGACTGGTTGGATTCGCTCCGGTGCTGGCGACTTCAACGCCTTCAAGGCTGCGACTGCTAATCAGGGCTTCGTGGAGGCGTCCGGCCAGCGGGGCGAATTCGGGGGCGGCGCTATCCACGGTGCGGCCAATGACCGCATTGTGCTCAGACCCGGTGAGCCGCGCCCGCGTGGCATTGACGCGCAGATAGCGCAAGTCGCGATCAAGTATTGCCAGCCCGGTGGGCGAAGCATCAAAGAAGGCGTTGAACAACACCTCGCCGTGGCGCAGCTCTCGTAAAAGTCGACGCTGGCGAACCGCCGCCCACAGCACCAATAGAAGCATTGCGCCAAAAAAACTAGCGACCAGGGTCAGCATGACGATGGTGAGCGGGTCTCCCGCTGCGTCGGCCACGCGCGTCATGTCATCAGGGCTTCACGGTACTGGGCTTCATCATGTTTTTGCGCGTTCCTCATGCGCTCGCAGCTTGCCACAAACCGCAAGCCTAAGGGAAATGGTACCTTATCGGAACCATGGACGATGATGCACTCCGACCCACCCGTGGCGAGATCAATCGCTTGCCGTGCGCCTTCGAGCGCGCCTTGTGTGCACGCCATGCGGTCTGCGAACTCGCCGTGCACTCGCAGGCGGGTGGTCGCGAAAGCGTGGCCTGCGTGCAGCCGCTGGCGCGTGCGCTGTGCGCCCAGTTGGTGAGCCTGCTGCGCGAGAAATCGGCTTTTACGATGAGGCTGCGACCGGCGGTGCGCAGCGTTTCGCCCGCGACCTTGATGAAGATTCAATGTGGCGGTCTCGATGGGCTCAAGGCCGTGATCGAGCCGGCGGCGCTGGCGCCCAATGTACGCCGGCTGGTGCGTCTGGCGCAGGAACGCTACGGCGCACTGGCGGCGCTGCCGTTTTCCGAGATCGTGCAGGGTGTGGCGGCGTGGAAGCCGGGTGGGCGATAGTCTGGGCGGTAGACGTCTATTTCTGCGGTGGCATGGGTGCCAAGTGCAGAAAATTAAGACCGGGAAAGCGCATAAAATCAGCATCAAACGATACCAGTCGGCATTGGCTGGCCTGGGCGAAGGCGGCCAGATAGCTGTCCGTCCATAAGCGATGAACAAATCCGCTCCCCGCGCTCAATGCCTGAAATTGCACCTCGATCGTCAACGGCTCGGCCAGAAAACAACCCAAGGGGAGCGCGAGGAACTGCCGGTAACTGCCCCAGGCCTCATCGACGCTCAAGGGGTTATCCATGATCCGGGCTTGCGTACTCAGGCGCAGAAACCCCAGCATGGTGATACGGCAAAAAGCCAGCTTCTCGGCGGATTCCTGTTCCCAATAGTGACGAACCCGGACGTGATGAACATGCCGTTCATCTACCAAGGCCAACCAGACGTTAATGTCGGGCAGGTCAATCATGTGTGCGGTCAGGTTGCACAAGGTCTTCTTCATTGAGGATGGCATAGAGTTGCGCGTTGCTCAATGCCGGGGTGACGCTGCCATCGGCTTTTCGGGCAATGGGAATGGGGGGGCGGCTGCGGGGCAGTTCTTCCCCGGATGGCATGGTGCTCGCCGCCAGGCCGCGTTCAATAAACTGAGCCACCAACTCTTTCAGCTTAAAACCGCGCAGCGCTGCCTGCGCTTTAAGTTGGCGAAAGGTTTCGTCTGGTAAATCGAGCGTGGTTCTCATCGCTGCCTCAATCTTAAATTGAATACTAATTTTGGATAAAAGCATTTTTACATTAAATCGCGATTTTCAACAAGTAGGGTCTTAAAATCTTTTAACCACGGGGGTGCTTTGCATGATTGAGATTCCGCTTCGCGGGCAATCAACGGGGGGGCACGGGGAAAGGCAAGGCCGTTACGGTGCAATATCATCGATTGGGGTGTTGTTGTTTTGTTTTTCCCCGTGCTCCCCGTGCCCCCGTGGTTAATTGCTTTTCCAGCATAATCACCCAATGCCAAAGTTTTCCGCAAACCTTTCCTTCCTGTTTGCCGAACATGCTTTTCTGGAGCGGTTTTCGGCTGCGCGGCGCGCTGGTTTTTCTGCGGTGGAGTTTCATTTTCCCTACGCGCATGACAGCGCCGTGCTGGCAGAGGTCATGCAGACCGCTGATGTTGAGGTGGTGTTGTTCAATCTGCCGGCGGGCAACTGGGATGCGGGGGAGCGTGGCATCGCTTGCCACCCGCAGCGCCGGGCTGAATTTCAGGAAGGTGTGGCCCAGGCGATCGATTATGCGCATGCGCTTGACTGTCCGCGGCTGAATTGTCTGGTGGGGATTCCGCCGGCCGGGGTGAGCCCGCAACTGGCGCGTGAAACATTGATCGAGAATCTGCGCTTTGCCGCAGCGGCGTGTGGCAAGGCCGGGATTCAACTACTCATTGAGCCGCTCAACACGCGCGATACGCCGGGTTTCTTGATCTCCACCACACGCGCTGCGCTGCAACTGATCGCGGCGGTGGGTGCCGATCAGTTGAAACTGCAATATGACGTTTATCACGCGCAGGTGATGGAAGGCGATCTGGCGCACACATTGGAAGCGCATTTGCCGCTGATCGGGCATATTCAGATTGCCGATAACCCGGGGCGTCACGAGCCGGGCACGGGCGAAATCAATTTCCCTTTTCTGTTTCGCCATCTTGATGCCATCGGATATACCGGATGGGTCGGGTGCGAATACAAGCCGCGGGGCGCGACGATGGATAGCCTTGGCTGGCGAGCACCCGCATGATGAGCGATATTCGTCAGCGTGAGTTCCTGCGTAGTCTCTTCGATGCGGCCGTGGCGGCCGTTGACCCGGCGCATTGCGTGCCACCGCACTTGCCGGGCACCAATACGCTATCTACGGGTCGCACTGTGGTGATCGGTGCCGGCAAGGCGGCTGCGGCCATGGCGCGCGCCGTTGAGACGCATTGGCCGGGTGAGCCGGCGCGTCTGTCGGGTTTGGTGGTCACGCGTTATGGTCATGGCATGGCGGTTGATAAGGTTGCGCCGGCCAGTGGTCGCATTGAAGTAATCGAAGCCGCGCATCCGGTGCCGGATGCAGCCGGCGCACTGGCTGCACAACGCATGGTGGCATTGGTGAGCGGGCTAACGGCTGACGACTTGGTGCTGGTGCTGCTGTCGGGCGGCGGTTCGGCATTGCTGACAGCATCATTGCCGTGCATCAGTCTGGACGAAAAGCGTGCGGTGAACCGGGCTTTGCTGGCCTGCGGTGCCAGCATTGGCGAGATCAACTGCGTGCGCAAGCATTTGTCGGCCATCAAGGGCGGGCGTTTGGCGCTTGCCGCTGCGCCGGCACGGGTGCTGACGCTGGCGATTTCTGATGTGCCGGGTGATGATTTATCCACCGTCGCCTCCGGCCCCACGGTGCCTGACCCGACGACCTGCGACGAGGCGCTGGAGATTATTGATCGCTACGGCGTATCACTCCCGCCGGCTGCACGTTGTGCCTTGCAGGACGGTCGCGCGGAAAGTCCCAAAGCGGTCGATCCACGATTTTCTCGTTGCGAAGGGCGCATCATCGCCACGGCACGCGATGCCTTGAGCGCAGCGGCAGAGGCCGCGCGTGCGCAAGGTGTGACGCCGCTGGTGCTGGGCGATGCCATCGAGGGCGAAGCGCGCGAGGTGGCGCGCGTGCTGGGGGGTATCGCGCTTTCGTGCGCGGCTGCCGGGTTGCCGCTGGCCGCACCGTGCGTGTTGCTTTCCGGCGGTGAAACCACCGTTACGGTGAAGGGCAAAGGCCGCGGTGGGCGCAATGCCGAATTTCTGCTGGGGTTGGCCTTGGCGCTCGGCGCGCATCCTAGAATCGCGGCGCTGGCGTGCGACACCGACGGCATTGATGGTTCCGAGGACAACGCCGGTGCGCTGATCTTGCCCGATACGCTGGCGCGTGCTGCTGCGGTCGGGATTGCACAGAGCGCGATGCGCGAGCGACTTGCGGACAACGATGCTTATGGGGTATTTGCTGCGCTGGGCGATCTGGTGGTGACGGGGCCGACGCGCACCAATGTGAATGATTTTCGCGCGATATTGATTGATCGACATGATTAAGGAGGCAGGGCGTATGAGACAGCACTCCGCCGAGGCAGCGCAGGATTTTTCCAGCGTTGATCGCACGGTGCTGGTGGCTGCGCTGGTGGCCGAGTTGGCAAAGGTGCTACCGGCCGCCGGGTTGCTGCATGTAAAAGAAGACCTCAAGCCCTACGAATGCGATGGCCTGTCGGCGTATCGCGAACTGCCGCTTGCCGTGCTGTTGCCGGAAACCGAAGCGCAGGTGGTGGCGGTGATGAAAATTTGCCGCGCCGCCGGCGTACCGATCGTGCCGCGCGGTGCCGGCACCGGGTTGTCTGCCGGGGCGTTGCCGCATTGCGACGGGGTGGTGCTGAGTCTGGCAAAGATGAAACGCATTCTGCATATCGATCCGGTGGCGCGTGTGGCGGTGGTGCAGCCGGGGGTGCGCAATCTTTCGGTGTCAGAAGCCGCCGCGCCGTTCGGCTTGTATTACGCGCCAGACCCCAGCTCGCAAATTGCCTGCACCATTGGTGGCAATGTGGCCGAGAATTCCGGTGGCGTGCATTGCCTCAAGTATGGTCTTACCGTGCATAACGTGCTGCGTGTGCGCGCCGTGACCATGGCCGGCGACATTGTTGAATTCGGCAACCATGCGCTGGATGCGCCCGGTTACGATCTGCTGGCGCTGGCGATTGGTTCCGAGGGGCTGCTGGCGATTACCACTGAAGTTACGGTGAAGCTGGTGCCCCGGCCTGAGTTGGCGCAGGTCATCATGGCGTCGTTCGACGACGTCACAAAAGCCGGTGAAGCCGTGGCTGCTGTAATTGGTGCCGGCATCATTCCGGCCGGGCTGGAGATGATGGACAAGCCGGCCATTGCGGCCGTAGAGCCCTTCGTCAAGGCCGGATATGACCTCAATGCGGCGGCTATTTTGCTGTGCGAATCCGACGGCACGGCCGAAGAGGTGGCCGAGGAAATTGCCCGTATGAAAGCCGTGTTGGAAGCATCCGGTGCCACGGGCTTGCGCGTTTCGCAATCGGAGGCGGAACGCTTACGCTTTTGGGCGGGTCGCAAGGCTGCTTTTCCGGCTGCCGGGCGCGTCTCGGCCGACTACTATTGCATGGACGGCACGATTCCGCGCAGGCGGCTGGGCGAAATGCTCACTGCCATTACGGCGATGGAAAAGAAGTATGGCCTGCGCTGCATGAATGTATTTCATGCCGGCGATGGCAATCTGCATCCGTTGATTTTGTATGACGCCAATGTGCCGGGTGAGTTGCAGCGCACCGAGGCCTTCGGTGCTGAAATTCTCAAGCTGTCGGTTGATCTTGGCGGCACCATTACCGGCGAGCACGGTGTTGGTTTTGAAAAAATAAATTCAATGTGCGACCAGTTCGGTGCGGACGAACTGCGTGCCTTTCATGCCGTCAAGCGCGCTTTTGATCCTGAGGGATTGCTGAACCCGGAAAAGGCGATTCCCACCTTGCATCGCTGCGCCGAATTCGGTCGCATGCATGTGCATGGCGGGCAGATCAAGTTTCCTGATCTGGAGCGTTTTTGATGAGCGATCGGACGCAAGACGATTTCCGTGATCGCATCCTCGCACGCAAGCCGCTGCGTTTGCGTGGTGGGGGCAGCAAAGATTTTTATGGCGGGATAATTGTTGGCGATGTGCTGGATACCCGCGCCTACCGTGGCATTGTCAGCTACGAACCGACCGAACTGGTGGTGACTGCCCGTTGCGGCACACCGTTGGCCGAACTGGAGGCGGCGCTGGCGCAACGGGGGCAGTTTCTCGCTTGCGAGCCGCCACGCTTTGCACCCGGCACGACCGTTGGTGGTGCGGTAGCGAGCGGGCTTTCCGGTTCGCGCCGTGCCACGGCGGGCAGCGTGCGTGATTTTGTGCTCGGCGTGAAGGTCATGGATGGTGAAGGCCGCGTATTGAATTTTGGCGGGCAGGTGATGAAAAACGTGGCCGGCTTCGATGTTTCGCGCCTGATGGTGGGCAGTCTTGGCACGCTGGGGCTGATCCTTGAAGTTTCGCTCAAGGTGCTGCCGCTGCCGCAGGGTGATGCCAGCCTGTGTTTTGACATGCCGCAAGACAAGGCGCTGGCGGCACTGAATCACTGGGGTGGCCAGCCGTTGCCGCTGGTCGCCAGCTGCTGGACGCAGGACGTGTTGACGCTGCGTCTGTCCGGTGCCTGTGCTGCGGTGGCTTCGGCATGTGCCAAGCTCGGTGGTGAGCGGTTGGACGCAACGGTCGCTGGGGATTTCTGGACTGCGCTGCGCGACCAGTCGCTTGAATTCTTCGCCGGCGAGACACCCTTGTGGCGTTTTTCCGTGCCCTCGGTGGTGCCACCGCTGGCGCTGCCCGATTTGCCGCAGCTGATTGAGTGGGGTGGGGCGCAACGCTGGGTGCGTGGCGAACTGCCTGCCGCCGCTTTCGCGCTGGCCGCAAAAGTCGACGGTCACGCTACGCTATTTCGCGGCGGTGACAAGGCGAACGGGGTCTTTGCGCCACTGCAAGCGCCGCTGCTGGAAGTGCACCGGCGCTTGAAACAGAGCTTTGATCCTTATGGCGTGTTCAATCCCGGCCGGCTTTACCCGGCGTTCTGAGTCCGCATGGAAACGCACCTCGCCGACTTTATCCGCGACACCGAGCCCGGGCGCACGGCTGAGGAAATTCTGCGTCGGTGCGTGCATTGCGGTTTTTGCAACGCCACCTGTCCAACTTACCAGTTGTTTGGCGATGAGCTGGATGGCCCGCGCGGACGCATCTACCTCATCAAGCAGGTGCTGGAAGGTGTCACGCCGACTGAAAAGACGCGCACCCATCTCGATCGTTGCCTGACCTGCCGCGCCTGCGAGACCACCTGCCCGTCGGGTGTGCACTTTTCGCGTTTGCTCGACATTGGCCGTGCGGTGGTGGAGCAACATGTACCGCGACGCGGTAGCGATGCGTTGCTGCGCAGCGCACTGAAGAACGTGGTGCCGCGCTCGGGTCTGTTTGGTGCGGCCATGAAAACCGGGCAAGCGCTCCGGCCGCTATTGCCCAAGGCCTTGCGCGCCAAGATACCGCCGGTGCCATCGGTGCCATTGTTGTCTTTGCCTGATATGCCGTCCGGCGCGCAATCCCGCACTCATCCGCGACAACTGATTGCCCTGGCGGGCTGCGCGCAAGCTTCGATGTACCCGAATATCAATGGTGCGACACGGCGCGTGCTCGACTTGCTTGGTATTCAGATGATCGAACCGCAAGGTGCCGGCTGTTGCGGCGCGGTACGATTCCACTTGAACGATGTCGAGGCCGCACGCGCCGATGCGCGGCGCAACATCGACGCGTGGTGGCCTTTGTTGCAAGCCCAAGCCCACGTTGAAGGGCTGGTGATGACCGCAAGCGGGTGCGGCGTGCAGGTACGCGACTACGCCCACCTGTTGCAAGACGACGCGCACTACGCCGCAAAGGCCGCCCGGGTGGCGCAGCTGACGCGCGATGTCAGCGAAGTGATCGCCGCCGAGCGCGAACGATTGATGCTGCTGCTCTCTGTCTGTGCGCCGTTGCCAAAAAGTGAGTGCATGCTTGCTTTTCATAGCCCATGCACGCTACAGCACGGGCAAAAAGTCACCGGGGTTGTCGAAGCATTGCTTACGGCTGCGGGCTTCACGCTGCAAGCCGTTGCTGACGCCCACTTGTGTTGCGGATCGGCTGGAACATATTCCATCTTGCAGCCGGATATTGCGCTGCGTTTGCGCGAAAATAAGCTGCATGCGTTAACGGCTTCCAGTCCTGCCCAAATCGCCAGCGCCAATGTGGGCTGCATGGCACATCTGCAAGCCGGCACGGCGCTGCCCGTGCGGCACTGGATTGAACTGCTCGACGCGCGACTCAACTTACTGGCGACGCCCGTGAGTATTTAGGGAGCAAGACGTGGTTACCGACGAACAAAAGGCGCTTGACGACCTGGCCGCACAGGGCATCCGCATCCCGCCGCAGCCGAAGGTGCTGCTGGAGTTGCGCGACAAGATCGCCACGGGAAATTTTGACAACAAATCTGTGGGACGCATCATTTCGCAGGATCCGGGTATTGTTGCGCTGCTGTTCAAGGCGGCGCGCTCACCGGTATTTTCACGTGGCCGCAAGCTGACCACGCTCGATCAGGTGCTCATGGTGATCGGCGTCAAGCAGACCTACAATCTGGTGCAGGCGGTCTCGCTGTCGATGGCCATTGGTGAGGGCAAGCGCAAGGCCTTCGAGATTTTCTGGACCCGCTCCGGTGAAATCGCGCGGATCGCCGCCATGATCGCCGAAGATCAGGTATCGGTGTGCAATGTGTTCCCGGATCAGGCCTACATGGCCGGCATCTTCCATGAGTGCGGCGTACCGGTGCTGATGATGCGCTTTCCCGATTACTGCAAGAAACTGCAACTCGACAATGTTCAGTGCTGGCCGAATCTGGCCGAAGAAGATGCCAAGTTCAATGTCGATCACTGCAGCATCGGCTATCTGGTGGCACGGCACTGGGGCATGCCGGATTTCGTCAGCGCAGCGATCCGGCATCATCACGAACTGCCCGACGAGGAGTCGGGCGCAGCAATCACGCTGGTGGCGATCCTGCAACTCGCCATTCATTTTTACCATCGTATCAACAACCATACGGATGTGATTTGGGACAAGATCGGCCCCCGTGTGCTGGAAGAAATCGGGCTGGTGCCCGACGATATCGAAGATTACTTCGAGGATATCTCCAATCGCTTCCACGAAGCAGTTGAGTGATGACCAGTGATGCCAGCGCGCGATATCAAGCCCCGGAAACAACGATGACAGACCCCGTAAGCGGCGCAGAGCGCCGCGACAACCACCAGTTGCGCGGTATTTTTGTGCAGGCTTACGATGTGATCCAGCCCTTCTTCGCACCCGAAAACAGCTGGGGTGGGCGAACGCATGAACATCTGGCCTATCGCGCGTTGCATGAAAGCTTCCCCAGCCTTTCGCCCCACGAAATTTTCGTCATCGTGGCTGCGGCGAAACGCGTGTTCAGCACCACGGGGCAGCCGGTGCCTTGATGAAAGGCAGTTGACCACGGCGACACTGTGTCGCCGTGGTCAATACAAGCTCACTTCTCCGGCCGGCCGAACAGATAGCCTTGAAAAGCCTGACATTGATTAGTGGTCAGAAAATCATGCTGTCCCTGTGTTTCCACGCCTTCGGCGATGACGCTCAGGCCGAGGCTTTGACCGAGGGCGATAATCGCCTTGGCGATGACCGCGTCGTTGGGATCATTGAGCACGTCATGAATAAAGGAACGATCAATCTTGAGTTGATCGATGGGCAGACGCTTCAGATAGGCCAGTGAGGAATAACCAGTACCGAAGTCATCCAGAGAGAAACTGATGCCGTAGGTTTTCAGTGAGGTCATCTTGACGACGGTGTTTTCGATATCGTCGAGCAACAGGCTTTCTGTCAGTTCCAGTTTGAGGTGGTGCGGATTGGCACCGCTCTGTTCAATATGGGTAATCACCTGGGTCACGAAGTCGGCGTGACGGAACTGGCGTGCGCTGACGTTGACAGCCATGGTCAGGTCGGCCGTTGACGGATGCCTACCCCAGTCGGCCAGACGTTCGCAGGCGGTTTTCAGAACCCACTGACCGAGCGGAATGATGAGACCGGTTTCTTCGGCAGCAAGAATGAATTCCACAGGAGAAACCATACCGCGTTCCGGGTGCTGCCAGCGTACCAGCGCTTCAGCGCCCGTGACACAACCCATGTGGTCGACCTGCGGCTGGTAGTGGAGCACGAACTGCTCCTGGTCGAGCGCCTGGCGCAGTTCGGCTTCCAGCAACGAGCGCGCCGAGACGACAGCCTGCATGGCGGGGTCGAAGAAGCGCATGGCATTGCGTCCGGAGGCCTTGGACTGATACATGGCCAGATCGGCTTGTTTGAGCAGTTCATCGATCGAAGTGTCCTGGCCGCGGTAGAGCGTGACGCCAATACTGGGTGTGCTACGGTGCGGTTTCCCGGCCAAGTCATAGCTGATGTTCAACGCCGCCAGTATTTTTTCACCGACGGATTCCGCCTCTGATCCCGCCTCCGGTGCTGTCTCGCTGAGATCTTCCAGCATCACCACAAACTCGTCGCCACCCAGTCGTGCGGCCGTGTCGCAACCACGCAGGCAGGCTTTCAGCCGCTCGGCCACCTCGATCAGCAGCAGATCACCCATGTCGTGACCGCGGGTGTCATTCAGATTCTTGAAGTTATCGAGGTCGATGAACAGCAGGGCACCGTGGCTGCCGTTGCGCGCGCTGGCCGCCAGTGCATGATGCAGGCGGTCGATCAGTAGCCGCCGGTTGGGCAGGGCGGTGAGCGGGTCGTAAAAAGCCAGATCGTGAATACGCTGTTCTGCAGCCTTGCGTTCGCTGATATCGGAAAAGGCCGCTACATAATGGCTGATGGCACCGTCTGTACCGCGCACGGCAGAGATGGTTTGCCACTTGGGATAAATTTCACCGCTCTTGCGCCGATCCCATATTTCGCCCGACCATGCCCCCGTGACGGCAAGCTGGCGCCACATGTCGGTGTAAAACTCGGGTTCGTGACGTCCGGACTTGAGCAGTTGCGGCGTCTGTCCGACCGCTTCGTCTGCCGAGTAGCCGGTCATCTCGATGAAGGCATTGTTGACACGAAGAATGATGCCTTTTGCATCGGTGACGATCATGCCGTGCAACGATTCAAACGCGGTGGCAGAAATGCGCAGCTCCTGCTCGATGCGCCGGCTGTCGGTAATGTCGCGCAGCACGCCGACCAGATGGGTCGGCTGGTCAACTGCGTCAAGCACGGGCATGACCGTGATGCTGCACCAAAAGGGCGATCCATCGCTGCGTTGCAATTCAACTCGTTGTTCCCGGAGCACATGCGCGTCGCCGAAGGTTTCTGCCAGACCGGTCAGGCTGTGTGTGATGCTGTTTGGGCTGCCCAGTGGCGCTGCGACTGATTCGGGAAAGTCGGCCGCGGCAAGTGCAAACATGGTGTTGAAGGCGAGGTTGCTGTAAATGGGACGCCGACCCATATCCGTGATGAGCACGCCTTGGCTGATCGCACTCAAGGCCTTGTGGTGTACGCGCAGCGCAGTCGCAATCCGCATTTGTTCATCGGCATGCGAAATCTGCATTTGTGTATTGCGGAATACCGCTGCCGCATGCGCCAGCGCACCAATTTCATCACCGCGATCGTCGCCCGTGATGGCCGTACTTTGATCACCATCGGCCAAGCGCTTGAGCGACTGGGTCATGTCCTGTAGCGGATGGATGATGCCGCGTGCGAGGGCGGCGGCAAGCAGTATGGTGACGCCGAGCAGCGTGACGACGAGCAGGCTGATGCGCAAGGCAATCCGGGAGGCATTTTCTTCGAGAGCCGTCGCGGCAGCAATAAGATCGTGACCCACCTGAATTTCGATTTCCCGCAACTGATTGATTTTCTCGGTCATCAAATCAAACCAGAGTGACGCATCTGTGCCTTCGGTAGAGCCGGTTTTCAGGCTGGCCAAGGCGATCTGGCGCAAGCGCAGAATTTCTGTCTGACGGCGACTCGTGTTGATTTGTTCAAGTTGCTGCACTTGTTGCGGTGTGGCGTAGAAATTGAATTCGTGCAGGTAGGTGCGTTGCCGGTCGATCAATTCGATGAGCCGGGTATGGCCGACCGCATCAATGTGGCCGGCGACAAAGGCAGGTACGCCAATCGCACGTTCCTGGCCGATGTGTTCCTTGAGTTGCAGTAAACGGATATAGGCGGAGATGCCCCCGGTCAGGTCGGCGTGTGTATTGACCAGCAGCATTTCATCGGTAATGTCGATCAATTCACTGATCGCGCCGGTGTAGTAGCGCGTGATTTCACTCGCGTTGATGCTGCGCACGGCGACTGACTGGCGAATGGCATCCAGCCGATCCAGTTGTGTTCGGGCGGTATCGATGCGTGAGCTCAGGTGCTTGCTGCGGGCATTGGCGCTGGCAGGCGCATGTTCAAAACTTTTAAGCAGATCGGAGAAGGCGGCACGTTGGCGGTCAGTCGCACTCTGCTGATTTGGCAAACGTTTGGCAAATGCCTTGTCGAAACCGGATAGATCGGTGGGCCGCCCGGCGGACAGCCCGGCGGACAGGCCGCGCTCATGCTGTAACTCGTGCACCAGTGCGCTGACGGCGGGAACCAGTTCGGCCATTTTTCGCAGACCGTTCAGTTCGCGTACCGACTGGAAAGAGTTCAAAAGGGGCCACGCGGAAAACGCCAACATGCCGAGGATGGGCAGCGCAAGAGCCAGGCCGATGCGAAGTCCGATGGAGACACTTTGTAGTTTGATCTGCATGGTGCGGGGACGGTGGGCGAAAGTCTGTACTTCGGTCTGTACTTCGATCTGTGCGTTCGATATGCCTTCCAGAACTTGCCTATTCTATCCGCAGGGTCATCGTGGCCGGGGTGCCGATCTTTACGAATTTTGATCCGGATATTGATCGAAATCCTGACCCGATGTGTCAAAGCGTCGCCGTTTCAGTATCATGGCTTCTCTGCACTTATAAGACATCGACAAAAGGGGAAGTCATGCCGCTCAAGATTGGAGTGCCCAAGGAAACCTACGCTGGCGAAAAACGCGTCGCCACCGTACCTGAGGTGGTCGAAAAACTCATCAAGCTGGGTTTTTGCGTTGCTGTCGAATCTGGCGCAGGCGATGCGGCGCATTGCAGCGACGACAGTTACCGCGCTGCCGGTGCCGAGATCATCGTGGGCGCCGCTGCCCTGTGGTCTGCTGCCGACATCCTCTTCAAGGTGCGTGCGCCCAGCCCCGAAGAGGTTGGCCTGCTGCGCCCTGGCAGCACACTGGTGAGCTTTATCTGGCCGGCACAAAACCCCGAACTCATGCAGCAACTGGCTGCGCAAAACGTCACCGTACTGGCCATTGACGCCCTGCCGCGCCAACTCTCGCGCGCCCAGAAAATGGATGCCCTGACCTCCATGGCGGGCATTACCGGCTACCGCGCCGTGATTGAAGCCGCCAATGCTTTTGGTCGCTTCTTCAGCGGCCAGATCACCGCCGCCGGCAAAGTGCCGCCGGCTAAAGTCTTCATCGCCGGTGCGGGCGTTGCCGGCCTTGCCGCTATCGGTACGGCCGCCAGTCTGGGTGCCATCGTGCGCGCCAACGATACCCGCCCCGAAGTGGCCGATCAGGTCAAATCGCTGGGCGGTGAATTCGTCAAGGTGGATTACGAAGAAGAAGGATCGGGCGGCGGCGGTTACGCCAAAGTCATGAGCGAAGGCTTCCAGCAAGCGCAGCGCGAGATGTACGCCAAACAGGCCGCCGAGGTGGACATCATCATCACCACCGCGCTGATTCCCGGCAAGCCCGCGCCCAAGCTGATTACCGCTGAAATGGTGAAGAGCATGAAACCCGGCAGCGTCATCATCGACCTCGCCGGCGAACAGGGTGGCAACTGCGAACTCACCGAACCCGGCCAGGCCGTGGTGAAACACGGCGTCACCATTGTCGGCTACACCGATTTGCCCTCGCGTCTGGCCAAGCAGTCTTCCACCTTGTACGGCACCAACCTGTTTCGTCTGGCCGAAGAGCTGTGCAAAACCAAAGACGGAATCATCGACGTCAACATGGAAGACGACGCCCTGCGCGGCCTGACCGTCATCAAAGAAGGTGCCATCACCTGGCCGGCACCGCCGCCAAAGTTGCCCGCAGCCGCACCGCAGGCCGCCAAACCTGCGAGCGCAATGCCTGCCGCCAAGAAAGGCCACGGTGCCGCCAGCGAACCCATGGCCGGTGGCAAACTAGCGGTCATGTTCGGTATTGCCGCTGCCTTGTTCTGGTTCATTGGCGCACACGCCCCGGCGGCCTTCCTCGGCCACTTCACCGTGTTTGTGCTGGCGTGCTTTGTTGGCTACATGGTGGTGTGGAACGTGACCCCGGCCTTGCATACGCCACTCATGAGTGTGACCAACGCCATCAGTAGCATCATCGCCATTGGCGCATTGGTGCAGATTGCCCCGCCCCTGGTGCCGGGCATCAACCGTCCGGATGACTGGATACGCGGTCTTGCGGTGATCGGCATTGTGCTCACCGCAGTCAATATGTTCGGCGGTTTTGCGGTGACCCACCGCATGCTCGCCATGTTCCGTAAATAAAAAAGGGGCGCTGAAAACCATGTCCGAAAGCCTCGCAACGGTCTCCTACATCGGAGCCACCATCCTGTTCATCCTCAGTCTTGGAGGATTGTCCAGCCCCGCAACATCCCGTCGTGGCAACCTCTACGGCATGATCGGCATGGCACTCGCCGTGCTGGCCACCGTCATTGGCCCACGCGTCACCCCTGCCGGCATCGGCTGGATCATCGGTGCCATGGCCGTGGGCGGCAGCATTGGCGTGATTGCCGCGCGCACCGTGCAAATGACGCAAATGCCCGAACTGGTGGCGCTGATGCACAGCCTCGTTGGCCTCGCCGCGTGTCTGGTCGGCTTCGCCAGTTACATCGACCCGGGTTCATCGCTCGGCCTCACCTCGGCAGAAAAGGCCATTCATGAAGTCGAGGTGTATCTGGGCATCCTGATTGGTGCGGTCACCCTGTCGGGTTCGCTGATTGCCTTTGGCAAACTCTCGGGCAAGATTGGCGGCAAACCGCTGATGCTGCCCGGTCGGCACATGCTGAACCTGGTCGGTCTTCTGGTCGTCATCTACTTCGGCAAAGTCTTTATGGATGCCCACAGCATGTCCGGCGGCTTGGTTGCGCTGGGTGTGATGACCGCCATCGCCTTGCTGTTCGGCATTCATATGGTGATGGCCATTGGTGGCGCCGACATGCCGGTGGTGGTGTCGATGCTCAACAGCTATTCCGGTTGGGCGGCAGCGGCCACGGGCTTCATGCTCAATAATGACTTGCTGATCGTCACCGGTGCGCTGGTGGGTTCCAGCGGTGCCATCCTCAGCTACATCATGTGTCAGGCCATGAACCGCAACTTTATCAGTGTGATTGCTGGCGGCTTTGGTGGCGGTGCACCCGTAAAAGTCGACGCTGGGGCGACGGCACAACCGGTGGGCGAAGTGGTGCCGGTGAATGCACAGGAAACCGCCGAACTGCTGCGCGAAGCCAAGAGCGTCATCATCGTTCCCGGTTACGGCATGGCCGTGGCGCAAGCGCAGCATACGGTGTATGAAATCACCAAACACTTGCGCGAAAAGGGTGTCAATGTGCGCTTCGGCATTCACCCGGTCGCCGGGCGTATGCCCGGCCACATGAACGTGCTGCTGGCCGAAGCCCGGGTGCCCTACGACATCGTGATGGAGATGGACGAGATCAACGAGGACTTCCCGGAAACCGATGTGACCATGGTGATCGGTGCGAATGACATCGTGAACCCCAGCGCGCAAGACGACCCCAACAGCCCGATTGCCGGCATGCCGGTGCTGGAAGTGTGGAAGGCAAAAACTTCGATTGTGATGAAGCGCAGCATGGCCTCAGGCTATGCCGGCGTGGACAACCCGCTGTTCTACAAAGAGAACAACCGCATGCTGTTTGGCGACGCGAAGAAAATGCTCGATGAGGTGCTGGTGGCGTTGAAGAGCTGATTACCACGATACCCTCTACCCGACACCCATTAGGCGCTCAGCGCGCCGGGTGCGGGGTGGGGGATGCAATTAGCTGTTGTGACGGACGAATGCGCAAAAAGGCGACCACCCGTGTGGTGTGTCGCACGGGTGTAGCACGGCATCCCGGCATACCGCGCACAGATTGCCTCTGACGTTTGCCAGATCGCCATCGCTGAGGGTGCCGACCTTCGATAGACTTTTGGTTTTTTCGAAAAGCACTTCGAGATGCGGACGTTCTTTTGCGTGTGAGGGTAGAGTCGTCAGGGAATTCCTGACGGCATCTGCCAACGTCTCCATATTTTTGTGATTCCAGTGTGTCATCATGCGATTCCTGATCCGTCTGTGCGATGCTGTTCGCTGCGCTTTAGTCAATCCAATGTCATTGGCGCAAGTATTGGTCTGAATTCGGAGTGGGTCAATAACAATCATTAGCGATGCTCACGTTCGATAATCGCTTTCTACGCGAACTGCCGGGCGACCCGGAGCCGCATAACCGCGTGCGGCAGGTGCGTGGTGCCTGCTGGTCGGCGGTCATGCCGACACCGGTGCCGGCACCGAGCTTGCTGGCGTATTCGTCTGAGATGGCCGCCGCGCTGGATATCGATCCGGTGGCGCTGCATACCCCGCCTTTGCTGGATGTGCTGGCCGGTAATGCACTATTGCCGGGCATGCAACCCTGGGCGGCCTGTTACGGCGGACATCAGTTTGGCAACTGGGCCGGGCAACTCGGGGATGGGCGGGCAATTTCACTGGGCGAGGTCATCAATCGTGCGGGTGAGCGCTGGGAGATGCAACTCAAGGGTGCGGGGCCGACGCCTTATTCCCGTCGCGCCGATGGCCGTGCGGTGTTGCGTTCATCGCTACGTGAATTTCTCTGCAGCGAAGCGATGCATCATCTGGGCATTCCGACGACGCGCGCCCTCAGTCTTGTGGCAACCGGGGCGCCGGTGATGCGTGACATGTTTTATGACGGCAACGCACGCGAAGAGGCCGGTGCGATTGTGTGTCGCGTTGCGCCTTCCTTTATCCGTTTCGGCAACTTCGAGATTCTGGCCGCCCGTGGTGAGCGCGAGTTGCTGCAGCGTCTGGTGGATTTCACCATTGCGCGCGACTTTCCGGAAATCGACCGGACGGATGCTGATCGCCTTCATGTCTGGTTTGCCGAGATTTGCGTGCGCACCGGCCGACTCATTGCGAAATGGATGCAGGTGGGGTTTGTCCACGGTGTGATGAACACCGACAACATGTCGATTCTTGGTCTCACGATCGACTACGGCCCTTACGGATGGGTGGATAACTTCGATCCCGGATGGACGCCGAATACCACCGATGCCGAAGGCCGCCGTTACCGTTACGGCCGTCAGCCGGAGATCGCGCGCTGGAATCTGGAACGCCTCGCCGATGCGTTGCAACTACTGATCCCCGACAGTAGCACGCTGGATGCGGCACTCGCTGCTTACGACGCTGCCTATGCTGATGAAGCGACGCGCATCTTTGCCGGAAAGTTTGGCTTTAACCATTGGCGCGATGATGACGCCGAACTGACGGGCGAGTTGTTCGCGCTGCTGCAGGAGGCTGAGATGGATATGACGATATTTTTTCGTCAGTTAGCTGTATTCAATGTAAATCAGCCTGACATCAATGTTTTCCGCGATGCTTTTTATCGTGAAGACCTGCGCACAAAATTCACCCCGGCATTTGCCGCATGGCTGGAACGCTATGTGCGACGTCTGCAGCAAGATGCCGTTCCGTCGCCGCAGCGTGTGGCGCAGATGAACCGGTTTAACCCATGTTATGTGTTGCGCAACTACCTCGCACAGCAGGCCATTGAGCGTGCGGAACAGGGCGACCCGGGAATGATTATGGAATTGTTGGCGACGCTGCGTGATCCCTACACCGAGCAACCGGGGCGCGCAGACTTTGCGTCCCGCCGTCCGGACTGGGCGCGCCACAAGGCCGGTTGTTCGATGCTGTCGTGTAGTTCATGAATGACGAAATTCCTGACCGTGCCGGAACACTCGCGGTACTGCGAGTGCTTTGTGAGCACGAACCTGTCCTCATGCTTTCGGGTGACGGGGAAGGTTATGGAACTCGCTGGACCGTCAACGGGCAGCAGATTCAGCCGGTTATTGCTAGATTTTTGATGCATGCAGGCTATATAGCGGAATCCGGAGTGACTGAATTCGGCGCTCGAAAACTTGTTTTGACGCCCGAAGGTCTGGAATTTCGCAAGCAGGGTCTGCTCTGGTGGGATAATCTTGGCGTGTTTCAACGGATGAAGATCACGATCTTCGGCTGAGATTTTCAGGATTGACATTCTTGTTTTGGAGGGCGCGACATGGCACACGAAACGCATATGGTCTCTCTCGGATTCACCCCGCAGCCTTTCCCGGAAGGAGTGCATATCTGTCAGATATACAGCGATGACGATGAGCGATTGAACTCGCTGCTCGAATTCCTGACCAGCGGGCTGGCAGCCGGAGAGAAAGCCGCCTGCTTCACCGAAAAGCTCGACGACACACATCTCGACGCTTATCTTGCCGATCATGGATTGTGTTGTGAACAACTCAAGGCATCAGGCGCTTTAACCAAATCCGGGACCCGCGATGTCTATTTTCAAGGTGGCTGTTTTGACCCTGATCGCATGCTTGGGTTGCTACAGAAGTACCATGAAGACTCCGTTGCCGACGGGTATCCCGCAGCCCGGGTGATTGGCGAGATGACGTCGAACATCGATTCGATACCCGGTGGCTCGCGCCTGATGGAATACGAATCGCGCGTCAGCTTGCTGCTGAAAGACCATCCGGTTACTGCGGTGTGTCAGTACGATGCCAATGCCTTTGATGGCGCGACGATCATGAAGATTCTTAAAGTCCATCCCCTGATGGTGGTTCGAGGCGCGGTCGTGCACAACCCTTACTACGTTCAGCCTGAGGAATTTCTGGCGCATCAATGCTGATCTGCGGCTATTAGGAAGGTGATGACTGAGGCGGTTGATATCCGGGTTCTGGGGCAGCTTTTGCTGATGCAAAGTGTCGTCGCGTCGTTGCCGGATTCTGCCGTTATCCCCTTTGTCGTTGAGGGATTGGCCGATATTCCCGGGGTGGGGGTAATCGAATTCAATGCAGTGACTCTGGGTGATCGGGCGGGTTCTCAACGGTACGCCTTGGACGGCCATGGAGAACTGATCGTCGTGATCAAGGACGCAGAGGTTTTTGCTCCCTACGCCGATCATCTGCGAAACTTTGTATTCATGTTGGAACTCATTCTTGAAGAGCGCCGGGAACGACGTGACATCGAGAGCCACAAGAACCAACTTGAACAATTGGTGACGCAGAGAACTGCAGAGCTGTCGCATGAGCGTGACACCGTAAGTCAGTATCTGGACATCGCTGGCGTGATGCTCCTAGCGCTCGATAGCGCCGGACGAATCACCATGATCAACAAGAAAGGGAGGCAGTTTCTGGGGCGGCCTGAAGGTGCCTTGCTGGGTGTTGACTGGTTTGAAAACTTTTTGCCCGCTGACGAACGTAGTGCGGTTCGTCGGGTATTTGACACGTTGATGAGCGGCGAAGCACAACTGGTCGAGCGTTATGAGAATCGCATCATCAATGCCGATGGGCAAGAACTGTGGCTTGCTTGGAACAACTCGCTGCTTCGGAATGAAGTGGGCGTTATTGTCGGAATCCTCTCGTCTGCTGAAGATATTACCGAGCGTAAGTTGGCCGAGGAATGCCTCGTGGAGAGCCAGGAAAAGTATCGTGCGTTGAGCGAGGCGGCGTTTGAAGCAATTTTTATCTCCGAAAAGGGGCGCTGCCTCGAACAAAACCAGAGCGCGGAGAGCATGTTCGGGTACGCCGCCGAGGAAGCCTTAGGGCGATTGGGTACCGAATGGATAGCTCCCGGTGATCGTGATCGGGTGGCAAAAAACATCGTGTCAGGTTATGAGATGCCCTATGAGGCCACCGGCCTGCGTAAGGATGGCTCGACATTTCCAGCATTGATTCGCGGTAAGGAAATGCGCTTCAAAGACAGATCTGTTCGCGTTACGTCGATGAGCGACATCACCGAGCGCAAGCGAATTGAAATGGATCTGCATGAGAGTGAGGCAACGTTCAGGAAACTGTTTGAGGACTCATCCGACCCTATTCTTTTGATTGATGACACGGGTGTCTTCGTCGAGTGCAATCGCGCAGCGCTCGATTTGCTCAAGATGAGCAAGGAACAGTTTCTTTTGTTGCCGCCGGCCCGGATTTCGCCGGAGTTCCAACCCGATGGCCGACGTTCATCCGAGTCCGCACCCGAGATGATTGCACTGGCCTACAGTAAGGGCTTGCACCGGTTCGACTGGACCTGTGTCAATGCCGAGGGCGGCGAATTCATCGTCGAGGTGTCGCTCATGCCGGTCGCGATCAAGGGGCAGACCATGCTCCACACCACCTGGCGTGACATTACCGAGCGCAAGGCGTCCGCCGACAAAATCGAACATTTAGCCTTTTACGACCACCTCACCGAGTTGCCCAACCGTCGGCTTCTGCTGGATCGGTTAGAACAGGCGTTGTCCAGCAGCGGTCGTCACAATCGATATGGTGCCTTGATGCTGCTGGATATGGATGATTTCAAGACGCTGAACGATACGCTTGGCCATGATGTGGGCGACCAGTTTCTGGTAGAAGTGGCTCGTCGTCTTGAGGCCTCGGTTCGCGAGGGTGACACCGTTGCGCGCCATGGCGGCGACGAGTTCGTGGTGATTCTTGAAGACCTCAGTGAAGATGCGGTCGCGGCGATGCAGGCTGAGATCATTGCTGTCAAGATTCTGCATGCCGTCAGCCAGCCTTATTTGCTAGATTTGACGATTCGAGATGGACTAAAGAACACGCGTAGCTATCACTGCACCTCTAGCATCGGCATTACCCTGTTTCAAGGCAACACCGTTTCTGCTGATGAATTGATGAAGCGCGCCGATACGGCTATGTATCAGGCCAAGACTGCGGGTCGCAATTCGCTGCGATTTTTTGATCCTGATATGCAGGCGGTGGTCACTGCCCGTGCAGCACTGGATCACGATCTGCGCGAGGCTATACGCGAAAGACAGTTTTGTCTTTACTATCAGCCTCAGGTGGATGGTACGGGGCATCGGGTGGGCGCAGAAGCTTTGGTGCGTTGGCAGCATCCCCGGCGCGGCGTGGTGCCTCCTATCGAGTTCATTTCCCAGGCCGAGATAACGGGGCTGATTCTACCTCTGGGCGCTTGGGTGCTTGAAACTGCCTGTGCTCAATTGGTGGCATGGGAAGGTATGCCAAGAATGTCGCATCTCAAGGTGGCCGTCAATGTGAGTGCCCGCCAGTTTCGTCATGTGGATTTCGTGGATCAGGTTCTTGCGATTGTCGACCGCACCGGTGCTGATCCGAAGAAGCTGAAACTGGAGCTGACCGAGAGTCTGCTGCTCGATAATGTGGAAGACATCATCGCCAAGATGATTGCGTTGAAAGCCAAAGGCATCGGTTTCTCGCTGGATGACTTCGGTACTGGCTATTCCTCGCTGTCGTATCTGAAACGACTGCCGCTCGACCAACTCAAAATTGACCGATCTTTTGTCGCCGATGTGCTGACAAATCACGACGATGCCGCAATTGCCAGAACTATCGTTGCCTTGGCTGCGAGCATGGATCTGGCAGTGATTGCTGAAGGTGTGGAAACCGAGGCGCAGCGCGAATTTCTGGCGGCCAACGGCTGCAAGGTCTATCAAGGATATTTGTTTGGGCGGCCAATGCCGGCAGACGATTTTTTGCGGACATCCGAACTGGCAGGAAAAGAGGCGTAAACGCTTAGCCGCGTAGTGCCTGCAATTCGCCGATGGTCACGCGCAGTCGCTGTGAGAGGTGGCGCGCCAC
>CAJAWW010000175.1 GCA_903946745.1 uncultured beta proteobacterium
ATAGACGAACACCTCATCGAGATCGGGATTGCCGTCCAGTACGGGAGCGTTGTAGCTGTTGACCAGCGCACCGAGCCAGCCGCTAGGGAAGCGCTGACGCAAGGCGGCGATCAGCGGCGTGGTACAGACCAGGTCGCCGATGTTGTCGCGGCGGATGACCAGTATTTTTGGTGCTGTGCAGTCGTGTCTCAATGTAAACTCGGGCTATGGCTACATATGCAATGGGTGACATTCAGGGCTGTTTTGAGCCGCTGAAAAAACTGCTCGACTATATCAGCTTCGATCCGGCGCGCGATCGTCTTTGGTTTGTTGGCGATCTGGTGAATCGTGGCCCGGCTTCGCTGGCGGTGCTGCGCTACATCAAGTCACTGGGCACTGCCGCAACCGTGGTGCTTGGCAATCATGATTTGCATCTGGTGATGCTTGCCTATGGTTACGGCAAGGCCAGTCGTGAGGATACGCTGGATGAGGTGCTTGCCGCACCGGATCGCGACGAACTGATCGACTGGTTGCGCACGCGCCCGTTGTTTTATCAAGAAGGTGACTGGGCGATGGTGCATGCCGGCCTGTTGTCGTCATGGTCGATCGCGCAGGCGCAGGCGCTATCTGACGAGGTGCAGGCGATGCTGTCGGGTTCGAATCATGTGAAGTTCCTGGCTAACATGTGGGGTTCGGAACCGAGCGTGTGGCGTGATGATTTGCTGGGATGGGATCGGTTGCGGGTGATTGTGAATGCCATGACCCGCATGCGCTATGTCACAAAAAATGGTGCCATGGAATTCCGTGCGACTGGCAACAAAGCACCGCCGGAGCAGGGGCCGCCCGGTTGTATCCCATGGTTTCGCGCTCCCGGACGTAAAAGTGCGGAACACCGGATTGTTTGCGGACATTGGTCAGCACTGGGTTACCGTGACGAAGGCGGTGTCATGACGCTGGACACCGGCTGTCTGTGGGGTGGATCGCTGACCGCAGTTCGGCTTGAGGATAGCCGCGTGTTTCACCAGCCTTGCATGGCGCAGGTTAAACCAGACTGGAATTAGCCGCCTGCGATGTGTCAGCGAGACACGCGCGTCACTCCGCCGCCCGTTAGCACGCGTATCCGCTCACCGGGGCGGAAGATTTCATCCGCTTCTTGCGTAATGGCAATCAGTTTGCCATCGTCGAGCTTTATGGTGATTTCCAGGCCGGCCTTCTTGCTGGCGTGTTCTTCCAGCGCCTGACCGGCAAGCCCACCGGCCACCGCGCCAACAATCGATCCGACCGTAGAACCCTTGCCGTGCCCGACATTGCTGCCGGCAATGCCGCCCACAGCACCGCCCGCAACCGCGCCGACACCGGATTGCGTGCCTTCAATCGTGACGTTACGCACGCTTTCGACAACCCCCAGGCGCACACTCATTTCGCCGCGCGTTTGTGAGCGGGAGTAGCCCGCACCGGACTGGCTGCCGGCGCAGCCGACGAGTAAGACTGTCGCAGCGGTGGTGGCGATGACGATATTTAACAGGCGCATGACGCTTCCTTTACAAAGTTTTTCACCACAGTGTTCACCAAAGATTCTCACTAAACGCCGCACGATACTGCGTGCCGATTTCTTCCCGCGTGAGTTTATGATTTTGCCCGCCGCGTTGTGCAATTTTCAATGAACCCATCAATGAGGCCAGTCGCCCGGTCTTTTCCCACGCCCATCCTTGTTCCATGCCATACAGCAAACCGGCGCGGTAGGCGTCACCACAACCGGTTGGATCGACCACGGCCGCAGGCGGGGCGACTGGAATCTCGATCCGCGTACCGTTGGCATAAATGTGCGAACCGTTGCTGCCGAGCGTCACGATGAGTGCTTGTACCTGCGTGGCCAACTGCTCCAGCGTCTGACCCGTGCGCTCGGTCAAAAGTTTCGCTTCGTAGTCATTCACCGTGCAGTAGTCGGCCAGTTTCAGGAACGTTAACAACTCCTCGCCGTTGAACATCGGCAGCCCCTGACCTGGATCGAAGACGAAAGGGATGCCTGCGGCGTGAAATTCTTGCGCATGTTGCAGCATGCCGTCGCGTCCGTCGGGAGAAATAATGCCGAGCCCGACGCCTGTTGCATCGGTCACCTTGTTCAGGTGCGATTGCATCATGGCACCGGGGTGGAAGGCGGTGATCTGGTTGTCGTCGAGGTCGGTGGTGATGAAGGCCTGCGCGGTAAAGCTGCCAGAAACTTCCTGCACATGGCGCGCATCCAGTGCCAGATGTTTGAGTCGGTGCAGGTAGGGGCCGCTGTCATCGCCAACGGTGGCCATGATGAGCGGTTCGCCACCCAGCAGTTTCAGGTTGTAGGCGATATTACCGGCGCAGCCACCAAATTCGCGGCGCATGTCTGGCACCAGAAACGACACATTGAGAATGTGAATCTGCTCGGCCAGGATGTGGTTTTTGAAACGGTCACCAAACACCATGATGGTGTCGTAGGCCATGGAGCCGCAAATCAGGGTCTTTTTCATGAGTGCCTTCGTCAATAGAGGTCAGGGATAGAAGAGATACAAGCGGTAGCCGCTGGCGGGAAGTTCGCCGGGATCGATATCGACGGCGACGGTCAGATCGGCATTGGCGGCCATACCGGCGGCCAGAGTTGTTTTGGGCGGCAGGTATTCGGCCGGCTTCAACACCTTGCGGGCAATGGCTTTGTCGGCGGTGTCGGTCAGCGTCAGTTCCAGGTGCGGTAGCGTCTGCGCGAAGGGTGCCCGGTTCTTGAGTGTGGCCGTCAGTGTCAGGCGGCCTTTCTTTTCAGGATCGGGGTTGATGTCTGGGTGAAGGTCGGACGTTTCGATACTCAACAACTCGGCTTTTTGCGGTAATCCGACTTCGCAGCCGACCAGATCGCAAAGTTGCGTCAATTCGGGTCGGGCATCCGGGACGAGCACGGCGAGTTCGACCCGGAAGGCGACGACCGCCTGCATCAGGATGCACAATATCGCCAGCAGGGCACCGATGACCCACGGCCAGCGCAGGGGTTCTTCGTGAGCGGGTTCTGTCAGCAGGCTGTCGGCAAGCGGTTCGGGTTGTTCGACAATCTCTGTTGTTGTGGTAATGGACGGGGGATCGTTAGTTTCTTCGAGCGCTGGTTCGGGTGGCGGAATGGAAACTTCGCTGACGGTAGTGTCAATCGTGAAGGCGGGTTCTGTCCATGCAGCGACTGCCGGTAGCGTTGGGTCTGGCGGCGAGGTGAGGGTTGGGGTGAGCGGCGGAGCAACAACGGCAGGGCTTTCCTCGATCAGCGTATCGATGGCGTTGAAGGCATGCTGGCACTGCCCGCAGCGCACGCGTCCGGCGCGGATTTTGATTTGCTCCGGGGTGACGCGAAAGGTGGTGCTGCAGGTGGGGCACTGGGTCAGCATGAGCCGCCCTCCAGCCGCACCCAGCCCTCATGCGTGGCACCGATGCGCAGGGCGATAAAAGGCGCGTAGGCATCAATAACCTGTTGCGCCTGCGTTTCCAACACCCCGGAAAGCGCCAGATGACCGCCGGGGGCAACGCGGTGCGCCAGCAGCGGTGCTAGCACACACAGCGGATTGGTCAGAATATTGGCCACCACGATATCAAACTGCTCATCCAGCGCCCCGCGCGAGTGTCGTAATTGCAGCGCCACCTGATTGGTGCTGGCGTTGTCGCGCGCGGCGATCAGGGCGTTGTCGTCGATATCCACCCCCAGCACCGAACCAGCGCCCAGTTTTGCGGCGG
>CAJAWW010000176.1 GCA_903946745.1 uncultured beta proteobacterium
CATGCACGATTGGGTCAAGAACTGGCACAACATCAACCTGATCGACTGCTATGACGGGCAACATCCGCGCGTGCTGATGATCGAGGACGATCACGCCCGCGTTTTCGAAAGTATCGAGGACATCACCCTTTATCTGCTCAATCATCACAAGACGCAGGATCTGTTCGCCCGACACACAGAGCAATCCCGGGCACGCGCCATCTTTCTGTTTTTTGACGAACAAATCGAGGCACTGTGTGCGGCGCTGAATCTCGACATCGTGTTACCAAAAAATAGTGTGGTGCGAGAAATCGACAGCAAGATCGTCACCACTGAACTGGGCAATGAAGCGGGCGTGCATAGCGTGCCCAACGTGCTGGCCAAGGTGTCCTCATACGCCGAACTGCAACGTATTGCGCGTGCCGCCGGGCTGGGCGAGCGCCTGGTGGTGCAAACGGCTTACGGCGACTCGGGCAAAACCACCTTCTTCATCGCCCGAGAAGTCGACTACCAACAAGCGGCAAAAGCCATCGAACGTGAAGACCGCGTCAAGGTAATGCGCTGGGTTAACTGCACCGGCACCGCCATCGAGGCCTGTGCCACGCGCTGGGGCACGTTCGTCGGTCCACTGCTGACTGAACTCATCGGCATCCCCGAACTGACCCCCTACCCCGGCGGCTGGTGCGGCAACGAACTCTATGACGCCGCATTTTCGGCCGAAGTGCGCCGGCAAGTGCAAGAGAAAACCGAAGCGCTCGGCAATGCACTCTACCGACGTGGCTATCGCGGCTATTTTGAACTTGATTACCTGATCGATCAGGACAGTGACGAGGTCTATCTGGGCGAACTCAACGCGCGCATCACCGGCATCAGTGCCATGACCAACATGGCAGATTTCAGCAGCGCGCAGGTGCCGCTATTTTTGTTTCACCTGCTGGAATACGACCCCGCGATCGATCTGCAGATGGATGTTGCGGCCTTCAATCAAGCCGTGCTGGCCGACGGTGCAGCAGGTACGGCCGCGCAGGTCATCCTCAAATACACCGACGCGCCACTGAAGATTATTACCGCAGCACCGGTGTCCGGCGTGTATGTAAAGGGCGACGATGGTCGTCTGACATTGCAGCGCGCCAGCACCCACCGGCGCGAGGCGCTCGCAGAAAATCAGGCCTACATTTTGCGCATCATGAACACCGGCGAATACGCCTACAAAGGCGGCGATCTGGCCATCATGTTTGTGAACCAGATCATCCGTCGCCCGACAGGCGGGCTGAATCAGGCGGGCGCGCAATGGATCACGGCACTCAAGGATTGCTTCAGTTTCCGCCAGCTCACGCAAGAAGAGCGCTCTGCGGTGGAACTCGCTAACAATCCGGCCAACATCAAGAGCGGACGCACCTCGTGAGCTTCCACGCGAAGAAGCGCTTTCAAGCGATCGAAGAACCGCTACCCGGTGAAAAATGGCTGGCGCATTATCAGGCCGCCATGCCCGGTTACCGCCGCTGGTTTGCCAGCGAAGGCGAATTGAAGCGCCCCAGCCTGAGCGAATGCCGGACGGCGCTGGAAACCTGGATGCCTGAATTCGTTCCCCTCTGGGAGCGTCTGCTGGACATCACCCAAGCCGACGCCAACGACGCACGTTTGTTGAGTTTCTATTGCCCTGCCCCCTATCTCGCCGGATGCTCGCAAGCCGTATGGACGCGCTATACCCCAACGCTGGTGCGCAACTACGACTACGCGCCCGAATTCTGCGAAGGCCGGGTGCTTAAAACCCGCTGGCACAATACGCAGGTGATCGCCTCCACTGATTGCTTGTGGGGGGTGCTCGACGGCATGAATGAACACGGCCTGTCGGTTTCGCTTTCATTCGGTGGCAAGGGCGTGGTCACCGAAGGTTTCGGCATCCCGATCATCCTGCGCTACATTCTGGAGTTTTGCACCACTGTCGACGAGGCGGTCAAAGTGCTCTGCCGAGTTCCGGCGCACATGGCTTACAACATCTTGCTATTGGATGCCTACGGGCAGGTACGCAATGTGGAACTGTCGCCATTTTCCAGCCCCAATGTCACCTACAAACCCTTTGCCGTCAATCATCAGGGTGATTTCGCGCTGACCAACTACGCGATGTTTTCGCGCTCCTACGAACGCCAGCAGTTTCTTGTCAGCAAACTCTACGATCCGCTGACCAGCATCGAATCATTCGTCAATGCCTTCGAGTACAGCCCATTGTTCACATCCAACTACGCACAGGGTTTCGGCACGCTCTACACCGCCATCTACAACCCGCAATTGCGCGCCATGGAATACCGCTGGCCGAACCGGATGCGCATGTACCAGTCGTTTGCTTTCTTTGAGGAATGCGAATGGTGGGTGGATCTGTAGATCAGACACCAGCAATACAAACGGGCGGAGGATTGCGCCCCCGCCCGTCGTTCAAACCAAAGAAATCTTGTCGATCAGAAGAACTTAAACGACAGACCGATCGAACCCATGGCTTCTTTGGTACGTCCGGCACCCGTGGTCGCCGTCGCGGCATTTTTGCCGAAGTTGCCGTAGCTCTCGAGTTCGCCCACCAAGCCGACGCGATCGCTAAACGCATACTCGGCACCAATGCCAAACAGCGCGCCAGCCTTGGTTTCATTGGCATTGCTAGCACCGGCCACCGTGGTGGTCATTTCGGTGCGGTTGCTGCTGATACCGAGCTTGGCGAACAGACCAAACTTCTCGTTGATGGGTGCCGTACCCTTGCCCGCCAGATACCACGAGGACTGATCCAGCGTACGCTTACCTGCAGCAAAGTCAGCGGTCGGCTTGCCGAAGCTGACATAGCCACCTTCGATCGCCCAGTTCTTGTTGAAGTCATAACCGAGGAACAGCTTGCCGCCGGTTTTGGTCTTCTTGGTCGCCGTGTTGCCGGCGAAATCGGAGCTATCGAAACTCGCCGACGAACCGCCAAGCGAAAAGCCGCCGTAAGCACGGGCTTCGGGGGCTGACCCTTGCGCATTTTGAGCCAGAGCGACGCTCGACAACCCGGCGAGTGCCAACACAGCAACCAGTTTTGTAGTTTTCATGAAATTTCCCTCTTATAAAATTCCCCAGCCCACGCCAGGCCGGAACTGTCGCGATTGTACGAACACGACAACCCGTGTCAAGCAAAAATAGCGCTTGCGACTCCACGATGGCGCCCCCCTGTCGGCTCGATACAACAATCGATTAGAAGGGAATGTCGTCCTCGAAGTCGCTCATGCCGCCCGATTGCGCAGCGGCGGCCGGCTTATCCGCCGGCCGCGAAGCACCGGCATTGCCACCGCTCTCGCGCGGCGGTGCGTCGCTCATGCCTTCACGCGAGCCGAGCATCTTCATTTCATTCGCGACAATTTCAGTCGTATAGCGATCCTGTCCCTCTTTATCCTGCCACTTGCGCGTTTTCAGTGCGCCTTCGATATAAACCTGACGCCCCTTCTTCAAGTATTGGCCAGCGATCTCGGCAAGTTTGCCGAAGAACACCACGCGATGCCACTCGGTGGCTTCCTTCTTTTCGCCGCTCTGCTTGTCCTTCCAACTATCGGTGGTCGCCAGCGTGATGTTGACCACTGCGTCGCCATTGGGCATGTAACGGGATTCGGGATCCTTGCCCAGATTGCCCACCAAAATGACTTTATTTACGGATGCCATGCTAATTTCTCCTCATGATTTTGGTTCAAGTATGCCATGCGCCGGAGAGTCGGGGGAAGGCGGCGACTGGATCGAACCGGCTGCAACCGGGCGGCGCGCCGGAACAGCCGACATCGTTACCGCAGCGACCAGCCAGCAGGTCACGGCAACGGCACCCACGACAAAAACGGCCGCCGCGTCATGATTTTTCGCCAGCCAGCCACCCAATGCCCCGCCAACAAACAGACCGAGCGCCTGCGTGGTGTTGTACACGCCGAGCGCGGCACCCTTGGCGCGGGGTGGAGCGATACGCGAAATCATCGACGGCAGCATGGCTTCCAGAATATTGAAGGCAACAAAAAAGCTCACCAGCCCGCCGGCAACAATTTCAAACTGACCGGTACCCACCCACAAAACCAGCAGCGTGACCAACAGCAGACTAATCGCCATAACAAAAACGCGCTGCACCTGCTGACGCTTTTCCGCATAAATAATGGCCGGCACCATCAGCACGAATGACAGCAAAATAGCCGGCAGATAAACCTTCCAGTGCGCCGCCATGGGCAATGCCCCAGTGGTCACCAGCAATCCGGGAACGACGACGAACATCGCCATCTGCACCATGTGCAGCGTAAAGATGCCGAAATTCAGGCGCAACAACTGGGTGTTTTGCAGCACTTCGGAAAACGGCACGCGCGGCCCGGGTTGCAGCGGGGGCGGCTCTGGCACTACCGAGGTCACCAGACCGATGGCGGCCAGCGCGAGGCCTGCCGTCAGCCAGAAAATGCCGCCCATGCCGACGGCCGTATACAGTAAGGGCGCAGCAACCAGCGAAATGGCGAACACCAACCCAATCGAGGAACCGATCATCGCCATCACCTTGGTGCGGTGCTGTTCGCGCGTCAGATCAGCCGCCAGCGCCGTCACCGCCGCCGAAATGGCACCGGCACCTTGCAGCACGCGGCCAAACATCATCCACCTGATATCGGTGGATAGCGCCGCCACGGCGGAGCCGGCGGCAAATAGCAACAGACCAAACACAATCACGCGCTTACGGCCAAACACATCGGAGGCCATGCCGAAAGGAATCTGGAACATTGCCTGCGTCAGACCGTAGGCACCCAGCGCAATGCCGACCAAAGTCAGGTTGTCGCCGCCGGGAATGGTTTGGGCATGAATGGCGAACACCGGCAGGATCAGGAACAGCCCCAGCATGCGCAGGGCAAAGATCGCCGCCAGTGCAGCGCCGCCACGCTTTTCGTCGCGGCTCATGGCATCTGGGGTAGGGGAAAGCACGATAGGATGGGAACAACAGAAGAGTCGCGTATATTAACAGGTCGCCCGCCTCTGCCGCCGGCGCACGCCCTTCTTCCCCCTTTTCAGCCCCCTCCAAGAGTCATGGACGCCATCAAGATCCGCGGCGCACGCACGCACAATCTCAAGAACATCAACCTCGATTTACCGCGCAACCGGCTGACGGTCATCACCGGTTTATCTGGTTCCGGCAAGTCCTCACTGGCTTTCGATACCTTGTATGCCGAAGGCCAGCGCCGTTATGTCGAGTCACTCTCTGCCTACGCCCGGCAGTTTTTGCAGATGATGGAAAAACCCGATGTCGACCTGATCGAAGGCTTGAGTCCGGCCATTTCCATCGAGCAGAAAGCCACCAGCCACAACCCGCGCTCTACCGTGGGCACCGTCACCGAAATTCACGATTACCTGCGCCTGCTCTACGCGCGCGCCGGCACGCCGCACTGCCCGGATCACGCGCTCCCTCTGGAAGCGCAAAGTGTTTCGCAGATGGTCGACCATGTATTGGCGCTGCCCGAAGACACCAAGCTGATGATCCTCGCACCCGTGGTCGCCAACCGCAAGGGCGAACAACTCGATCTGTTCGCAGAACTGCGCGCACAGGGCTTTGTGCGATTGCGGGTGGATGGTGCCGTGCATGACATCGACGCGCTGCCGAAACTGACCAAGAGCCAGAAGCACAGCATCGACGTAGTGGTGGATCGGCTGAAAGTGCGCCAGGACATGCGCCAGCGTCTGGCCGAAAGTTTCGAGACCGCGCTGATGCACGCCGAAGGCCGTGCGCTGGCGGTCGAAATGGATACCGGCGTTGAACATTTATTCTCTTCCAAATTTGCCTGCCCGGTATGCAACTATGCCTTGCAGGAACTGGAACCGCGCCTGTTCTCATTCAACAATCCCATGGGTGCCTGCCCCCAGTGCGACGGCCTCGGGCAGATTCAGTTTTTCGATCCGGCACGCATCGTCGCCTACCCGCACCTGAGCCTCGCGGCCGGCGCGATCAAGGGCTGGGACAAGCGCAACCAGTTCTATTTCCAGATGCTGGAATCGCTCGCGGCACACTACGGGTTCGATCTCAACATCCCCTTCGACGCGCTCCCGCAGGCCACCCGCGACATCGTGCTGTATGGTTCCGGCAAGACCGCCATCAGCTTTCGCTACCTCAACGAAAAAGGCACGCGCTTTGATCGCTCGCACGCCTTCGAGGGCATCATTCACAGCCTGGAACGGCGTTATCGCGAAACCGATTCGATGGCGGTGCGCGAAGAACTGGCGAAATACCAGAACAACAAACCCTGCCCGGAATGTGGTGGCATGCGCTTGCGGCGCGAGGCACGCCATGTCTTTATCGGTCAACGCACCATTGCTGAAATCAGCCGCCTGTCACTGATCGATTGCCGCGACTTTTTTAATCTGCTGACACTCACCGGGCAGCGCGCGCAGGTGGCGGAAAAAATCGTCAAGGAAATCACCGCGCGGCTTTCCTTCCTCATCAATGTGGGGCTGGATTATCTCTCGCTTGATCGTTCCGCCGAGACACTCTCCGGCGGCGAAGCACAACGTATTCGCCTTGCCTCACAGATCGGTTCCGGCCTCACCGGCGTGATGTATGTGCTCGACGAACCCAGCATCGGCCTGCATCAGCGCGATAACGCGCGGCTGTTGGAAACGCTGGTTCATCTGCGCGATCTGGGCAACACCGTGATCGTCGTCGAGCACGATCAGGAAGCTATCGAATCCGCCGACTATGTGGTCGATATGGGCCCCGGCGCTGGTGAGCATGGCGGCTGTGTGGTGGCCGCCGGCACGCCGGCGCAAGTGGCGGCTAATAGCGAATCGCTCACAGGTGCCTACATGTCTGGCCGGCGGCGCATTGCGCTGCCAGAAAAGCGCACACCGCCGAACCCTGAACGTCTGCTAAAAATTATTGATGCCAGTGGCAATAACTTGAAGCATGTCGATCTGGACATTCCCGTCGGTCTCTTCACCTGCATCACCGGCGTTTCCGGCTCGGGCAAATCCACGCTGATCAACGACACGCTCTACGCCGCCGCCGCGCGCCACCTTTACGGTGCCAGCGAGGAACCCGCCGCGCACCGCGAAATCACCGGGCTGGAGTTCTTCGACAAAGTTATCAACGTCGACCAATCCCCCATCGGCCGCACACCGCGCTCCAACCCGGCCACCTACACCGGTCTGCTCACGCCGATCCGCGAATTATTCGCCGGCGTACCGAATGCCCGCGAGCGCGGCTACGGCCCCGGACGCTTCAGTTTCAACGTCAAGGGCGGGCGCTGCGAAGCCTGTCAGGGCGACGGCATGATTAAGGTCGAGATGCACTTTCTGCCCGACATTTTTGTCCCCTGCGATGTCTGCCACGGCAAGCGCTACAACCGCGAAACGCTGGAAGTCCGCTACAAGGGAAAAACCATCCACGAAGTGCTGCAGATGACGGTCGAACAGGCACGCGAATTCTTCGATCCGGTGCCGGTGGTCGCGCGCAAATTGCAGACACTGATGGATGTCGGTCTTTCTTACATCCAGCTCGGCCAGTCGGCCACCACGCTCTCGGGCGGCGAAGCGCAGCGCGTCAAACTGGCGCTGGAATTGTCGAAGCGCGACACCGGCCGCACCCTCTACATTCTTGACGAACCCACCACCGGCCTGCATTTTCAAGATATCGAAATGCTGCTCTCGGTGCTGCATCGCCTCAGCACGCACGGCAACACCGTGGTGGTGATCGAACACAATCTCGATGTCATCAAGACCGCCGACTGGATCATCGATCTGGGCCCCGAGGGCGGCGACGGCGGCGGGCGCATCATCGCCACCGGCACACCCGAAGAGGTCGCAGGCATTGCGGGCAGTTACACCGGACGCTATCTGGGCAAACTGCTCACCGCGCGCACTGCGAAACCGCGTTCGCGCGCAAAAAAGGACCGCTGACATGGCCGGATTTGAAAACTACGCAGAAGAAGCCGAGCAACTTGAAATCGAGATCGCACGCAAGGGCGTGGCGCTGAACATCGACTGGACGGATAGCGTTCAAGTGCGCCAACTGGCGCGCGATGCACTCGACTGCCACCTGACACCGGTGAACTATCCACCGGACACACCGGAAGAGCACGCCCGGCTGGAACTCTTCGGACTGATCCAGTTGATGCTGACCGTAATGCGTGAAAGTGCTGGCGAAAATATCCACACACACGGCGGAACAGTCTGGAAATCCTTAGCGCACGCACTCTGGGCGGAACACGCCCTACGCGCCGAGAATCCGCAGGTCTAACGCCCGCTCGGCGAACCACACAGCGGCTAATAGCACCGTCGCCAGCGAGCCGCCGATAAAGATCACGCGCCGGTAAAACGCCCCGTGACGTAACAAAAAAGCCGCCGGCAAAAATACGCCGACAATCACCAACTGGCCGATTTCCACGCCCAGATTGAAGCCGAACAACGACAGCGCCAGCGCCCCGGCAGGCAAACCCAGCTCGGCCAGCACACTGGCAAAACCAAAACCGTGAATCAGGCCGAAGCCAAACGCCGCCATCCAGCGCCGGTGCTCGACCACCGGCTTCAGATTATTGAGTGCGGCCACCACCACCGAAGCCGCAATCGCTGATTCGACAAAGCGCGAGGGCAGTGCCACGACTCCGAGTGCCGCCAATGACAAGGTGATCGAATGCGCCACGGTAAACGCCGTCACCACCCACAACACCTCACGCAACGCCTCGCCAAAGCGCGCCACACCCCGCCACCCGCCGTCTTCATGACGCAGCACGGCTGGCAATAGCAGTGCGAGCAAAAACAAAATGTGATCGAAACCGATCCAGATATGCCAAACACCTTCAACGACATATTGCGAGAACTGCGACCAGCGTGACACCTCGCCGGCGGTGAACTGCTGCGCCGGGCGCGAAGGCGAAAACACCGCAGCGTGTTCCGCACCATCAAGTTTCAGATTCAGCAGGCCACGGTGCAAAGCATCCACTTCAAACAGCAAGCCGTAGCGCAGGGAAACCTCGCCGTGCGCCGCCGGACACTCTCCAGTAAAAGCGAGTACCGCGTAGGCACCGTCCGTGTGCTCATCGACCTGTAATGTACCGGGGCGAAGGACACACGCACCGCCACGTTCGATAGACAAACCACGGAGAGCGAATGCGATCAGTGCGTCGTGGCGTGCGCGCAGCTCACCCCAGGTGATCTCACCATTGCCATCGGCGTCAAGACCACCCGGCAGAGCGAACTCAAGATCGCGCAACGCAATGTCCCAGCGCACCGCCACCGCGTTGCCACTAAGCTCGACCGTCAGATAACTGTCGCTGGCCTTATGTGCCTGCGCTGTGGCGCTCATAAGCCACAGAACACCCATCAGCAGCAACCGGTACATCAATGAACGCATTCCACCGCCCTCATCGTGCAACGATCGGCACTGAACGCCGTGTCCCCAGCGTCGACTTTTCACCCAACCGGCGCAAGCGTGCATCCTCAAACCCGCTACGACTCAACCACTCTCGCACTGGAAGCGCGGCTGCTGAATCTCCTGCCGCGACCGCCGCCTCAAGCAGCACTCTTGCATCGCGCGGCTCACGCTGCACACGGTAGTTTTCGACGGCCAAGACCAATGCCTGATCGGGCTGTGACTTCAAATGCAACAAAAAGCGCGCCTCCTCGGCACGGTGCATCGTATCGCCGCGCTGACGGGCGGCCGCAAAACGTTCGTCGAGCAGACGCACGAAGCGCTCGGTCTGTTGACTTTCAGTCGCGGCAGACGCCTCGGCCAGACGCAGCAATAGAGGATCGGCCGCCCCGTGATTTCTGAGCAGGGCAATTACTTCAGCAGGGCGACCACCATCCAGCAAAAAATCGGCGCGCGCGGCGAGAAGATAGACGTCATCAAGGCCCAGCGCCAGTGCAGCCCGATAATGTGTCTCGGCCGCACCCATATC
>CAJAWW010000177.1 GCA_903946745.1 uncultured beta proteobacterium
CAACACCTCGATGTACGCCCCGCGTGCGGCATCGGTCTGGTCGGTGGCGCGGCGGTTTTCGGCGTGCCGGCGTTCGTGCTCGACGCTCTGGCGTTGATAGTCTTCGCTACGCAGGTCGCGCAGCGCAATGATGGTTTCATCGGTGATCCAGTCGTCTTCGCGCAAACTGGTTTCTATTTTTTCGATCTCGCGTTGTGCGGCGGTGGCGCTTTCCCAGCGGGCGACCAGGGCGATGTTGGTGGCGCGTTCTTTCCAGGCCACCGGCATTGCGCTGCGATCCTGACGCAAACGCAGAATGCGGCGTGCCTGCTCTTCGCGTGCGGGTCGGTTGGCGGCGGTGGTCAGCGCCTTTAGCAGCGGCGCGCGTCGGGCTTCTTCAGCGGCGACGGCCATGCGTGCAGCTTCGCGTGCATCCATGGCCATCTGACGTGCGGTATAGGCGGCGTTCTGGGCAGCAATCAGCGATAACACTGTGGCGTTGGCATTCCTTTGGGCGATCTCGGCGCGGGCAAATTCATCGGCGCGTGCGGCCAGTTCGGCGGGGGCGTTTGCGCCGGACAGTGCGGCGTTGTAACTGGCGATCTCGGTGTGAACTTTTTGTTGCTGACCGTCGAGCGTGGCGATGCGTGCGGCAATGTCGGTGCGCTCGGTTTGCAGTGCGGGAATTCTGGCGCGGCCGAAATGTCGTTCTGCGCCGCTGCTGGCGTGGCGTCCGCCACGGCGTTCGCGCAGGTAGCCCTCGCGCGTGATCCAGTCCTGGCCGCGCGGCAATTGTGCGCCGGCGCTGGTGTCGGCGACGCGTTGGGTGCGGTCGAGCAACTGGGTGAGCCAGGGCGGAACGGGGGCAGTGAAACGGATGACTTCCAGCAGCGCGCCAAAAGTCGACGCTGGGGAGTCGGTGATTTTTGCCACATCGGGCACGATGAAGTGCCGGTAACGCAGGCGTTCGCCAATGGCGAAGGCGCGCGCCTGATCCTCGGGGTTGGCAAGCAGCACCAAATGACGATAGGGGTGCAGCAGCGCTTCCACGGCAATCTGCCAGTGTTCATCTTGTACTTCAACCACCTCGGGCAGCAGCGCGTGGTCGATATGTTCGGCTTGCAGTGCCTCGCGCAGGGCGCGCACATCGGCCGGGTCGGCACGTTCGCCGCGCAACAGACGGGCAATGCGGTCGTCGAGTTCACGCAAGGTTTCGCGCAGTGGTTTAAGTTCGGCGCGCACATGGGCATCGCGGTTGCGGCGGGTTTCCAGCTCGCGGCTCAGGGTGGCGGCATCTTGCGCCCCGGCGAGTTGTGCGGCGTCGAGCAATTCGGTGCGGCGTTCGAGCAGCGTAGCGGCGCGAGTTTCCTGGCGATTGGCGGTGTCTTTTTCTTGCTGCAAGCGCGCCAATTCCGCATCCCATTGATTCAGGCTTAGTGTGGCCGCCTCTGCCGTGTTGCGCAGTGCCGGCAACTGTTGGTCGAGCGCGGCCAGTTCGGTTTTCAGTGTGGCGTATTCGCGTCGCTTGCCGATGGATTGCACGCGCCCCATGCGGATGGATTCGACGGCTTCGTGGTAGGCCAGTCGCGGCAGCACTTCACTCACCAGCGTGATGCGCTCATCGGAGAGACGCCGCCATTGACGATAACGATTGACCTGCCCGTTGAGTTTTTCGACTTCGGCACCCAGACGTTGCAACTGGCCTTCGAGTTCGCGCAGCTCCAGTGCGGTCTGGCGTTGATGGTCGCGGGCTTCCTGATAGCGGTCGAGCACGGCTTTGTCGCCGAAAACATGGAATACCAGATCCAGCAGTTCGCGGGGCGAGTATTCGCACAGTTTGTCGGTCTGCCCTTGTTCCAAAGACAGCACGCGGGCAATGGCGCGCGATAAGCCGGCGTGTTCCAGTCGCCGTGCATATTCGCGCACGCCCAGCCATTGCGCCCCGGTGGCGAGTGTTTCGATGCTGACATCGCCTTCGGCAACACAGTATTCGCGCGTCCAGTCGCCGCCCTTTTTTTCAATCCGACAGACCAGCGTCACCTGGTCATTGAGTATCGGGAAAAATGGATGCGTGCGCCCGCCAGGGCC
>CAJAWW010000178.1 GCA_903946745.1 uncultured beta proteobacterium
AGCATGGGCGCATGTTTATCCGTCAAACCCGAACCAGCAACGCCGCCACCGGCGAAGGCTATTTCACCTTCCGCCTGGTACGTGGCGTACGCGTTGGTGGCAAGGTGCGCCAGATCACCGTCCTCAATCTCGGGCGGAACTTCGCCGTCAAGCAGGATGACTGGCCGCTGCTGTGCGCTCGCCTCGAACAACTGCTGCAACCGCAGGACAGCCTGCTGGACATTCAATGCGCGGATCATCTTGAGCGCACTGCCCAGCAGATCTTCGGTCAGCTGGTTGCGCGGGCGATACCGCCGGAGCCCTCGGAGCTTACGGAGCCGGCGGTGCCTGGCGAAGGCACCGCCGCGCAAGCGACTACCTCACCATCCCCGGCCCCCGACTTCCACGACGTCGATATCGACACCCTGCAACAGACCCAACCGCGCTCGGTTGGCATCGAGCATGTCGCCTTGCACGCACTGGAGCAGGTCGGCTTTGTCACGAAGCTGGCAGAACTGGGCATCAACGGCGTCATGCGGGCGGCGATTCTGGGCAACCTCATTGGGCGCATGGCCGAGCCGGCTTCCGAATTGGCGACATGGCACTGGCTGCAATCACAGAGTGCCTTGGGCGAATTGATCGACGTCGATTTCAACAGAATGTCGCACATGGGGCTGTACCGCGCCTCAGATCTCTTGATGCGGCATCGTGCTGCGATTGAAGACCATCTGTTCAGTGCGATTCAAACCCTGTTCTCGCTGGAAGAGACGGTCACGCTGTACGATCTGACCAACACCTACTTCGAGGGCGCAGCGGGTGCCAATCCCAAGGCGCGACACGGTCGCTCGAAGGAGAAGCGCAGCGACTGCCCGCTGGTCACGTTGGGTCTGGTTCTCGATGGGAGTGGCTTTGTCCGCCGTTCCCGGACCTTTGACGGCAATGTCACCGAGGGCATTACGCTGGCGGTCATGCTGACGGGCTTGGGCGCACCGATGGGTGCGCTCGTCATTATGGATGCGGGGATCGCGACCGAGGCCAATCTGGCCTGGCTGGTGGCACACGGTTATCGATATCTGGTGGTGCGGCGCGCGGGCGCACGTCAATTTGACGCGACCCAAGCCATCGCCATCGAGACCGCCGGCGGCCAAACCCTGCGGCTTCAGAAGGAGCTCAGCGAAGATGGTCAGGAGCTTCGGCTGTATTGCCATTCGCCAGGTCGGGAGGCGAAAGAGAGCGCGATGGTGGCGCGCTTTACCGAGGGTTTCGAGGCGGGTTTGCGAAAGATCGCCGAGGGTTTGTCCAAACCGCGTAGCGAGAAGCGTCATGACAAGCTTCTGGAGCGCATTGGCCGGCTGAAGGAGAAGAGCCGGGGGGCGAGTCAGCATTACACGGTGACGCTGGTGACCGATGCTTCAGGCAAGATGGTGACGGCGCTGACCTGGGAGAAGTCACTGGCGGCGGGGACGATGGCGACGCATCCGGGGGTGTATTGCTTGCGCAGCAATGAGCTGAACTGGGATGAGGAGCGTCTGTGGCGTACCTACACGATGCTGACCGATCTTGAGAGTGTGTTTCGCAGTCTGAAGAGCGAACTGGGGTTGCGACCGGTGTTCCACTCAAAGGAGGATCGTTCCGATGGCCATCTGTTTATTACGGTTCTGGCGTATCAGTGCGTGCAGGTCGTGCGCACGCAATTGAAGGCGGCTGGAATTAACGGGTCGTGGGCCAGCTTGAGAAAAACACTGGCGGTGCAGCAACGCGTGACGGCCAGTTTGCGCCGCAAGGATGGGCGAACGATCCACGTCCGCAAGGCGACGGTGGCTGAACCTGACTTGAGGGCGATCTATGACGCACTGGCGATTAACCCGACCCCCGGAGGAACTAAAAAACTGATCAGCTGACGCCTCAATTACGAGCAAATGCGCGAGAGAAAGTACTAGTACGCGCTAATTGCATGATTTGTATCGATGTTTTATTGGGGTTGTTAAACGTGGGTTAAGC
>CAJAWW010000179.1 GCA_903946745.1 uncultured beta proteobacterium
ATCTGTGGATAACTCTGTGCATGATGACCGGCGAACGCAGCTAAGTTCCCACTGCGTAAAGGGTTTTTCTACGGCGAGCAAATTCAGTACAAAAATTAACATCTATATAAATCAATTAGTTACAAAGATACACCGCGGCCGGCGCGGGTACTGCGGAGAGCAAACACTCACAATGCCACGGCATGGATCAGGTAAAATTTTAATGCTCGTCCCCACACCTTTGCCCTCCATGACTGATTCCGATGCGATATTGAGTGTCAGCGCCCTGAATCGGCTGGCACAACAAACGCTCACAAAAGCCTTCCCGCTCAGATGGATCGCCGGCGAAGTGTCCAACTTGACCCGGGCACCTTCGGGGCACATTTACTTCACCTTGAAAGATGCAGCGGCACAAGTACGCTGCGTGATGTTCCGCTCGCGCTTTCAGAGCGTGCCGTGGCGGCTCGAAAACGGCCACCAGATCGAAGCGCGGGCGCTGGTGACGCTCTACGAAGCACGCGGCGATTTTCAGCTGAACGTCGAATCACTGCGCCGTGCCGGACTCGGCCGGCTGTTCGAAGCCTTCACCCGACTCAAGGAACAACTCGCCGCCGCCGGCCTGTTTGCCAACGAACGCAAACGACCGATACCGCGCTATCCACAGGCCATCGGCATTATCAGTTCGCCCAACGCGGCTGCGCTACGCGATGTCATCGCGGCACTGAATCGCCGCGCACCGCATCTGCCGGCGATCCTCTATCCGACCCCGGTGCAGGGTGTGGGTGCCGGCGAAAAAATTGCTGCCGCATTGCAACTTGCCACCGAACACGCCCGTTGTGACGTGCTGCTGCTGGTGCGCGGAGGTGGCAGCATCGAAGACCTCTGGGCCTTCAACGAAGAAATTCTTGCCCACGCAATTGCGGCTTGTCCGCTCCCCGTCATCAGCGGAGTCGGACACGAAAGCGACACCACCATCGCCGACTTTGTCGCCGACCTGCGTGCCGCAACGCCCACCGCTGCCGCCGAACTGGCCACCCAGGGCTGGGCGGACGCCAGCGCTGAAGTCGCGGCACTGGGCAAGTCCATGGCTCACGCGATGCAACAACGTATGGGCACATTTCAGCAAAGACTCGATCACCTCAGCTTGCGCCTGCTGCACCCGGCGACACGCCTGCAGCAAACGCGGGAGCGCACCGCCATGCTGCACTGGCGCCTCAACGCCGCCATGCAGCGCCAGCGCCAGCAATGGCGGAATAAACTCGAACACAACGCCGCCGCACTGCGCCACCTCAGCCCGCAAGCCACGCTGGATCGCGGCTTCGCAATTGTCCGCGACGTGCACGGCGCAATCGTCGCCGACGCCACCACACTACACCCTGCACAAATCATTGATGTCCGTCTCGCACGCGGGTCAGCGCGTGCCAGCGTCGTATCATCCGCGCCCGATGAACTCAACGATGCATTGCCTCCCACCCATAAACCCGACTAGAATAGTCAAGTTATAAGACCCAGCACGTTCACACCCTCACACCCGTCACAGGAGAGACCACCATGGAACACACCCTACCCGCGCTGCCCTACCCGATGGATGCTTTGGCACCGCACATTTCGAAGGAAACCTTTGAGTTTCACTACGGCAAGCATCATCAGGCTTATGTCACCAACCTGAACAATCTTATCAAGGGCACCGAATACGAAGCGCTTGATCTCGAAGCCATTATCAAAAAAGCACCGGCCGGTGGCATCTATAACAATTCCGCACAAGTCTGGAACCATAGCTTTTTCTGGAATTGCCTAAAAGTCGACGGTGGGGGAGCGCCTACCGGCGCACTGGCCGACGCAATCAACAAGAAATGGGGCAGTGCCGACGAGTTCAAGAAAGCCTTCCAAGCCTCCGCCGTCGGCAACTTTGGTTCCGGCTGGACGTGGCTGGTCAAGAAGGCCGATGGCTCGGTCGATATCGTGAACATGGGTGCTGCCGGCACGCCGCTGACCACGGGCGACACCGCCCTGCTGTGCATCGACGTCTGGGAGCACGCCTATTACATCGATTACCGCAATGCGCGCCCCAAGTTTGTCGAAACCTTCCTCAATTCACTGGCCAACTGGGATTTTGCGGCAAAGAACTTTGGCGGATGAAGCAAGATTGTTTTGTCACAGGCCTGTGATTAACGTGTGCCCATGCGCCGCCTGAAGCATCCATTTTTTGCTTTATTGCTTTCGCTGCTGCTGGTCACAGGGCAGCAGGCGGCGCTCGCGCATGCGCTGACGCATACGGCGACAGCGGACGCGGCGGCGGCTACGGCTGCCGCTGCGACTGCGGTTACGGTTGATCTGACGCAAGAAGACGATGCCGATCATGGCGCGGCACTCGCGTTATCGCACCACTGCACCACCTGCCTGGCTTTCGCGGGCATCGGTGCGGCAGCACCCGTGTCGATCGCTTTGCTGGCAACAGCCGCTGGGCATGGGGCGACCCCGCTCGTCACCCTGTTGCCCGCCCCAACACTGCAATGCTTCGCTGCGTTTCGCAGCCGCGCCCCACCCCTGCTCTAAAACCGCTTGACGTTTTGCTGCGCCCCCGGCTCGCTGCCGGGCGGTGCGCCGTTCAATTGTTTTGGAGCACATCATGCATCGCATTTCCATTGCCGTGCTGGCCGCCTGTGGCGTGCTGGCAAGCATTCCCGCATCGGCTGCCGATGCCGACCTGCAAGCCCTGCGCGAAGAGATCGCGCAGATAAAAAAAGCGACCGCGCAGCGCATCGATGCGCTTGAAAAACGTCTGGCGCAGGCCGAGAGTACAGCCACCCAGACCAAGGCCACAGTCGATAACGCAGCCAACACCGCACCCAACACCGTCGCGAGCAAGGTCGCACGCCAACCCAACACCAAGGCCGATGGATTCAATCCCGAAATATCACTGACCCTGCAAGGCGCACTCACCAAGACCCAGCGCGATCCGGCAACGTGGACCATGCAGGGCTTCGTGCCGCCGGGCGAACCCGACGAAATCGGGCCGCCGCGCCGGCGCGGCTTCACATTGCAGGAAAGCGAACTCGGCATCGCCGCCAACATCGATCCGAATTTTCGCGGCTACTTGAATCTCGCCATGACGCCCGGCAACACGGTCGAACTCGAAGAGGCCTATTTCCAGACGCTCGGCCTCGG
>CAJAWW010000180.1 GCA_903946745.1 uncultured beta proteobacterium
GATCAAGTGCACAAGCGTACCCCTGCGAGCGGAAAATTACTCGTCATCAAGCGATACCCTGATCGTACTCGACCTCGGGTCCAGGTCGGGCTGACATATCCCGCTGAGAATTGTTGCGCACCTGCTCTTCGTCTCATAGCGGTGGCGCACGCGCCGAGGCGATGCGGGATGCTGCAATGGCGGCAGTGGGTAGAGGAGCGGCCTTTCAGCAGGCTGTTTTCAGCGAGTCTCGCTGTACAAATCATATCCATCGGTCATTTATTCTGACGGACAGCAACCGCTGCGAACCTGCCCGCCACTCGCACGCCTTGAGTGTCTCTCCTGTGGTGCTAGCGGACCTCAAATTACGCGCCGAGTCAGAAACCAATGGCATTGTGCGCTGCACTGATGATTTTCAATCACAAGTTCCGGATAGCCAAACAATTCAGTTAACTGGCACCCACCTGAAACGCCCGGCGATTAACGCCAAATTTCTGCGAAAAACTGCGGTATCGGTATCCTGAATCCAGCCGCCTGGGCATGCCCGCCACCGCCGTAATGTGAGGCGATCACGCTGACATCAAACGGCGGGAGGCTACGCAGGCTGCAGATGACGCCGTCACCTTTGATGAAGAATGTCAGGCTGAAGGTGCCGGAGCGTTGAGCGATGGCGTGTCCGACTTCTGATGTATTGCCGATGACATTGGCAGCCAGACCCTGATGACCGCAAAGTGTGACGGTGCGCAGTTCTTTGCGCAGGGCGCTGTCGATCTGTTGCTGGAGTACATCAAGAACGATATTTCCTGTGGCCAGCATTTTCGCCGGATCGTCGGCAACCGTTCGCCATGACGCAAAGCTCCTCGGTTGAAGGCTCAGACCGGCACAAAATGCTTTGGTGTCGGGCAACGCGAAGCGCCATAAGTCACGATCGGCAATGTGCTCGATCAGTGCGGGCCGTGCCCTTCCTGGATGAAAGTGGTCCCAGGCCATCTGCGCGCCGGAGCGATCCATGTCGAACACCACTTCAATGTTCGATTTCGGCGTTGCATCAGCCCACTGCTTGGCAGCAGAGATGTGATGGTCGAGCAAGGTGATCTGCGTGGCATGTTGTGCCATGTCATGAATGACTGCCGGTGCGAAGCTGAAGTCGAGAATGAACACCGGTCGTCCGGCCACCGACGCCACAGGAACCACGTCATCGTGATAGACGGGTCGATACTCGGCGCTGTCGCCCAGACTTAGCCATGCGGCGTAGGCCGCACCAAAGCCGTCGTCGCAGTCGGCGTGATAAAGAATAAGCGGAGTAGTGCTTGTCGGCATGGTGGATTTGTCGTGCGTCTATTGATTCTAGAAAAAGCAGTTGACCACGGGGGGCACGGGGAACACAGGGAAAAACAAAAGCTTACGGTAGGTAATGCGACAACCCATCAGGTGAGCTAGACGCGCGCTGCAATGCATTGAATTTCCCCGTGATCCCCGTTGATTGCCCGCGAAGCGGAATCTCAATCATGCAAAGCATCCCCGTGGTTGAACTGAGGTTTTAAGGTTGATTTGGCAGTGGAGAGGCGTCAAGCAGACGGTCGCATTCATCGCGCAGCGATTGTCCTATGTCAGAAGGGTAGCAGGGGTAACGCTGGTCGAGCGCTTCCATCATCTCATGCGCAATATGCAGTCCGGCTTCACGAGAAACAGAATCAGCAATCTGCCGGGCAAGCTGATCGCTCAATCCGGACAGGTGCTTGCGCTGGATATTGGGCAGATGGTGCTTTGATCGGGCGAGCCAGTCGGCGGCCAGCGTAGCACCTTGGGCAAGCGTTATCCAGACGTGATGTTCGTAATAAGTTGAAAGCCGTTCTGCAACCAGCGCAAACAGCAATGCGCTGTTTGTTTCGCGTTTGGTTAGCGGCGGCTCAGGGGTGTTCTGCGCATGCATTGCGCTATTTTTTGTCGGTGGCTTTGTAGGGTGTGAGGGAGTCCACGGTGATGCGGTATCCGGAAGCGCCCCAGGGAGTTTCAGCGCGATGCAGGCTAAGCGTGCCCTTGATCCAGAAGGCATCCATGCTGCGCATGACGATCGGTTTTTTGGCAAAAGCGTGGATAATCTGGTTGGCTGGCGGAGGCGGGCTGTGGACGCAGGCGCCAAAATAGGGCACCACCAGATATTCAGTGACTTTTTCGCCCTTTTTTTCCAGCGGAATCACGAATCCGGGCAGGCGAATTTTTACACCTTCGAGTGCGGGGTCGGTGGGGGCGTTGTTCCACATGTCGCGAATCTTTTCCATCGCTTCGATGGCACGGGGATCGGAGTCCTGTAACTTGCCAAGATTGAGCGCCTTGATCTCAGCGGCCGGGTTCCAGTTCTTGGGTGCCAGTTCGTCCCAGTTCATTTCGCGGTAGCCATCCGCAGCGCCGAGTGGGGCAATGCTTGCGAGTAGCAAAGACAGGTGCAGTATCCAGTAACGCATCGGTATTCCCTTCGGTATCACTTTTGAGCGGTAGTTACAGTCGTGGCGTGAGGCCGTCAGCCAGCGACATTTTCCACGCCCGCCAGCCGGGCACCAGGCTGGCGACGAGGCCGGTAAGTATGACGGCACCGAGGAGCAGGAGTTCATTGCCGCCGGGCAATCGGGCTTCCAGCACGATGCCGGACCAGTGCAGCAGCAGCGGTGCGGCGAACTGTGCGCCCAAGCTGACGATGATCAATCCCAGCACCGCACCGAGCGTGGTGACCAGCAGTCCTTCGGTCGTTAGCATCAGGAACAGGTCGCCCGGACCGGCGCCGAGCGCGCGTAGGATAGCCAGTTCGCGGCGGCGTTCGTTGAGCCCGGCGAGCATCACCGCCATCAGTCCGGCCAGTCCGACCACGACGACCATTGTGGATATTGCCAGCAGCGTGTTTTCGATCATGCCCAGTGTTTGCCACAGTTCGTCGAGAACGACGCCCGGCAACACGCCTAGCAGTGGTTCGGCGCGGAACTCATTGACGAAGCGCTGCAGGCGAAACACGTCGCTACGTTGCTTCAGACCGATCAGTGCGGCGGTAATTTCCTTGGGGCGAAGGTCGAATTTGGCGACAAATTGCGACGGAATCTTCAGCCCCGGAATCGGCGTGCCACCTGCCCAGTCGAGATGCAGTGCGGTGATGGCTTCAAGGCTGACATGTACCGTCCGGTCGACGGGTGTGCCGGTTGGAGCAAGAATGCCAACAACATGGAATGGTTTGTCGTCGTGCCCGCCGCTGCCGATGGTGGCGTCGACGAGACCGTGGCTGAGTGTGATGGCATCATCGACGCGATAAGCCAGTTGCGCCGCCACCTCGCTGCCGATCACTGCGTCGAAGACGTGATTCGAGCCGCCGGCAAACGGCGCACCTGTAGCCAGTCGTAGCGGCTGGTGATCGCCATAGCGAAAGCGCGTGAAGTAGTCGGGCGTCGTTCCAAGTACCGCAAATCCACGGTGTGAATCTCCCAGCGATAACGGTAGAGCCCAATCGACGGCGGGGTGGTTGGCCAGAGTCTGGTAGCTGTCCCAGCGCATGTTATGAGTGGCGTTGCCGGCGTGAAATACGGCGTAGAGCATCAGTTGCACGCCGCCGGTGCGTGCGCCGACAACCA
>CAJAWW010000181.1 GCA_903946745.1 uncultured beta proteobacterium
ACGAATCACGTCGGGGTGCTGCGTGGGCTGATTCAGACCCGCACACCGCTGGGGAACTGGAAGGATGCGCTGATGAAGGATCCGACTGCATTTATGGAGGCTTATCTGGCAATGGCGCAAAAGGCGGTGTGAAGTTTGTTATGAAGATCAATTTCAAATTGTTCGCGCTGTTGCAGGATTATTTGCCGGCAGAAGCCAAACGCACCAATTCGCTATCGATTGATGTGACCGAGACCACCACGGTGATGGAGGTCGTCGAGCGCTTTTCCCTGCCGCTCAAAATGGTGCATCTGGTGTTGATTGACGGGCACTATGTGGCACCCGGCGAGCGTGCCTCGCGCACCTTCAAGGAAGGCGAAACATTGTCGATCTGGCCGCCTGTGGCAGGTGGATGAGGTTTCCGCTCAGTTACGACGCCACGATTTCGCGTGCTGATTTTGTTCGTTTGCTGCCGCGGGCAACCAATGCCCCGGCGGTTACGGAAGTGGACGGCGCGTTTTGTGGCAACGGCTGGCAGGTGCGTCTGACGCCTTTGTCGCCCCTCGTGATTGGATTGTTCCGACTGGAGCGCCATCATGTAGAGGTGTCGCTCGCGGGGCGCAGTGCCGACGATCAGGATCGATTTATGCACCATTTCACGCAGTGTTATCAGCGCGGTGGCGGCTAAAATACTTTAATCACTCACTATTTCAAGAATGGCTGGTTGGATGGAAACTTCAAAACAAAGCCCCGACGCACAGTTGCTCAACACTGAAATGTTGCTGTTTCGCAAACGTTTGCAAGCGGCAGGTGTGTTTACTTCACGAAGCGCAGACCATCTGTGGTGCGTGTTGCAACTTGTGATGCTGTTTGTGGGAGGGTATGCGCTGCTGAGCACGGGAGATCCTTGGGCGGCCGGCCTGGGCGTGCTGTGCCTGAGTCTCTATTATCCGCAGTCGGCGTGGCTGGGGCACGATCTGGGTCACGGTCAGGTTTTTGCCGACAAGCGTATCAACGCCAGTGCCATGGCGCTGATGGCCTGGACGCAGGGTTTGTCGGCCAAATGGTGGAAAGAAAAGCATGGCAAGCACCATGCGCATCCCAATGCATACCGCATGGTTGATGGCAAGCCGGTGGCGATCGATGAAGACATCGATACCGTGCCGGTGTTGGTATGGGATACCGCTTTGCTCACGGAGGAAGCCAAACGCAAGCTGGCCTGGTGGCTGCCGCTGCAAAAACATGCGCTGGCACCGCTCTTGTTACTGGCGCGGCTGAACTGGAGTGTCTGCGGGATTCGCCATGCCGTAAAAAACGGTAATTTCATGGAGGCCGTGGGTATCGTTGTGCATTATGTGAGCACCCTGGCGCTGGCGATTTTTTTGTGGCCCGGCGACACCTGGCAAGCTATTTTGTGGTTTGTGCTGGTTCAACTGGCCGGTGGATTTATGCTGGGTTTGGTGTTCATCCTCAATCACTCCGGGCGTGAGGTGTATGCGGAAGGGAACGGCTACGGCTTTTTTGACACCCAAGCCCGTGTGACGCGCAATGTGCATGAGGGGCGGTTGGCCAACTGGTTCACCGGAGGGCTCAATTTGCAACTTGAGCATCATTTCTTTCCCAACTTGCCCAGGCATCGATTGAGTGAAGTTGCGGCGGAATCGAAACGCATTGTCGAGCAGTGTGGCTTCCGTTATGAGTCGCTGAGTTTTTTTGCGGCTTGTAAGCTCACCTGGAGAAGCCTTCCGTCCGCCTGATGGGGGACGGCTTTTCAAAAAGTCGACGTTGGCGGTACGGCAAGCACCAGCACTGCTACAATTCGCGCCGCGGCGGGTCTCCCCGCATTGCGGCGTGGTGAATCTGGTCAGGTCCGGAAGGAAGCAGCCACAGCTACTCCCCGCAAGTGCCGGGGATCAGGCTCGCCGCCCTCTTTTACGCTCTCCCCCTCACCCTTTATTTCTGTGCGTTTTCTCTGCGCCCGACGGTTGCCCCGATAAAATCGCATCATGAGTCAGCAGGCAAGCTACCAAGTTCTGGCGCGTAAATGGCGCCCAAAATCCTTCGCTACGCTGGTCGGCCAGGAACATGTGGTGCGGGCGTTGAGCCACGCGCTGGAACAGCAGCGCCTGCATCACGCTTACCTGTTCACCGGCACGCGCGGCGTCGGCAAGACCACGCTGGCGCGCATCATGGCCAAGGCGCTGAACTGCGAAATCGGCATCACCGCCAGCCCCTGCGGCGTGTGTTCCTCCTGCACTGAAATCGATAGCGGGCGTTTTGTCGATTACATCGAGCTTGACGCGGCCTCCAATCGCGGCGTCGATGACATGACGCAGTTGCTGGATCGGGCCACCTATGCGCCAACCCTAGGGCGCTACAAGGTGTATGTGATCGATGAAGTTCATCAGCTATCGTCGCACGCGTTCAATTCGATGCTGAAGACGCTGGAAGAGCCGCCTGAACACGTCAAATTCATTCTCGCCACCACTGACCCGCAGAAAATTCCGGTCACGGTGTTGAGCCGCTGCCTGCAGTTCAACTTGAAGCAAATGCCGCAGACGCATATCGTCGATCATCTGTCTCGCGTGTTGGAAGCCGAGGGTGTGGCGTTTGAACCGGCCGCTTTGCGGCATCTGGCCAAGGGCGCGGCCGGCAGCATGCGCGATGCGCTGTCGTTGCTTGACCAGGCTATCGCCCATGGTGCTGGTCGGGTGGAAGAAGAGGGCGTGCGCGCCATGCTGGGCACCGTGGGCGACGAACATCTGTTCGCGTTGCTCGACGCGCTGGTGGCGGGTGATGTCACTGCGCTGCTCGAGGTGGCGGCGCTGATGGATGCGCGCAGCCTTTCGTTCGATAGCGGGCTGCAAGAGTTGGCGACCTTGTTTCATCGTGTTGCACTGGCCCAGTTTGCGCCGGCTGCGTTGCTTGATGATACCGAACGGCAGCATTTGTCCGGCTATGCCGCCGCACTGGATGCCGAGTTTTTGCAGCTGTGTTACCAGATTGCGATACACGGCCGCGACGAACTGGCGTTGGCACCCGATGACTACGCCGGCTTTGTCATGACGTTACTGCGGCTGCATGCCTTCCGTCCGCAGCGGGCGGGCGCTGTGCCGGTGGCGGCAGTTCGTCCTGCCGTAGCGTTGGCTCGTCCCACGTCGACGAAGACCATGCCGCCGAAGCCAGCGCCGGCGGTAGATCCCGTGGTGGTCGCTCCAGTGGCGGTTGCGCCAGCCCCGCCGACAGAAAAGACTACCGTGTCTCCAGCGTCGACTTTTAATGACTGGCATGCGCTGGTGGCGCAATTGCCACTGACCGGCATGGCCAAACAACTGGCACAGCATTGCGAACTGTGTGAGCGCACGGATGCGCTGGTGCGGCTGCGATTGTCGCCGTCGCACAAGCATTTGTTGGCCAAAGCGCCGCAAGATAAATTGCAAGCCGAACTGCAAAATCATTTCGGCCAGTCGTTGCGTCTGGATATCGATGTGGCCGAACCGGCGAGCGAAACGCCTGCCGAACGCACGCGTAATGTGCAACGTGAACGCCAAGACCGCGCCATCGCGGCGATCGAGCAGGATCCCTTCGTGCGTGAAGTGGTCGATCTGTTCGATGCCAGTATCGACGAATCAACGATCAAACCCGTGTAAGGAGTGCAGTAAATGATGAAGGGCGGCATAGCAGGATTGATGAAACAGGCGCAGCAGATGCAGGCCAATCTTGCCAAAGCGCAGGAGGAGCTCGCGCTGCTGGAAGTGGAAGGCCAGTCGGGTGCCGGTGCCGTCAAGGTCATCATGACCTGCAAGCACGATGTGAAGCGCGTGACCATCGATCCCTCAGTGATGGACGACAAGGAAATGCTCGAAGACCTGATCGCGGCGGCGTTGAACGATGCCAATCGGCGGGTGGAAAGCACCTCGGCAGAAAAGATGGGCGGCTTTACAGCCGGCCTGAATCTGCCGCCCGGAATGAAACTGCCGTTCTGAGCGGATTTTGTAGTGACTTGTTGTGAATTGTTGTGACTAGGGTGACCCGGCGCGGCGAAAGCAGTTCCAGTCTCGACGAACTGATCGAAGCCTTGCGTTGTCTGCCCGGTGTTGGTCCCAAGTCGGCGCAGCGCATGGCCTACCATCTGCTGCAACGGGATCGCCGGGGTGCCGAGCGCCTTGCGCACGGGCTTGAGACTGCCTTGCAACGTTTGCGGCATTGCACGCGCTGCAACAACTTTTCTGAAGCGGATGTTTGCGATCGTTGCACATCACAACGGCGCGATCCGACACTGCTGTGCATCGTCGAAATGCCGGTGGACGCCATCAGCATGGAGCAGACGCACGCCTTCAACGGTCTTTATTATGTCTTGATGGGGCGGCTCAGTCCGCTCGACGGCATTGGCCCCAAAGAACTGGCTTTTGAACGGCTGTTCGCACGCGCTGCCGACGGCGTGGTGAAAGAGGTCATTCTGGCGACCAATTTCACCAACGAAGGCGAGGCTACCGCGCACTATCTCTCCGAGCTTCTTCACGCCCGTGGCCTCAAGGTCAGCCGTATCGCGCGCGGATTGCCGGTGGGGGGGGAGCTTGAATTCACCGATGCCGCTACCGTGGCGCAGGCGTTTCTCGATCGGCGCGATTTCACATGAGTGCGGCGGCTCTGACAAAACCGCCATCGCTGCCGCTTTCCGGCGTGCGCGTGATCGAACTTGGCACCTTGATTGCCGGGCCGTTTTGCAGCCGCGTGCTGGCCGAGTTCGGTGCGGAAGTCATCAAGGTCGAAGCGCCGGGCGAAGGTGATCCGCTGCGCAAATGGCGCAAACTGTATCCCACCACCGACGGAAACTCTGCGGGCGAAACTTCGCTGTGGTGGTTCGTGCAGGCGCGCAACAAGCGTTCCCTCACGCTCAACCTGAAACATCCCGAGGGCGTGGCGATCCTCAAAAAACTCGTCGCCGACGCCGACATCGTGGTGGAAAATTTTCGTCCCGGCGTGCTGGAAAAACTCGGCCTCGGTTGGGATGTGTTGTCAGCGGTCAATCCGGGGCTGGTGATGGTGCGTTTGTCAGGGTTCGGGCAAACCGGCCCCATGGCCGCACAGCCGGGTTTCGGGGCGATTGGCGAGTCGATGGGCGGCTTGCGCTACATCACCGGCTTTGCTGACCGGCCACCGGTGAAAACCGGCGTATCCATCGGTGATTCGATTGCCGCCTTGTGGGGTGCCATCGGTGGGTTGATGGCCTTGCGTCATCGCGAGGTGAATGGCGGCGCGGGGCAGGTGGTTGATGTGGCGCTCTATGAAGCAGTATTCGCCATGATGGAAAGCATGGTGCCGGAGTTCGACGTGTTCGGTTTCATCCGCGAACGCACCGGCAATGTGATGCCGGGCATCACACCCTCCAATACGCATACCTCGCGCGATGGCAAGCATCTGATTATCGGCGCTAACGGCGATGCGATTTTTCGCCGGCTGATGCTGGCGATCGGCCGTACCGATCTCGCCGAAGACCCGCAACTCGCCAATAACGCCGGTCGTGATGCGCGCGCCAGCGAAATTTACGGCGTGATCGACGACTGGGTGGCCGCCAACGATGCACAAACGGTGTTGCAACTTGCCGCCAGCGCCAACGTGCCGGCCACCTCGATTTATTCGGTGGCGGACATGTTCGCCGACCCGCAGTTCCAGTTTCGCCAGATGATCGAAACGGCCGTATTGCCCGACGGCAAGCCATTTCGTGTGCCGGGCATCGTTCCCAAGCTGTCCGCAACACCGGGGCAACTGCACGCCATCGGCCCCGCCTTGGGCGCGCATACCGATGAAATTCTTGAAACCATCGGCTACCGCGCAGAAGAGATTGATTTACTGCGCCGCAATCTTGTTATCTGATTGAATTTATTGGAATTTTATCGATACCATGAAGACGAGGGCTAATTCTGCCCATCAGGGGGCTTTAATCGCGCTGCGAGATTCGCTAGAATCACACGCTTTCCGGAGTCGGTTTCCGGGTTCGTGTTTCTGCATTCAGGGACTAACACCATGAGTTGTCACGAAGAAGTCGATTGTGGTCGGCGCAATCTGCTGGTTGCCACGGCTGCTGTAGGCGGTGTCGCCGGGGTAGTGACTGCTGTGCCATTTGTCGCCAGCATGTTGCCCTCCGAGCGCGCAAAATCAGCCGGCGCGCCGGTGGAAGTGGATATCAGCAAGCTTGCCTCCGGGCAGATGTTGACGGTCGAATGGCGCGGAAAGCCGGTGTGGATCATCAACCGCACGCCGGAAATGCTGGCCTCACTGAAGAAAACGGATGGCAAAGTCAGTGATCCCAAGTCCGAGAAAGGCATGCAGCCGGCTTACTGCAAAAACGAGACCCGCTCAATCAAGCCGGAAATTCTCGTCGCCGTCGGTATCTGTACCCATCTTGGCTGCTCGCCTTCCGAAAAATTCAAGACCGGTGCCGAGTCCGGCGTCGCTGCCGACTGGCCGGGTGGCTTTTTCTGTCCCTGTCATGGCTCCACCTTCGACTTGGCTGGCCGTGTTTACAAGAGCATGCCGGCACCAGATAACCTCGAAATTCCGCCCCACATGTACCTTGGCGACGCCAAGATCGTGATCGGCGAAGACAAAGACAAGAAGGCCTAAGGGGGCGCACGCAATGAGCAAAGTTACTGCACTGATGCAAGGCACGCTCGACTGGGTTGATGCGCGTTTCCCGCTAACGTCGAACTGGAAAGCACACCTTTCCGAGTACTACGCACCGAAGAATTTCAATTTCTGGTACTTCTTCGGTTCGTTGGCGATGCTGGTGCTGGTCATCCAGATCGTGACCGGCATTTTCCTGACCATGCATTTCAAGCCCGACGCCTCGCTGAATGCTTCCGGCGTGCCGGTGGCCTTTGCCAGTGTCGAGTACATCATGCGTGATGTGCCCTGGGGATGGTTGATTCGCTACATGCATTCAACGGGTGCCTCGGCGTTTTTTGTCGTCGTGTATCTGCACATGTTCCGGGGCATGCTGTACGGCTCCTACCGCAAGCCGCGCGAGTTGATCTGGGTTTTCGGCATGATTATTTTCCTCTGCCTGATGGCCGAAGCCTTCTTTGGCTACCTGTTGCCATGGGGGCAAATGTCGTTCTGGGGTGCCCAGGTGATCGTGAACCTGTTCTCCGCGATCCCCTTCATCGGCCCTGATTTGTCGCTCTGGCTGCGGGGTGACTTCGTGGTGGGTGATTCAACCTTGAACCGCTTCTTCGCCTTTCACGTCATTGCTGTGCCCATGGTGTTGCTGGGGCTGGTGGCCGCGCACATCATCGCGCTGCATGAAGTCGGCTCGAATAACCCGGACGGCGTTGAGATCAAAAAGAA
>CAJAWW010000182.1 GCA_903946745.1 uncultured beta proteobacterium
CGTTCGTTTTGCAGGCGCAGGGTCATGACGACATCGGCGCCCCGCAAACCTTCGCTGATATCGTGACAAACGCGGAGCGGCGCATTTTCGATCATTTGCGCTGCATAAGTCGGCAGCAGCGTCTGGGGACCGACCAGGCGAATCTCAGGCACGCCGAGTGTAGCCAGTGCGTGCAACTGGCTGCGCGCCACGCGCGAATGCAGCACGTCGCCGACGACGGCGACGGTGAGTTGTGTGAAATCCTTTTTGTAATGCCGGATGGTGTACATGTCCAGCAGGCCTTGCGTCGGATGTGCGTGCCGTCCGTCGCCGGCATTCACCACATGAATATGGTCGCGCCCGGTGGCGGCCAGATGCTGGGCGATGAGGTAGGGTGCGCCGGATGAGGCGTGACGCACCACGAACATGTCGGCCTGCATCGCGGCGAGGTTGTCGGCGGTGTCGAGCAGGCTCTCGCCCTTGGCGGCCGACGAGGTGTTGATGTTGAGATTGATGACGTCAGCCGAGAGGCGCTTGGCGGCGATCTCGAAAGTGGTGCGGGTGCGCGTGGAGTTTTCAAAGAACAGGTTGAACACGCTCTTGCCGCGCAGCAGCGGCACCTTTTTCACTTCGCGCTCGGCCACTTCGGTGAAGGGCGCGGCGGTGTCGAGAATGCGCTCGATCATCGCGCGCGGCAGCCCTTCGATGGTCAGCAGATGGTTCAACTCGCCGTGGACGTTGAGTTGCGGGTTGCCGCGCTTGTTGAGGATGCTCATGGGAGGGTGCTCATTTTTCGATCAACCGGAAAGCAAGCACGCCCTCGTCACCACCACCGTCACCGCGTTCCAGCGCCAGCGTCTGCGCAGCAGGCAGGGTCAGCGTGTGCGGGCAATAATCCGCGGCAATCGGCAGTTCGCGCCCGCCCCGGTCGACCAGCACGGCGAGTTCAACTTTTGCCGGGCGGCCGTAGTCGAACAGTTCGTTCATCGCCGCGCGGATGGTGCGGCCGGTGTATAAAACATCGTCGACGATGATGATGTGCGCGCCATCCACATCAAAGGGAATGTGCGAGCGTTTGGCATTGGCATGCAGGCCGCGCTGGCTGAAATCGTCGCGGTAGAACGAGACATCGATCGCACCGGGTGTCACGTGCAGGCCGAGCAATTGTTGCAGCCGTTCGGCAATCCACACGCCGCCGGTGTGGATGCCGACCAGCGCCGTGGTGGCGGGGGCGATGCGGGGTCGCAAGGCCTCGGCAAGTGCCGTGCACAGCGCCTCGGCGTCAGGCAGGGGTGGGTTCATGGAAATAGCTTTCGAGAATGATGCGTGCGGCTTCGGCGTCGACGCGCTGCTTGGATGCGCGCCAACCGTGGCCTTCTTCGCGCAGCGTTGCTTCGGCGGCGGTGGAACTGAAGCGTTCATCCACCTCATCCACCGGCAGGGCAAAGCGGCCGCGCAGCTGGTTGGCAAAACGTTTTGCGCGCGCCGTCATGTCGTGCGCGCTGCCGTCTTCGTTGAGCGGCCGGCCGACCACCAGACGCGTCGGCTGCCATTCGGCGAGCAGTTTTTCAATGGCAGCAAAGCGCGCGTCGTTGGCTTCGGTGTCAATGGTGGCCAGCGCACGTGCAGCACCCAGACGGCGCTCGCCAATGGCGACACCGATGCGTTTCACGCCGAAATCGAATGCCAGTATGGTTTCGTCATGCATGCCCGGCAACTTCAGACAGATTGGCGAAATCCACCCCCAAGAGTTGCATGGCGGCGGACAGGCGGGCTTCGGGTGGCAGATCAAAAATAATGGTGGGGTCGGCCTCGACCGTGAGCCAGGCGTTTTGCGAAAGTTCCCACTCGATCTGGCCGGCTGTCCAGCCCGAATAACCGAGGCTCACCAGCACGTCGCCCGGCTCGCCGGTGCTGCTCATGGCTTGCAAAATATCGCGCGAGCTGGTCAGCGCCATGGCATTGTTGATCGTGAGCGAAGATTGCCACTCGCCCGCCGGGCGGTGCAACACAAAGCCGCGATCGGTTTGCACCGGGCCACCAAAATACACCGGCAGGCCGGAAAAACGCAGCGCGGCAGCGTCCATCTCCAGCGGAATGCTGACGCGATCAAACAGCCCGGCCAGATTCATGTCGGTCGGGCGATTGACGATGATGCCGATGGCACCGTCGGCATTGTGTTCGCAGATGTAAGTCAGGGTGCGCGAAAAATTCGGGTCGGCCATGGCAGGCATGGCGATCAGGAAATGATTGGCGAGGCTGACGGTTTCCAAGGGCATGCGGGCATTGTAATCTGTCCCTCCGTTTCTATGTTTTGCCATCCCATGCAATCCACCTCCTCGGCGCTTGTCTGGTTCCGGCGTGATTTGCGCGATCACGATCACGCGGCGCTCTCCGTTGCCCTGCAACAGTACAAGCGGGTGCATTGCGTATTCGTTTTCGACACCACCATCCTTGATCCGCTGCCGCGCGTTGATCGGCGTGTCGACTTCATTTTGCGGGCGGTCGCGGAACTCGATACCGGGCTGCGCGCACTAGGCGGCGGGCTGATCGTTTGCCAGGGCGATCCGTGCTTTGAAATTCCGCGTCTGGTCGCCGAACTCGGCGTGAACGCGGTGCTGGCCAATCGCGATTACGAACCGGCCGCGATGGCGCGTGACGATGAGATTCGACACCGACTCCCCGGCGTCGACTTTTTGCTCTGTAAGGATCAGGTCATTTTCGAGCGCGATGAAGTCATGACGCAAGGCGGCACGCCATTTTCGGTGTTCACACCTTACAAGAATGCATGGCTGAAAAAGCTTGATGCTACGCATACCGCGCTCTATCCGGTGGCCGATTTAGCCCAGGCGCTGGTGCCCGCAGCGACCATATTGCCAACCCTGCCGACGCTGGCGCAACTCGGTTTCCGGCCGACTGATCTCGATCAGATCAAGCTGCCGCTCGGTATGAGCGGCGCGCAACGGTTGCTCAAGGATTTGCTCGGGCGCATCGATCAATACGCCGAAGCGCGCAATTTCCCCGCCGTCAAAGGCGGCTCGTATCTGTCGGCGCACCTGCGTTTTGGCACCATTTCCATTCGTCAGCTGGTTGCCGCAGCGCGGCAGCACAGCAGCATCGGCGCGCAAACGTGGCTGTCTGAACTGATCTGGCGCGACTTTTACCACGCGGTTTTGTGGCACCACCCGCGCGTGGCGCAGGCCTGCTTCAAGCCGCAGTGCGATGCGCTGCAATGGGACGATGCGCCAGCGTTTTTGACTGCCTGGCAGCAGGGACGCACCGGTTATCCCTTGGTGGATGCCGCACAACGACAATTGCTGCAATCGGGCTTCATGCACAATCGCTTGCGCATGGTCTCCGCAAGTTTTTTAACCAAGGA
>CAJAWW010000183.1 GCA_903946745.1 uncultured beta proteobacterium
AAGGTCGATTTCGCCAAGTTCGGCGAGATCGAGGTCAAGCCGCTGTCGCGTATCAAGAAGATTTCCGGGCAGAACCTCTCGCGCAACTGGGTGATGATCCCGGCCGTGACCTATCACGAGGATGCCGATATCACCGATCTGGAAGCCTTCCGCGTGCAGATCAACAAGGAAAACGAAAAGGGTGGCGGGGCGAAGCTGACCATGCTGGCCTTCCTGATGAAAGCCTGCGTCAAGGCCTTGCAGAAATATCCGGAATTCAACGCCTCGCTCGATGGCGATAATCTGGTACTGAAGAAGTATTACAACATCGGCTTTGCGGCGGATACGCCGAACGGCCTGATGGTGCCGGTGGTCAAGAATGCTGACAAGAAGTCGGTGTTTGAACTGGCGCAAGAATCGGGTGAGCTGGCCAAACAGGCGCGCGACGGCAAACTGAAACCGGCCGACATGTCAGGTGCCTGCTTCACCATTTCCAGCCTGGGCGGCATCGGCGGCACATATTTTGCGCCTATCGTCAATGCGCCGGAAGTGGCGATTCTTGGTGTCAATAAATCGAGCATGAAACCGGTGTGGGACGGCAAGGCTTTTGTGCCGCGCCTTACGCTGCCGTTGTCGCTGACGGCCGACCATCGGGTGATCGATGGCGCGCTGGCCACACGTTTCAACGTCACGGTCGCGCAACTGCTGGCGGATTTCCGCCGCGTGGCGCTGTAAGGGAGAATGACGATGAGCACTCTGGTTGAAGTCAAGGTTCCGGACATCGGTGATTTTTCTGCCGTGCCGATCATCGAAATTGCCGTCAAGGTGGGCGATAGCGTCAAGGCCGAGGATGCATTGATCACGCTCGAATCCGACAAAGCGACAATGGATGTGCCCAGCCCGGTTGCCGGTGTGGTGACCGAGTTGAAGGTCAAGGTCGGCGACAAGGTGGGCGAGGGCGCGTTGGTCGCCATCATAAAAGTCGACGCCGAAAGTACGGTGCCAGTATCAGCCCCGGCCGCAGCCGCAGCTCCGCCCCATGCTCCGGCTCCCGTCGCTGCGTCCGCTCCTGCCCCCGCTTCTGCCCCCGCTTCTGCCCCCATTGCTGCGGGCACCTACGCAGGAAAAGTGGATGTGGACTGCGAAATGCTGGTGTTGGGTGCCGGTCCCGGTGGTTACTCCGGTGCTTTTCGTTCCGCCGATCTGGGCATGAAGACGGTGATCGTGGAACGCTATGCCACGCTCGGTGGCGTCTGCCTCAACGTCGGCTGCATTCCCTCCAAGGCGCTGCTGCATGTCGCTGCCGTGATGGAAGAGGCGCAGCACGCTGCCGATCTCGGCGTCACCTTTGCCGCCCCGCAGGTGGATATCGACAAACTGCGTGCCCACAAGAATGCCGTGGTCGGCAAGCTGACCGGCGGTCTGGCGGGTATGGCCAAGGGGCGCAAGGTTGAAACCGTGCGCGGCTACGGCAGTTTTATCGATGCCAACCACGTTGAAGTCGAAGAAACCTCCGGCAGCGCGCAGGACAAGACGGGTGCCAAGAAGGTCATCCGCTTCCAGAAGTGCATCATCGCCGCGGGTTCGGCGGCCGTGCATCTGCCCTTCATTCCGCGCGATCCGCGCATCGTCGATTCAACCGGCGCGCTTGAGTTGGCCTTCGTGCCGAAGAAGATGCTGGTCATCGGCGGTGGCATCATCGGTCTGGAAATGGCAACCGTGTATTCCACGCTCGGCACCCGTGTTGATGTCGTGGAAATGCTCGATGCGCTGATGCAGGGGCCGGACCGCGATGCGGTCAAGGTGTGGGAGAAGCAGAATGCGGCGCGCTTCGACAACATCATGCTCAAGACAAAAACGGTTGCCGTGGAAGCCAAGGAGGACGGCCTCTGGGTGCGCTTCGAGGGCGAGAAGGCGCCCGCCGAGCCGGTTCGATATGACCTGATTCTGCAGGCCGCTGGGCGTTCCCCGAATGGCAAGAAGATCGCCGCCGAGAAGGCCGGCGTGGTGGTGACCGATCGTGGTTTCATTACCGTGGATGCGCAGATGCGCACCAATGTGCCGCACATTTTTGCGATTGGCGATGTCGTCGGTCAGCCCATGCTGGCACACAAGGCCGTGCATGAGGCGCACGTCGCTGCGGAAGTCGCGGCCGGTCACAAAGCTGTGTTTGACGCCCAGGTGATTCCGGGTGTCGCCTATACGCATCCGGAAGTGGCGTGGGTCGGCTACACCGAGGATCAGGCGAAGAAGGAAGGCCGCAAGGTCGAAACCGCCAAATTCCCCTGGGCGGCCTCCGGTCGTGCCATCGCCAACGGTGCGGACTACGGTTTCACCAAGCTGATTTTCGATGCTGAAACACATCGCGTGATTGGTGGCGCCATCGTCGGCCCGTCGGCCGGTGACATGATCGGCGAGGTGTGTCTGGCGATCGAAATGGGCTGCGATGCGGTGGATATTGGCAAGACCATCCATCCGCACCCGACACTGGGCGAAACGGTCGGCATGGCGGCCGAGGTGGCGCACGGCAGTTGCACGGACGTTCCGCCGCCGCGCAAGAAGTCGTAGCAGTCGTTTTTCCCCGCGATATGCCGCCACCCATCGTCTCGCACGACGATGGGTGGCGCACGTAAAATATTTTCCGTATTGCAAACACCCACATCATGTCTCCTAAAAAAATCCACAGCATCCTTGTCGCCAATCGTGGCGAAATCGCCATACGCATTTTTCGCGCCGCCAGCGAAATGTCCATTCGTACCGTCGCCATTTTTGCCAAGGAAGATCGCTTTGCATTGCATCGCTTCAAGGCCGACGAGAGCTACATGGTCGGCGAAGGCCAGAAGCCGATTGGTGCCTATCTCGACATCAAGGACATCATCCGCGTGGCGAAGGAGGCGGGGGTCGATGCGATCCATCCCGGCTATGGCTTTCTTTCAGAGAACCCGGATTTTGCCGACGCCTGTGCTGCCGCCGGAATAGTTTTTATCGGACCCCGCCCGGAGGTCATGCGTTCGCTGGGCAATAAAGTATCGGCGCGTGAGTTGGCGGTGCGTGCCGGCGTGCCGGTGATGCCGGCGACCGGTGCGTTACCGCGTGATATGGATGCGATACGTGCCGAAGCACGCCGCATCGGCTATCCGTTGATGCTCAAGGCCAGTTGGGGCGGCGGTGGTCGCGGCATGCGCGCGATCGAGAACGAAGAAGAACTCCCGGCGCTGGTGGAGGTGGCCCGGCGCGAGGCGCTGGCCGCTTTCGGCAACGACGAGGCCTATCTGGAAAAACTGGTGCGGCGTGCCCGCCATGTCGAGGTACAGATACTCGGTGATACGCATGGCAATCTCGTTCACTTGTTCGAGCGCGATTGTTCGGTACAGCGACGCAACCAGAAAGTGGTTGAGCGCGCGCCATCGCCCTATCTCGATGATGTCCGTCGCGCCGAGTTGTGCGATGCTGCGATTCGCCTGACGCGGGCGGCCGGCTACACGCATGCGGGCACGGTCGAGTTCCTGATGGATGCCGACAGCGGTGCGTTTTATTTCATCGAGGTCAATCCGCGCATTCAGGTGGAACACACGGTCACTGAAGAAGTCACCGGCGTCGATATCGTCAAGGCACAGATCCGCATTTCCGAAGGCGCACGGATCGGCGATGCCGCCGCCTATCTGCCGGCGCAGGAGGATATTCGTCTCAACGGCCATGCCCTGCAGTGCCGTGTCACCACCGAAGATCCGGAGAACGGTTTCACGCCCGACTATGGCCGCATCACCGCCTATCGCAGCGCCGCCGGCTTTGGTCTGCGTCTCGATGGCGGTACGGCCTAT
>CAJAWW010000184.1 GCA_903946745.1 uncultured beta proteobacterium
ATGCCCGAACGCGCACCCGACGCCCTCTACGACGAGTGGGATTACCGCCGCAAGGCCTGGCGGCGCAACTGGTGTCATCTGTATGAAACTGAAGCCCCGGCGGGTGATATTGCCTGGGTGCAGGCAGTACGGCATCGACATAGCCATCTGATCCGCAGCATTCGCCGCCGCTTTGAACATTTGCGCGGCGAGGATCGCATCCACCGACGCCAGCTTGAGGGCGAGGAACTTGATCTGGATGCTCAGGTCGAGGCGCACGCCGACCGGCGCAACGGTATTGAACCGTCGCCACGACAGTTTTGCCAGCGCCGGCGCAGCGAGCGTTCGCTGGCGGTGATGTTCATGGTCGACATGAGCGGCTCGACCAAGGGTTGGGTTAATGATGCGGAACGCGAAGCGCTGGTATTGCTGTGCGAGGCCATCGAAGCGCTGGGTGACCGCTACGCCATCTACGGTTTTTCGGGTTGGACGCGCACTCGCTGCGACATCTACCGCATCAAGCCCTTCGACGCCCGCTATGACGCCGACACGCAGGCGCGCATCGCCGGTATCGAAGCGCGCGATTACACCCGCATGGGTGTCGCGGTGCGGCATCTTTCCGGACTGCTGGCGGCGCAAGCTGCGCGGCACAAACTGCTAGTGACGCTGTCGGATGGTCGCCCGGATGACTACGGTGACGAATATCGCGGCCATTACGGCATCGAGGACACGCGCCGCGCCCTGCATCAGGCACGCGCCGCCGGCATCCGCAGCTACTGCGTCACCATCGACCGCCACGGTGCCGACTACCTGCCGCAGCTCTATGGGCCGGCGCACTTCACAGTGATCGACGATGCCAAAAAACTGCCGCAGCGTCTGGCCGAAATCTACCGCAAGCTGACCGCATGAATACTGCCAGCCCGCCGCCCGCATCCAGCTTGGTCTCCGACCGCGTGGGATCAGAGCATGACTTGCGATTGACGCCATGTTCCGTGTGGCCTTCCGAGAATTACAACTCCGTCGGCATCCCAGATTTACTTTCATTTCGTGGCTCAATGGCCGGCCTGCCGGTGTCCCCTGTCAACGCTTCGCCCCACACCTCGCGATGTGTAACGCATGACTCGGGGTCAGAGTGGTTCGCCATTTCTTCTCTGTATTGAACTTGCATCAACTACGAACTGCCGGCTTGCGCTGGCGCACTGCTGTGTGTATCTATCCGATTTCAACAATCGCCTGACCCGATGACAGTAGGGCAAGTGCCTCCGGGAAGGCATTGTCAAAGCTTGTTTGCAGTTGTCTGTTGGAGATATTGCCGCAGGTCACCCAAAGTAGTTGAGGAGGAGATCCGTAACGGGCAACAAGCTCGACGAAGTCGCTGTCTTTGCTGACCACGACAGCACTTTCCCGCTGAGCAGCAAGGAATATCTCGCTGTCTGGAGCATCACGCAGACCAATGTCGCGAAGCGCGTGGGCATCGATGTCAAACCGCGTGGCGAGCCAACCCGCCAGTGCGGGTGGCAGTTGGGCATCCACCCAGAACTTCATGCGGTGATGCGGACGATGTCGCTACGCCGGGCGGCGAATTGCAGGCTGGCGAGAATATCGTCTCGTTCCAGATCAGGAAAGTCCACAAGAATTTCCTCGATGCTGACGCCTTCGCCGAGAAGCTCAAGAATGTCGCTGACGCGAATGCGCATCCCCCGTATACAGGGCCGGCCTCCACACTTACCCGGCTCAATTGTGATGCGGCTCAACAGACTGGCGTTCATGGTGTACTCCTCGGGATGCACAGTGCTCATCTTAAATGAGATTGTCCAGATTGATATGGCATCAACAGGGCCAGGCTCGGCGGAGTCGCTGCAAATGATCCTTAAAACCTCAGTTCAAC
>CAJAWW010000185.1 GCA_903946745.1 uncultured beta proteobacterium
ACGAATCACGTCGGGGTGCTGCGTGGGCTGATTCAGACCCGCACACCGCTGGGGAACTGGAAGGATGCGCTGATGAAGGATCCGACTGCATTTATGGAGGCTTATCTGGCAATGGCGCAAAAGGCGGTGTGAAGTTTGTTAAACTGTTGCCAGTTAATTTTCATAAAAAGGAGCACCCCCATGTCGAAATATAAATCCCCAATTCTGTTTGCTGCAGTGCTTGCGCTGTCAAGCACGTCCGTATTCGCCAGCGAGAAGAACGACGAAGCCATGAAGAAGCTCGGCACCAAGGCCGGTTGCTTCACCTGCCACGCCATTGAGCCGGGTGCTGCCGGCCCGAACGGCTTGAAGCCGATTGGCCCAGCATGGAAAGAAATTGCCGCGCGCTACAAAGGCGACAAGAAGGCCGAGAAGGTACTGATTGCTGAAGTGATGGACGGAACTTCACCTTACAACCGTCACTGGCAGGACAAAACCAGCGGTGTCGCAATGCCGCCGAATGCGGTCGCCATCTCCCAGGCAGACGCCAAGAAACTGGTTCGCTGGATTCTCGCGTTGAAGTAAGCCGCATCTCGCCGGACACCAAAACTACCCACTGAGGGCATCGAAATTCGCAAGAGTTTAGATGCCCTCAGCGCTTTGTTCGCTTTGTTCGCTTTATTGCTCGCTTTGCTTTATTGCATGTCGCGCTCTGGCATCAGAGATTTTGCCCTGTTTAGCAGCGCATCCACAGCAGATTGATCGCCCTCGGCAAACACCGAATACACCTGAACCCGTTCCGCCCCAGCCGCCAGCCGCTCAAGCAGGTCAGTCACCGTGCGCACACCCCCGCTGGCTACCACCGGCAACCCGCCGACGCTTCGTGCTGTCCGAATATGCAAAACCACATCTGCCAGCGCATCGTTAGCGCTTGATACCACAACACCATTCACGCCACAAAAGGCCAGATGCGGCAGCAACGAAGCGACACTTTCGCCCTCCAACTTGCGTCCGAAGGGCAACTTGACCAACAGCGGGATCGATCCCCGCCGATCACGCATGCGTGCAAGTTCGCCCAGCGCATCGATCACACAGGACAAATTCTGCGCCTGCAGCAAACACGCATAGTACGGCGCACTCAGATTGATAGTGAGAAACTTGGCGACGGGGGCGAGTATGCCGAAAGCATCACACCAGTCGGTAGCGATACCTTCAGGGCGCGTCGAAAAATGACTGCCAAAATTTGCGCCCACCACGCAGCGCCGATGCGGATCAAGGTTCGATATTTGCGCTGCAAGAAACGCTGCACCCGGATTGTGATCGGGTTCTGGGCGCGCCGTAACGGTTCCGGCTTCGATGAACGCAAAGCCGGCGGCCACCGCGTGAGCCACCCCTGTTCCCCCGCGATCAGGGCCTGCGCTCAAGCCCAGGGCGTGAGGACACCCTTCCCCGAACAGCCCTGTCTCAACCACGACGTGCCTGAAAATCCTTCATGAACTGCGACAGTGCCACGGCTGCCGCATGTGGCACCGCGTTGTAAAAACTGGCGCGAATGCCTCCGATACGACTATGCCCGCGCAGATGATGTAAGCCATTTTCTTCTGCTTCGACAATAAAACGCTCGGTAAGTACCTCATCAGGAAGCGTGAAACAGACGTTGATACCCGATCGTGAGCCAGGTGCCACCGGGCATCGGTAAAACCCACAACTCTCAGCAATCGTTCTGTACACCATGGCACTTTTTTCGTCATTGTGACGCGCCATCGCACTCAAACCACCGTTATCCGCTATCCATTCAAAGACCAAATTAGCGAGTCCCACAGCGAAGGTCGGCGGTGTATTACGGCAAGAACGTGCTTCCGACTGAAGCCCATAGTTGAAGACGTCCGGAGTCTGCGGCGCGCTACGGCCAAGGAGATCGTCACGTACCAAAACGACAGTCAACCCGGCAGGGCCAATATTTTTTTGCGCCCCGGCATATATCAATCCGTAGCGTGACACATCGAGCGGCCGCGCCAGAAAGCTGGATGTCATGTCGCAAACGACTGCTACGTCGCTGGATGAATGTTCGTGAAGCTCTGGAAACTGCGCACCATCGGCAGTTTCATTAGCGGTGTAGTGACAATACGCGACGCCGCGATCAAGCGTTTCAAGACCCCAACTCTTTGGTGCCGGCAGATGCACGCCTTCGTCGTCCCGCCATGCGCTTGCGACAATATCGACCGTCGCAAAACGTCGCGCCTCGGTGATGGCGCGACTCGCCCAATAGCCCGAGTCAACGTACGCCAGACGTTTGGATGAGCCGAGCAGATTGAGCGGTAACAACCCAAACTGCGCCATCGCTCCGCCTGCCATGAACAGGATGCGGTAATTATCCGGCAAAGCCAGCAATGCACTCAACCGCTGATGCGCCTGATCGGCGATGGTTCGAAACGCTGCGCTGCTGAATGGAACCTCCATCAGCGAGGGGAAGCTTGTACCGCGTGTCAGCAGTTCGTCGCGCGCACGCTGCAAGACCGTTTCTGGAATTGCAGCCGGTCCTGCTGAAAAATTGAACACGTCAGATAAACAAGAATCCGCCATGCTGCGCCGCCGCCATGAAAAACAGCAACGGAATCGACAACATGGTGTTGGTGCGCGAAGAGAGGTGCGTGATACGCGAACAACGCAACCGCTCATCGACCGTTGCCGGAACAAAGCCGAGCACTTTTTTCTGATGCGGCCACAACACAAACCAGAGGTTGAGCAACATCAAGGTACCGATGTAGGTGCCCATGCCAATAGCGGCCATGTGCCCTTTCATGGTCAGCGCATCGACCAACCAGCCACGTTGTGCCAGCATCAGAATTCCAGAGCACCAGGCCACCACCGATGCCCAGCGAAAGGTGCCATGCTCACGCCCGAGCATGGCCTGAAAGCGCCCACTCTCGGCGCTCACCAATTCCTCACGCTGCAAAGCTTGATATGTCGGGCGTTGAATCAGACTGGCGTAGTTGTGCCCAACCCAAATAACGCCGGCAAAAAAATGCACCCAGCGCAACAGAAAGTCGGCAATCTGCAGCGTCATCGCTGAATCAGGCCGCCAGAAAGCGGACTAACAGAAACAACACACCGGTGAGCAGAAAACCCGCCAGTATGGTGCCCGTTGCGGTGTCAAAAGGATGTTGCATGGGATGACGCATCGCCATCACTCCATGAACTGAACGCTAGCGACACCCGGCATACGCTTGACCAGCGGACGCTGCACGCGAAACGGCGCATCCTTTTGCTTGAGTGCCTCCTCGATGACATGATGGTGCGGCGATTTGCTGCAACACGGATCAGTATTGGACGCATCACCCGTCAGCAAGAATGCCTGACAGCGACAACCGCCAAAATCCTTCTCTTTTTCTGGGCAGGTGCGGCACGGCTCCTTCATCCACTCTTCGCCACGGTATTTGCGGAACAGCGGTGATTCTTCCCAAATCCATTTCAGCGGCTTGTCTCGCACAGAGACAAACTCTAACCCCTTGATGACGCGCGATTCCTGGCACGGCAAAGCCATACCATCGGGCGCGATGGTCAGATGGATTGCTCCCCATCCATTCATGCAAGCCTTGGGGCGATCCTCAAAATAATCCGGGATCACAAAATAAATAGTCATCTTCTTGCCAAGCCGCACACGCGCACGCTGTACGGCGGCCTCGGCAGCCTGAAGTTGCTCCAGCGAGGGCAGCAACTCCTCACGATTCAACAACGCCCAGTTGTAATACTGAATATTGGCAAATTCGAGATAATCGACGCCGATTTCTTCTGCAAGAGCAAGAATCTCTTCGACCAGTTCAACGTTCTGTTTAAATACGGGAACATTGAGCACCATCGGAAAACCATGGCGCTTAATCATGTGCGCCACTTCAATTTTGATTTCGTGCGCCTTGGCACCCACCAGTTCATCAGTGAGCGCACCGCGCGATGATTGCACGGACAACTGGATCTGCTTCAGTCCAGCTTCTTTAAGCTTGAGCAAACGTTGTTCGCTCAAACCGATTCCGGAAGTAATCAGGTTGGTATAAAAACCGAGTTCATTCGCGTAGCCGACGAGCTCTTCGAGATCATCGCGCATCATCGGCTCACCGCCGGTGAACCCGAGTTGCAACGAACCAAGTTCGCGCGACTCACGCAGAACCTTCTTCCATTCTTCCGTTGAGAGTTCGTGCTTTGTATAGGTTTCGAAGTCGAGTGGGTTGTTGCACCAGACGCACTTCAACGGGCAGCGATAGGTCAGTTCAAGAGCCAGCCACAACGGCTTGCCTTGCCCATCAAGACTAAACGACGAGCCATCCTTTGGCATGTGCGACCTCCATGAATTGACGGACGCCGGATTCGATATCTGCGTCATCGGTTACGAATTCGGCTTTCAACTCGGCAGCGATCTGGTCGATCGACTTGACTCCGTCGCAACGACCAATAATCGTACTGGCGCTGCCGTTGAGCTTTACCACGCCTTCCGGATACAACAAGACATGGGCATTCTGGCTTTCTTCCCAGCGGAACATGAACAGCGGATTCAATCGCGGCTGCTCTTTGCCACTGAGTTGCCGATCTTCGGCGACGTCACTCACAGACATTCTCCTGAACCAAAGTAAAAGCGGAGATGGCGCTAGCCATCTCCGCTTTATTTTTCAAAACTTAGCGAACGTAAACGTAGGCGGTAACTTCAAAGCCAAGACGAATGTCGCAGTATGCAGGCGTATCCCATTTCATATTCAAGTCTCCTGTAAATTGGTTAAGAACGAATTTGTGCAATTAAAGCCTTCTGCACACGTTGGAATCTTACCCGACTCGATGGCGATAGTCCTCTGCGGAATCCGTATATGAAACTAATGATTTTCATGAATCGCGGTAATGCCGGTGTTACGGTGCTTCGGCATGAATGTCGACTTTGCAGTAGGCCATTGCCATGGCATCAACCATGGACCACAGAATGTCGATCTTGAGCTGCAGAATATCCAGCGCCCTTTCCTGCAGAGCGCGAGTGTTGAAGTAGTCGAAAGTCACCTTCAATCCGTTTTCAACATCACGCGGTGCCTCAAACAAGCGCTTGCGGAAATATTCGTAACCTTCGCTTTGTAGCCACGGATAGTGCTGCGGCCACAAGTCGATGCGGGAACGATGAATCGTCGGCGCGAACAGTTCGGTCAGTGACGCGCAAACAGCCTCCTGCCACGGACGCTGACGGGCAAAGTTAACGTAGGCATCCACGGCGAAGCGGACACCGGGCAACACGTGCTCCAGCGACACAATCTGTTCCCGGGGCAGACCACAGGCTTCGCCGAGCCGAACCCATGCCTCGATGCCGCCCTCGTTACCCTGCGTGCCATCGTGATCGATGATGCGCTGTATCCAGTGCCGGCGAACGTCACGCTCGGGACAATTGGCCATGATCGCAGCATCCTTGATCGGAATCATGATCTGGTAGTAGTAGCGATTGGCGACCCATCGCTGAATCTGCCACTGGCTCAACTTGCCTTCATTCATCATCACATGGAACGGGTGATGAATATGGTAGCGCGTGCCCTTGCCGCGCAGCTGCGCCTCGAACTCTTCGCGCGTCCAGGCCGGGAGATTGGTGTCTTGTTGTGCAGTCATGAAGGTATCCGGAAGTTTTCTAAAGGTCTATTTCCATGCCGTCAAAGGCAAGCTCGATACCTGCAGCGGTCAGTGCCGCACGCTCGGTCGAATCTTCGTCAAGGATAGGATTTGTGTTGTTGATGTGAATCAGTATCTTGCGCGGCCTCTCATAACCCGAAAGCAGTTCGATCATGCCCCCGGCGCCAGACTGCGGAAGATGACCGATGGCACGCGCAGTTTGCGTGGAAATGCCGAGCTGGATCATTTCGTCGTCCGTCCAGAAAGTGCCATCGAGCAGCACGCAATCCGAATCGCGCAGCAACGAATCGAGATGCGCTTCCATCTGACCAAAGCCCGGCGCATAAAACACACGCCGTCCAGTGGCCAATGACTCGATCAATACCCCAATGTTGTCGCCCAGTTGCGGATCATGGCGATGCGGTGAATAAGGTGGTGCCTTGCTCACCAGCGGAATGGCGGTGAACCGCAACCCCGGAACAGCCGGAACAATAAAGGGAACCGGCGGTGCCACCTCAATGCGCTGATGCCGTACCGTACAAAAATGTTCCAGCACCTTGAATAACGGATTCCCGCGCGTCAGGTCTTCGGCCACCATATCGGTGCACCAGATGTCCAGCGGCTTGCCCTCACGCAGCATCAGCAATCCGGTGGTGTGATCGATCTGGCCGTCAACCAGCACGATGCCGGCAATACCGGTATCGCGCAGTGCCCGGCCAGGCTGTGCGCCGGGAAACGACTTGATCTGGGTCAGCAAATCGGGCGACGCATTGAATAAAACCCAGTTGTCGCTACCATCACTGACGGCAATGGACGACTGAGTACGCGGCCGTGTGCGAACCTTACCGCTACGCACACCGGCACAATTACGGCAGTTGCAGTTCCACTGCGGGAAGCCGCCACCGGCGGCAGAACCTAGGACATGAATTTTCATCGCTGCGACTATACCGATACTCACTGTCACCTGATGCGGGTGTTTTGCGTATAACGGACTCAAGAATTTCCGTATTTTTCGGCCACACGATCCAGCGCGTCGATCAACGCGCTCGCCATAAGCTCGGCCGATGCCGCATGCCCTTCATCAGCCAGCAGCACCAGCTCAGCACCGGGGATGGCTGCCGCCACCGACCGCGCGGCGGCCGGAGGACATATCCTGTCACGCGCGCCCTGAACCACAATGGTGGGAATAGTCTGCAAGGCACGCAATCGGCGCAGAATGTCATCTGCATCAAAAAAACAACCGTTTGCCAGATAGTGCAACTGCACCAGCGCCTTGCCCCGCGACTGCGGCGTCAGCGTATCCGGCAGCGGAACATTCATCGCAGCCGCTTCATAGCGCAACCAGGCCAACGCCGCAGCATCACGCACTGCCGGATTCATCGAAGATATACGCGCTGCATAGGTTTGAATCAGCCTGCCCCGCTCTGTGCTCGTCAATCCCTCATCAAGCTCCGCACGCGCCTGCCGTAACGCTTGACCAAGACCGTTGATGTACCAGTCCAACTCTCCGGCAGAGGCCAGAAACACCCCACGCAGCACCATTCCAGCAACGCGCGCCGGATGCACAACCACATAAGCCAGCGTCAGCGTCGCACCCCATGACCCGCCAAACACAATCCAGCGTTCGATGCCCAATAAGTACCGCAAGGCTTCGATATCAGCAATCAGATCCGGTGTCGTGTTCGACTGTAGAGAACCCAAGGGCGTACTACGACCGCAGCCGCGCTGATCGAAAAGAACAGCACGAAAGCGACCCGCATCAAAAAACTGCCGATGCTCCGCACGACAACCACTTCCGGGGCCGCCGTGCAGAAACAGCACCGGAATGCCGTTTGGGTTACCGCACTCCTCAAAATAAACGATATGCCCATCGGATGCCGGGAGAGTGCCCGTACGATACGGCTCGATAGGCGAGAAATGGGATCGCATGGTCAATAATCCTTAAAAACTCAGTTCTCACCACAGAGGACACGGAGGGCACGGAGAAAAACCACAACCCGTCGGCATACCTACCCACCCGGCAGGTGAGTGCGTTTTTTGTTTCAATGCCTTGTTTTCCTCTGCGTTCTCCGTGTCCTCCGTAGTGAACAGAGTTTTTTTATGATAATCACGAAATAAATGCTGCGCTGAAAAGTCGACGCTGGGGATGCGGCAAATTCGCCGTCACGACACCTGAAATGGTGGCAGCTTCTTTTCGACCATCACGTAATTGAGACGCGCGAACGCGGGCAGGCCGTTGTGGAAAGGCGGGTAATCTTCGCCGGAAATCAACGGTAACAAATAGGTGCGCGCAGCATCGGTGATGCCGAAGCCATCCGCACTGACAAACTCGCGCGGGGGCAGTTTTTCAAGATCGGCGACCCCCGCCAGTGGTATTGGATCAACCCGCCAGACATACGGATCGTCGGAGATGCGCACAATGCCGGGCATGACGCCGGTGAGTCCGCCCAAGGCCATGCCGACGGCGGCACGCCCTACGGCGTAGGCTTGCTCGACATCCGTGCGCGAGGCCAGATGACGCGCGGCGCGTTGCAGATAATCGGCCACCGCACAATGACATTTCATTTTGAGTTGCGTGCGGATCAACTCGGCAATGCGCGGACCGGCACCGCCGAGTTGTTCGAAGCCGTAGGTTTCCGACTTTTGTTGCTCGGCGTAGAAGGTTCCGTCGGCATTCTTGATGCCTTCGGAAACCGCGATGATGCAGTGGCCCACCGTGGCGACGGTTTCGCGCACCTTGTCGAGAAAGCGCGTTTCATCAAACGCTACTTCCGGCACCAGCAGAATGTGCGGCCCGTCGCCGGGTTCTTCTGCCGCCAAGCCACAGGCCAGCGTCAGCCAGCCGGCGTGACGACCCATCACTTCCAGAATGAAGACCTTGGTGGATTCTTCCATTGCCTTCACATCCAGCCCGACTTCACGAATCGAGGTGGCCAGATATTTGGCGGCGGAACCGAAACCAGGAGAGCAATCGGTGCACGCTAGATCATTGTCGATGGTCTTAGGTACACCGATCGACACCACCGGCCAGCCAGCAACCTCTTCCAGCCGCGTGAGCAGTTGGCAAGTATCCATCGAGCCGTTGCCGCCGTTGATGAAAACGTAACCGATGTCGTGCGCGCGAAACACCTCGCCCAGACGCTGCCAAACGACGGGGTCTTTCTCCGGACGTGGCAGCATGTAACGGCTGGAACCGAAAGCACCGCCCGGTGTATGGCGCAGTGCGGCGATCTGTTGCGGACGTTCGCAACTGGTGTCGTAAAACTCTTCGCGCAGGATGCCGAAGATGCCATCCTTGGCGGCGAAAACCTTGCCGATTTTTTCCGGGTGCGTGCGCGCTCTTTCGAGCACGCCGCACGCGGATGCGTTGATGACCGCCGTTACGCCACCGGACTGTGCGTAGAGGGCGTTTTTGGCGGCCATCGCTTCGTCTCAGGAAAGTGCGACGAGCACCTTGGCGGTGATGCCATCAACCGCACCGACGCCTTCCACGCGATGGTATTTGGGTGCGGCCGCATCGCCCTGCGCCGCCCAGGTTTTGTAGTAATCAACCAGCGGCAGGGTCTGCGAACGATAAACCTGCAAGCGTTTTTTGACGGTTTCTTCTTTGTCGTCATCGCGCTGGATCAGGGCTTCGCCGGTGGCGTCGTCTTTGCCTTCGACCTTGGGTGGATTGAACTTGACGTGATAGGTGCGCCCCGATCCCGGATGCACCCGGCGGCCACTCATGCGACCGACAATTTCTTCGTCGGCCACGTCGATTTCAAGCACATGACCGATCGGCACGCCGGCCGCCTTCATGGCTTCGGCTTGCGGAATGGTGCGCGGGAAGCCATCGAGCAGGTAACCATTAGCGGCATCGGGCTGCTTCAAGCGGTCTTTGACCAGACCAATGATGATGTCGTCGGAAACCAGCCCGCCGGCATCCATAATTTTTTTGGCTTCAATACCCAGCGGCGTGCCGGCTTTGACCGCAGCACGCAGCATGTCACCGGTAGAGATTTGGGGAATCTTGAATTTTTCGCAGATAAAGCTGGCTTGGGTGCCCTTGCCTGCGCCGGGAGGCCCCAGAAGAATCAGGTGCATACTCGCTCCAATCATTGTTTTGTGGATGGTGTGGCCGATCAGGTTCCAAGTCTGTTTATTGAGTTTATTGACGCCTGGAAACCCTATTTTGCCGCTAGAACCAAGATACCGATATTCGGGCTTCGGGTCAAACAACATCGCCGGGTGCAAAAAACTTTCGCACCCGCTCAAGATCTTCCGGCGTATCCACCCCCGGCATCGGCGCGTGTGCGACATCGACAACATGAATCGCAAACCCGGCCGACAAGGCGCGCAGTTGTTCCAGCGCCTCCCATTGTTCGATTGGTGCCGGCGGCAGACTGCCATAGCGCTGTAGAAAACTCACCCGATAGGCATATAGCCCGATATGCCGACGCGCCGGAAAATCTTTTGGCAGTGCCGTCCGGTTCGCGGCAAACGCATCACGCGGCCACGGAATCGGCGCCCGCGAAAAATACAGGGCGCGTCCATGGTTGCCCACGACCGCCTTCACCACGTTCGGATTAAAAAATTCTTCAATGTCGGTCAAAGGATGCGCGGCGGTGGCGATTGCGGCATCGCTATCGATAACCAGCGCCGCCGCCACCCGGTCGATCAGTGCGGGATCGATCAGCGGCTCATCGCCCTGAACATTCACCACCACGTCCGTCTGCGTCCATCCGAGTTGCAAGGCAACTTCGGCCAGACGATCGGTGCCCGACGGATGATCGGCTCGCGTCATCACTGCACGATGGCCGCACGCCTGCACCGCATCGAAAACTCGGGTGTCATCCGTGGCGATCCAGATTTCGTCGGCACCGCTTTTCGCCGCCGCCTCGGCCACCCGTACCACCATGGGCTTGCCGGCGATATCCGCGAGCGGCTTACCGGGTAATCGGGTCGACGCAAAACGCGCCGGAATGACAACGCGAAAAGACATCAAACTTCGTCGGCACCCAGCGCACGCGCTTCATCTTCAAGCATCACCGGAATAT
>CAJAWW010000186.1 GCA_903946745.1 uncultured beta proteobacterium
AAAGTCAGCGTCGGCCGCCGCCAGGGCGAACGTATCGAAATAGTCGACGGTGTAGACACGGCAAAGCTGGCCACCACACAACTCGTCGCCAGCGGCGTGGGGTTTTTGGCGGATGGGGATTTGGTGCGGGTGGTGGGACAGTGAGGCAAAAGCGGTTTACCACGGGGAACACGGGGGGCACGGGGAAATTCAAAAACGTAAAAATCCCCGTGCCCCCCGTTGATTGCCCGCGAAGCGGAATCTCAATCATGCAAAGCACCCCCGTGGTTAAAAAAGCCTTTCAAACATGAACGTCTCCGCCTGGTCAATACGGAACCCGATTCCGGCCATCATGTTGTTCATCCTGCTCACCTTGGTCGGGGTGATGGCGTTTCGCGGGATGAAGATTCAGCAATTTCCCGATATCGATCTGCCTACGGTATCGGTGGTCGCCGCCTTGCCGGGGGCGGCGCCGGCACAGATGGAAACCGAGGTGGCGCGCAAGATTGAAAATGCCGTCGCCACGCTGCAAGGCATCAAACATATTTACACCAAGGTGCAAGACGGCACCGCGACCGTCACCGTCGAATTCCGTCTTGAAAAGCCCACGCAAGAAGCGGTGGATGACGTGCGCGATGCGCTGGCGCGCATCCGTTCCGAGTTGCCGGGCGATTTGCGTGATCCGGTGATCTCGCGCGTCAATCTGGCCGGCGCACCAATTCTCACCTATACCGTTTCATCGAACCGCATGGACGACGAAGCGCTGTCGTGGTTTGTGGACAACACCGTCACCCGGCGCATGCTGGCGGTGCGCGGTGTGGGTGCCGTGGCGCGCGTAGGCGGCGTGGATCGCGAGGTGCATGTGGAACCCGATGCCGTGCGCATGCTGGCGCTGGGCGTTACCGTGGCCGACATTTCGCGCCAGTTGCGGCAGGTGCAAAGCGATGCTTCCGGCGGCCGTGCCGACATTGGCGGTGCCGAACAATCGGTGCGCACGCTGGCCAACGTGGCCTCGGCGCAAGAGCTTGGTGCCATGGAAATTCCGCTCGCCGGCAACAGCCACCGGGTGCGGCTCGATCAGGTGGCCACCGTGCGCGACACCGTGGCCGAGATTCGTTCGGCGGCACTGCTTAACGGCAAACCGGTGGTCGGCTTCGAGATCACCCGTAGCCGGGGGGCGGGCGAAGTACAAGTGGCGAAAGATGTGCGCGTGCATCTGGAAAAAATCAAAGCCGACCACCCCGATATTCAAGTCACCGAAGCCTTCAATTTTGTTGACCCGGTGCAGGAAAATTTTGTCGGCTCGATGATTCTGCTGCTGGAAGGTGCGCTGCTGGCTGTGGTGGTGGTGTGGTTCTTTTTGCGTGACTGGCGCGCCACGCTGGTATCGGCGGCGGCGCTGCCGCTGTCCATCATCCCAACCTTTGCGGCGATGTACTACATGGGCTTTTCGCTCAACGTGGTGACACTCTTGTCGCTCTCGCTGGTGGTCGGCATTCTGGTCGATGATGCGATTGTCGAAATTGAAAACATCATGCGTCATCTGCGCATGGGCAAGACACCCTTCGCGGCGGCAATGGAGGCCGCCGACGAAATCGGGCTGGCGGTGATCGCCACCACCTTCACGCTGATCGCGGTGTTTTTGCCCACGGCCTTCATGAGCGGCGTGCCAGGCAAGTTCTTCGTCCAGTTCGGCTGGACAGCCGCGATTGCGGTGTTCTTTTCGCTGGTAGTGGCGCGCATGCTCACGCCCATGATGGCGGCCTATCTGCTACGTCCACCGCAAGGTGAAGCGCACCAGCCGCGCTGGTTGCAGGTGGTGATGGACTGGACAGCCGCCTGCTTGCGCCACCGCCTGCGCACGGCCATCGGTGCGGCGTTGTTTTTCATCGGCTCGTTTGCGCTGGTGCCCTTGTTGCCAACCGGATTTTTGCCGCCCGACGATCTTTCGCAAACGCAGGTGTACCTCACCTTGCCGCCAGGCAGCACCTTCAAGCAAACGCTGGCCGTCGCTGAAGACGCCCGACGGCTGGTGGAAAAACATCCGCATATCAAACTGATCTACACCGCCGTGGGCGGCGGAGCGGCCGGCAGCGACCCGTTCGCCCCGCGCGGCGCCTCCGAAGCGCGCAAGGCTACGCTCACGCTCAACATGACGCCACGCGACGAGCGCGGCGGCATCAAAAAGCAGACCGTGGAAACCGAGCTGCGCGCACTGCTGGCCGATCTGCCGGGCGTGCGCGTCAGTGTGGGTTTTGGCGGCTCGTCAGAAAAATACATTCTGGTGCTGGCCAGCGAAGACGGCCAGGTGCTGGCCACGCACGCCCGGCAGGTGGAACGCGAGTTGCGCGCCATCCCCGGCATTGGCAATGTCACCACCTCGGCCAGCCTGGTGCGCCCGGAACTGGTGGTGCGGCCTGATTTTGCGGCGGCGGCCGATCTGGGCGTGACAGCCGCAGCCATGGCCGACACGCTGCGCATTGCAACGTCGGGCGACTACAGCCAGTCGCTCGCCAAACTCAATTTGTCGCAGCGGCAGATTCCCATCGTGGTGCGTTTGCCAGTGGAGGCACGGCAAGACCTTGCGCTGCTCGAACGCATCGCCGTGCCGGGGCGCAATGGCCCGGTGATGTTAGGCAATGTGGCGCAACTGGCGATCGCCAGCGGTCCGGCCGAAATTGACCGCTACGACCGGCTACGCAATGTGAATTTTGAAATTGAACTCAACGGCCAGCCGCTGGGGCTGGTTGAATCACAAGCCATGGCGCTGCCCAGCCTGCGCAAGTTGCCGCCGGGGGTGATGCAGACCACGGTCGGCGATGCCGAAGCGATGGGCGAACTGTTCGCCAGCTTCGGGCTGGCGATGGCGACCGGCGTGCTGTGCATCTACATTGTGCTGGTGCTGCTGTTCAAAGATTTCATTCAGCCCGCCACCATTCTGATTGCCTTGGTGCTGTCGATTCCCGGTGCTTTCCTCGCGCTTTTCGTCACCCACACGGCAGTGTCGATGCCCTCGATGATCGGCCTCATCATGCTGATGGGCATCGCCACCAAAAATTCCATTTTGCTGATCGACTATGTGGTGCTGGCACGCCGCGATTTCGGCATGAACCGCTGGGATGCGCTGCTCGACGCCTGCCAAAAACGCGCCCGCCCAATTGTCATGACCACCATCGCCATGGGGGCGGGCATGTTGCCGATTGCCATCGGCCTGGGCACCGACCCCAGTTTTCGCGCACCCATGGCAATTGTGGTGATCGGCGGCTTGATTACCTCCACCTTCCTCAGCCTGCTGGTAATTCCGGTGGTCTACACTTGCGTTGATGATGTGATTGATTGGATGCAGCGACGGTTTCGCGCATAAACTGTCTGGTTATGACAAACATCAAATCACTCAGCGACAAAACCAAGCTGATTACGGCGCTGTGGCTGCTGCTCAGTGTCGGATTTCTCGCCACCACGCTGGTCAGCTATTTCATCTCGCGTGATTCGATCCGCGAATCGATTGTCGCGACCGAACTGCCGCTGACTTCGGACAATATTTATTCCGAAATCCAGAAAGATCTGGTGCGCCC
>CAJAWW010000187.1 GCA_903946745.1 uncultured beta proteobacterium
GTCACACTGGATCTGCTCAATCAGGCGACCCAAGCCTGGGTCGAGCAGGAGTATCACCGCACGCTCCATTCCGAGATCGGCACCACGCCGCTGGCCCGCTATCTGGCCGGCCCCAATGTCCGGCGCGACTGTCCTGCGACGGCGGAACTGGCGGCAGCATTTCGCATCGAGGTGGCGCGCCGGCAACGGCGCTCGGACGGCACAGTGAGCTTGGCCGGTGCGCGCTTCGAGATTCCCGCCGCTTACCGTCATCTCGTGCAGGTCCACCTGCGCTACGCGCGCTGGGACTTGACCCGTGTCGACCTGGTTGATGCTCGGGCCGGCCGCATTCTCTGTGCCCTGCGCCCCCTGGACAAGTCGGCCAATGCCGATGGCCAGCGCCGGGCACTGACACCGAACGCATGCAGAGTGAACGATGCCGTGCCGACGCCGCCTTCCGGCATGGCGCCGCTGTTGCGCCAGTTGATCGCCGAGTACGCCGCTACCGGCTTGCCTCCCGCCTATCTTCCAACGTCTGACAAGGACTGCGCATGAACCCGACACTGCTGGCCCTCTATGGGCTGAAATGGAATCCCTTCTCACCGGAACTGCCCACCGAGGCCGTGTATGTTTCGCCCCGTGTCGAGAACTTCTGCTGGCGCATCGAGCAGGCGTTAATTCGCGAAGGCGGCTTTGCGATGATTCATGGCGATCCGGGATCGGGCAAAAGCGTGGCCTTGCGCCTGCTGGCCCAGCGACTGTCCCGTCTGCCCGATATCACCGTGGGCGTGATTACGCATCCGCAGAGCAGCCTCGTCGATTTCTATCGGGAGCTGGGCGATATCTTTGCCGTGCCGCTCAAGCCCCATAACCGCTGGGGCGGGTTCAAGTCCTTGCGCGAGACGTGGTTCTCGCATCTGGAGACGACACGCCGCCGGCCGGTGTTGCTGGTCGATGAAGCCCAGGAAATGGCGCCGGCGACGCTGTCAGAGTTGCGCCTTCTGGCGAGCGCCCGGTTCGATTCGCAGCCGCTGTTGTGCGTGGTGCTGGCCGGCGATGCGCGTTTGATCGAGAAGCTTCGGCGCGAGGAGTTGTTGCCTCTGGGTAGCCGCATCCGTACACGGTTGGCGACGGAGCATGCGTCGCCCGAGGAGCTGCTGGCCTGTCTCGATCATGTGCTGGCCGAGGCCGGTAATGCGAGTCTGATGACGCCGTCACTGCGCCATACCTTGTGCGATCACGCCGCCGGCAATTACCGCATCCTGACCACCTTGGCCGCCGAACTTCTGGCGGTGGCGGCGCAGCGTGAGTTGCCGCTGCTTGATGAGAAGCTGTATCTGGAGGTCTTTGCGCCATCGGACCGTGTGCCATCTCGCCGGGTGGGTGCGAGCCGATGAGAACACCATCTACTCCGCCTACAGCGCCAGATCCCGTCATGGTGACGGTCACACTCCCCTTGCCCGAACTCGACGACGCCACCGCCGTTATGATCTACAACTTCCTGGGCGAAATTGTCGATCGCTTCGACGCCCACTACGGCGAACAGATTTGCCACTTCTACGCGCAGCAACAGCGCGCCAATAGCCGTTCCTCTGCGCTCAACATGTCAGACGACGCTCCGTTCTGATTACTCCTTCAGCAGTTCCACCAACAACAACGCCGGCGTCATTCGTCGGCGTTGTGCTTTCTCCATCACCACTGTACATCCATCACCAAACGCGAATATCGCACCATCAAATCACGTGACCACACTCAGCTGGGTCTTGTCGCACCGGCGCTAGGTGGCACGCAGCGCCTGATTACAGCACCCTGTGCGCCGGCTGCGGCGGTGCTGTCGGCATTCGCCATTCAGTTCATGCAAAATGGCACAGCGCCAGACA
>CAJAWW010000188.1 GCA_903946745.1 uncultured beta proteobacterium
CAACGCAGCATCAAGGTGGGTGCTGCGGGTGCGAGCTTGGGTGCGCGATCAGGCAAACGCACGCTCCTCACCCGCGCCGAACAGATTGCTGGCGCAGCGTCCGCACAGCTCAGGATGTTCTGCCGCCTGCGCGTGCTGGCCGACATCCTCACGATAATGCCAGCAGCGTGCGCACTTGGCGTGCGTGCTGGGAACGACCTGAATCACCGTCTCTCCAGCGTCGACTTTTCGCATGTGCACGCGCGAGCAGATCAGCACAAACTTGAGGTCGTCGCCCAGCGCAGTCAGCAGATCAAAGGTTTCACCCGCCGCGCAAATTTCCACTTCCGCCTGCAACGATGAGCCGACATGGCCGGCTGAGCGCACATCCTCGATGCGTTTGAGCACCTCGCCGCGCACGGTGCGAAGTGCCTGCCAGCGCGCTCGCAATGCCGCTTCGTCAGCACCCTCGGGCAACGTGTTCCAGGTCGTCAGCATGACGCTGTCGCCGCCCTGAATCGTGCTGATTTCCTCGGCGGTGAAAGAGAGGATCGGTGCCATCAGGCGCGTGAGTGTCTGCACGATGTGGAACAGCGCGTTCTGCGCCGAGCGCCGCGCGCGCGAATGCACGGCGGTGGTGTAGAGCCGATCCTTCAGCATGTCGAGGTAGAAGGCACCCAGATCTTCAGCACAGAAATTCTGTAGCGCCTGGACGATCTTGTGAAACTCGTAGCGGTCGTAGGCGGCAAGGCACTGTTGCTGTAGGTCGCGGGTGATGGTCAGCGCGTAGCGGTCGGCCTCCAGCCAGTCGCTCACCGGCAGCGCATGGGTGGCCGGATCGAAATCGACGGTATTGGCGAGCAGAAATTTGAGCGTGTTGCGCAACCGGCGATAGATCTCGACCACGCGCGGCAGAATGGTTTTTTCGTCGATGGACAACTCACCCGAATAGTCTGTGCTGGCGACCCACAGGCGCAAAATTTCGGCACCCAGTGAGTCGGAAATTTTTTGTGGTGCAACCACGTTGCCTTTCGACTTGGACATTTTCATGCCCTTGCCATCGACCACGAAACCGTGCGTCAGCAGCGCCTTGTAGGGCGCGCGGCCATCAATGGCGCAACCGGTCAGCAAACTCGAATGAAACCAGCCGCGATGCTGGTCAGAGCCTTCCAGATACAGGTCGGCGGGGTAGGCGCAATCGGCTGCGTGCGAGCCGCGCAGCACCGACCAGTGCGTGGTGCCGGAATCGAACCAGACGTCGAGCGTGTCGTTCATCTTGCCGTACTTGGCCGCGCCGTGCTCGCCGTCGCCGAGCAACGCCTGCGCATCCAGCGCAAACCACGCCTCGATGCCGCCCTCGGTCACGCGCCGGGCGATTTCCTCGATCAGTTCCAGCGTGCGCGGATGCGCTTCGCCGGTTTCCTTGTGCAGAAAAAACGGGATCGGCACGCCCCAGTTGCGCTGGCGCGAGACGCACCAGTCCGGGCGGTTGGCGATCATGGCGTGCAGCCGCGCCTTGCCCCAGGCGGGGAAGAATTCGGTGGCGGCAATGGCATTGAGCGCCGCGTCGCGCAGCGTGCCGCTGCCTTCGCTCGGCTGTCGATCCATGCCGACAAACCATTGCGTGGTCGCGCGGTAAATGATCGGTGTTTTATGCCGCCAGCAGTGCATATAGCTATGCGTAATTTCACCGCCTGCCAGCAGATGGCCGACTTCGGCGAGTTTTTCAACGATCAGCGGGTTGGCCTTCCAGACATTGAGGCCGCCGAAGAAGGGCAGGCTTTCGGCAAAGCGGCCGTCGCCCTGCACGGGGGTCAGGATGTCGTCGTTGCGCATGCCGGCGCGGCGGCATGCGTCGAAGTCTTCCACGCCATAGGCAGGGGCGCAATGCACGATGCCGGTGCCGGTGTCGAGCGTGATGTATTCGCCGAGAAAAATCGGCGCAGCACGATCATAAAGTGGATGACGAAAATTCATTCGATCCAGCGCGAGGCCACGCGTTGCGCCCAGTACCTGGCCTTCGAGGCCGAAACGTTGCAGTGCTTGCGCGCGTAATTCGGCGGCGAGGATCAATAAACCTTTTGACGTATCAACCAGTTCATAGACAAATTCCGGATGCACGTTGAGCGCCTGATTGCCGGGAATCGTCCACGGTGTGGTCGTCCAGATCACCGCGTAGACGGATTTTTCCGGCAGCGTTGCCAGATCAAAAGCCGCCGCCAGCCGGGGGCGTTCCGTGGTATCGAGCAAAAACGCCACATCGATGGCTGGTGACTTTTTGTCGGCATATTCAACCTCGGCCTCGGCCAGTGCCGAGCCGCAATCGAAGCACCAGTTCACCGGCTTCAGCCCCTTGAACAGATAACCGCGCCGATACATCTCGCCCAGCGCACGAATTTCGTCGGCCTCGGTGCGATATTCCATCGTCGTATAGGGGCGATCCCAGTCTGCCAGCACGCCCAGACGGATGAAATCTTTCATCTGCCGCGCGACTTGCTCTTGAGCATAGCTGCGGCAAAGTTCACGCGCCTGATTCGAGGGCAAGTGCTTGCCATGAGTTTTTTCGATCTGATGCTCGATGGGCAGACCGTGGCAATCCCAGCCGGGAATATAGGGCGCATCAAAGCCCGAGAGCGTTTTGGCGCGGACGATGATGTCTTTGAGAATCTTGTTTACCGCATGGCCGATGTGAATATCACCATTGGCATAAGGCGGGCCGTCGTGCAGCACGAAACGCGGGCGGCCTTTGGCAGCAGTGCGGATGCGTTGATAGAGCTGCTTTTGCTGCCAGTCTTGCACCCAGCCCGGCTCGCGCTTGGCCAGGTCGCCACGCATCGGGAAGGGCGTGTCGGGCATGTTGAGCGTTTTGCGGTAATCCGTCTTCTTTTTTTCAGGTTCAGTCATGGTCATTCTCGAAATAGGATCGCGTTGCGGCAACGTCGCGCGCAATCTGCGCCTTGAGCGCATCGAGCGAATCGTATTTCGCCTCGTCGCGCAGTTTGTGAAGGAAATTGACGCTGACATGTGCGCCATAAATCTCGCCGCTGAAATCCAGCAAATGGACTTCCAGCACCGGTTTCAGCCCGGTCGCCACGGTAGGCCGCACACCGAGGCTGGCCGCGCCGCGCAAGGGCACCGCCCCAAGACCTGCGACCGTCACGGCAAACACGCCGGTCAGCGGCAGGCGGTTGCGGCGCAAGCGCACATTGGCGGTGGGAAAGCCCAGTGTGCGGCCAATTTTGTCACCATGCCCCACGCGCCCGGAAATGACATAAGAACGCCCCAGCAACACTGCCGCCTGTTCCAGGTTGCCCGCCGCCAGCGCCGCGCGCACCGCTGAACTGGAGGCGCGCAGGCCGTCCACCTCCACCGTGTGCATGGCTTCAACACCAAAACGATGTGCCTCGCCCGCCGCACGCAGCAAGGAAAAATCGCCGCTGCGCGCCTTGCCGAAGCGGAAATCGTCACCGATGATGAGGTGGCGCAGCGACAGACCGCGCACCAGAATCTGCGTAATGAATGCATCGGCCGTCAGCCCGGCCAGCGCCCGGTTGAAGCGGCAGACATGCACCCGGTCGACCCCGCAGGCGGCCAGCAGTTCGAGTTTTTCACGCAGGCTGGACAAGCGCGCCGGTGCTTGGTCGGGCGCAAACAATTCGCGCGGATGCGGCTCGAAGGTGAGCACCGTCGCCGGCAACGCGCACGCCTGCGCCTTGGCCGTCAGTTGCGCCAGCAAGGCACGATGGCCGCGATGCACGCCATCGAAATTGCCGATGGTAAGCACCGTGGAGGTCGTCGCCCGCTCGGGGACACCGCGAAATACCAGCATAAATGGGAGGAAACCCGAAGAAAACCCGGACTGCGGAAAGCCGGCGATTATATCAACCGCCCCGGCGTCAGACTTACCGCAGGACTGACTTTGACAAAGACGGTGACAGCGCCGCCATTTTCGATTTCGCCAGCGGCGGGTTTTTGGCGAAGTAGCGGCGAATGCCCTTGAGGATGGCTTCGGCCATGCGATCCTGATAGTCCTCGTCGTTCAGCCGCTTTTCTTCTTCCGGGTTGGAAATGAAGGCGGTTTCGATCAGGATGGACGGGATGTCCGGTGCTTTCAAGACAGCAAAACCGGCTTGCTCGACGTGCGCCTTGTGCAGCGTGTTGATGCGGCCGAGTTCGCCCAGCACGGCGGCACCGAGTTTGAGGCTGTCGTTGATCGTCGCGGTCTGCGACAGATCGAGTAGCGTGCGCGCCAGATAGGGGTCTTTGACGCCGATATTCACGCCGCCAATCAAGTCAGCCGAGTTCTCCTTGGTCGCCAGCCAGCGCGCCGCCGAACTGGTGGCACCGGTTTCCGACAGCACGAACACGCTGGAACCGCGCGCCGTCGGCTTGATGAAAGCATCGGCATGCACTGAAACGAACAAGTCGGCCTGCACCCGCCGCGCCTTTTGCACGCGCTGGTGCAAGGGGATGAAGTAGTCGCCGTCGCGCGTCAGCACCGAGCGCATGTTGGGCGTGGCGTCGATTTTTTCCTTCAATCGCTGCGCCACCGAGAGCGTCACGTTTTTTTCGTAGCTGCCGCCGCGCCCCACTGCGCCGGGGTCTTCGCCACCGTGGCCGGGGTCGAGCACGATGGTGACCAGCCGGGCAATCTCCGGTTTTTCGGCGGATTTTTCAGCCGGTTTTTCAGCCGGTTTGTCGGAAAGTTTTTCGCCGCTTTTTTGCGGTAATTCGATTCTGTTTTCAGCTTTGAGCCCCGGCTCCTCGGCCTTATCCAGCAGCGCCATCAAGGGGTCGGCAGGTTCCGCCGGATACAGATCGAGCACCAGCCGGTGGCCATATTCGCCGACCGGCTTCAGTGAGAACACTTGCGGTTTGATCTCGGCCTTGAGTTCGATGACGAGGCGCACCACGCCCGGTTTGTTGCGCCCGGCGCGGATCAGCTTGATGTAAGGGTCGGCGGCGATGATCTTGTTCGGCAGGCTTTGCAGCACGGCGTTGAATTCGATGCCTTCGATATCGACCACCAGCCGGTCGGGGTCTTTCACCAGCGACTGGGTGAATTTGAGCGGCTGATCGTGTTCCAGTGTGATCCGCGTGTAATCCTTGGCCGGCCACACACGCACGGCGAGAATGCTGGGCAGCGTAGTGCCAGCGTCGACTTTTGTAACCAGCAGCGTCAGGCTGGCGGCGGCAAACTTGAGGATCTCACGCCGGCTAGGCATGTGCGCCCCTTTTCGCTGCCGGCGACCAATTCAATTGATCGCCCGGCATCGACGACGGACAACGCAATGCGCAGGTCGGCCGGCGGCAGATACGGCGCAGCCTTGTCCGGCCATTCGACCAGACAGATGGCGTCTTCTGTAAAGTATTCGTCCAGACCCGCATCGAGATATTCTTCCGGCGCATTGAATCGATAAAAATCAAAGTGATAGAAGTTTAATCCAGAAACAGCATGAAGTTCAACCAGCGTGTAGGTAGGGCTTTTCACGGCACCCGTCTCACCCGCCGCGCGCAACAGGCCACGCACCAGCGTGGTTTTGCCGGCACCTAGATCGCCTTCCAGCCAGATCACCGTGCCCGGCACAAGCTGTGCGGCAAGTTGCGCCCCGACAGCCAATGTATCGGCCTCGGAGGGCAACGCTAAAGTCAGGGCGGTAAGAGCGGTAAGATCGGTAAGATGATCGGTATGCATGAGAATGTTGCTGCGCTGAAGGATGCCATCCGCGACTGGGGGCGCGAACTCGGATTTGATGCCATCGGCTTTTCCGGCATCGACACGGGTGCGGCAGAAGCCGGGCTTGCCGCCTGGCTCGCCGCCGGCTGCCACGGCGAGATGGATTATATGGCCGCGCATCGGACAGAAAACGGCGGCTACAAGCGCGCGCGCCCCGCTGAGTTGCTGTCCGGCACCCGCAGCGTCATCACGGCACGCATGAATTATCACCCGGTCATGGCGGAAGCCAGCGCTGACCCAGAGCGCGCTGCCATTTCGCGCTACGCCCTGGGGCGCGACTATCACAAGCTGTTGCGCGCGCGCCTGCAAAAGCTCGCGGAGCGCATCAGCACCGAAACCGGCGAATTTTCATACCGCGTCTTCACCGATTCTGCTCCGGTGCTGGAAGCCACCCTGGCAGCACAAAGCGGGCTGGGCTGGCGCGGTAAGCACACGCTGCTACTGAATCGCGAGGCCGGTTCGTGGTTTTTTCTCGGTGAAATTTTTACCGCGCTCGATTTACCGGCCGACACCCCGGTGACCGACCATTGCGGTACCTGCACGGCCTGCATCGATCACTGCCCGACGCAGGCCATCGTCGCCCCCGGCCGGGTCGATGCGCGGCGCTGCATTTCTTACCTCACCATCGAACTGAAAGGCAGCATCCCCGAAACGCTGCGCCCATTGTTGGGCAACCGCATCTACGGTTGCGACGATTGCCAACTGGCCTGCCCGTGGAATCGTGATGCGCCGCGCACGCGCGAAGCCGATTTTGCCCCCCGCCACGCGGTGGACAGCGCCACACTGGTCGAACTTTTCAACTGGGATGAAACGCAGTTCAACGACAAACTGGCCGGCTCACCGCTTCGTCGCATCGGCCATGAACGCTGGTTGCGCAATATTGCGGTGGCGCTGGGAAATTCCCTGGAAGTTTTAGTGAGTGTGTCGGCCGCAGACGCGATCATCGCGACCTTGCGCGCACGCGCCGATCACCCGTCATCGCTGGTGCGCGAACACGTCGCCTGGGCGCTTACTCGTCGATAACCGCCAGCCAGTCGCGTGCCTCGGCCTCGTCTTCAAACACCCGCACATCGGCACTGACGAAGAGTTGCGACAGCCACGCGCTCCAGGCAATCCATTCGCTACTCGTAATCACCGCGATGCGCCGAAAATCACTTGAATGCGCCTTGGAAAAGCAGATTTCCTCCCAAGCTACATCCACCGTGAAATCGGCCATTTCGCGTAAATCCACCAACAGATCGACGGCACCTGAAAACTTGATGCGGTAGAGCACCAGTTCCTCGAATTCCTTGAAGTCGGCCAGGGCGAACTCGCCGAACACCTTGCATTCGACGAGCTGATCCTGAGTTTGTGTGGTAATCATGTTAACTCTCCTCGGCGCACAAAAAAGCCCGCAACGCGGGCTATTGGATCACACGATACGGCATTCGGCGATTTATTTCTTGACGGCCTTCTTGCCGGCCACCGCAGCCTTGAAACCTGACCCAGCACTGAATTTTGGAACGGTTGTGGCGGCTATTTTGAGCGCTTCGCCGGTTTTTGGATTCTTGCCGGTGCGGGCGGCACGTTTGGCCGATTTGAAGGTGCCGAAACCGACCATCGTCACCGTGTCACCCTTGGACACGGCCTTGACCACGGCAGCTACGATGCTGTCGAGCGTTTTACCGGCGGCAGCTTTGCTGAGGTCGGCCTGCTTGGCAACGATTTCAACGAGTTCAGCTTTGTTCATGATCGAAAACCCTCCAGAAAAAAGTTAGCGTAAAAGATTCTAAACCCGATACCACGGCAGCATGCAAGCAATTTATTCAGAACACACTCTCAGGGCGCACCGCGCTGCCGGCAATGACGCCGCCGCCCAGACAGACGCGCGACTCATACACCACCACTGATTGCCCCGGCGTCACCGCCCACTGCGGCGCAGCAAATTCAATCCGGCACCCGTTTGCATCCACCTGCTCGATCTGACACGCCGCATCCGGCTGGCGATAGCGCGTTTTCGCCGCATACACCCAGCGCGTGTGCGGGGCGCGGCCAGACACCCAGGAAAGATTTTGTGCCACCAGATCGTCCGACAATAGCGCCGGATGCGCATGCCCCTGCACCACGAACAGAATATTTTGCGTCATGTCTTTAGCGGCCACGAACCACGGCTCTTCCGGGGCGCCTTTGACGCCGCCGATGCCTAAGCCCTCGCGCTGGCCGAGCGTGTAATACATCAGCCCTTCATGCTGTCCGATCACGCGATCGGTGCCAAACACGCGGATTTCACCCGGCTGACGTGGCAGATAGCGCGCCAGAAATTCACGGAACGGCCGCTCGCCGATGAAACAAATGCCGGTCGAATCCTTGCGCGCATGGTTGGGCAATCCCGCCTCTTCCGCCATACGACGCACATCGCGTTTGTAGAGATGACCGAGTGGAAAGAGCGTTTTCGATAGCTGCGCCTGATTCAGACGATGCAGAAAATAGCTTTGGTCCTTGGTGCCGTCTTCCGCCTTGAGCAACTGCCATTCGCCAAGAAACTCACGCACCTGCGCGTAGTGCCCGGTGGCGATGTGGTCGGCGCCGAGCGCCAGTGCATGATCGAGAAAGGCCTTGAACTTGATTTCAGAATTGCACAGCACATCCGGGTTGGGTGTGCGCCCGGCCTGATATTCACGCAGGAATTCAGCGAACACCCGTTCGCGGTATTCGGCAGAAAAGTTCACCGCCTCGAAGTCGATGCCGATCACATCGGCGACCGCCGCTGCATCCACCAGATCCTGCCGTGAGGAACAGTATTCGTCGGTATCGTCACCCTCCCAGTTCTTCATGAACAGGCCGATCACCTCATAGCCGGCGCGCTTGAGCAACAGTGCCGCCACCGCCGAATCCACGCCGCCGGAAAGCCCGACAACCACCTTGCCAATTTTATTTTCAGACATGTTCAAACATCCGGGTCACCACCTTCCATCCATTCATCCAGCGGCAGCACCGGGGCTGGCTCGCCATTGGCAACAAACCAGCTATCGACCACAAACCGTTGAATGTACTCAGTTTCTGCCGGCATCATGAAGGGGCGAATAACCTCGATTTGTGCCGAATAGTGTGTGGGGAAAAACAAGCCGCGCCACGCCGGTTCAAGCACCCGATGGAAGTTCAGCGCACCGCGCCGATCCAGCATGCGCAACAGGCGCGTGGTGGTGGTTGAGTGGTCGATGCAATCCATACGGCCGGGCACTTCATCATCATCAAAATTGCCACCGCGATCGGCAGCAATAGGGGATTGCTGTCCGGCCCAGGCATACAACTGCCCCAGCACCAGCGACAGTAATACTCGTTCTTGCTCCGACGTCTCGGCCTTGCGCATCACGTCTTGCACTTGCGCCACCTGCTGCTCGGAAAACACCACGGCCTGCTCCTCCGCACAGCTGTAATTGAAGCAGACAGACACCGATTCCTCGGCCTGCACACCGGTTGCGGCCAGCCACAACAAGGCGGTGCACAATGCATTGCGCAAGCAATTACGCAGCATAGTGACGAATCACTTCCAACGGGAAGCGCTGCCCGGCCAGATGGTCGGCTACGCACTGCCACACCAGCGGGCTGCGATGGCGTGCGGCGCTGGCCTGAATTTCCTGCGGTGTCATCCACACTGCGCGCAAAATGCCCTCATCAAGCTGACGCCCGGCTTCGTGTGCGCCCAGCGTGCCGGCGAAGGCAAAACGCAGATAGGTGATGTTGTCCTCATGGTTCATCGCATTTGCTAGATTGGGTCGGGGCCATTGATACACACCGACCAGTGCCGCAGGGGTGAAGTGATAAGCGGTTTCCTCCAGCGCCTCGCGGCCACAGGCGGCGACCAGCGATTCGCCTTCGTCGAGATGCCCGGCCGGTTGATTGAAGCACACGCCGTTGTCGGTTTCCTCTTCCACCAGCAGGTAGCGCCCGTCCTGCTCGATCAGCGCGGCCACCGTGACATTAGGTTTCCAGGTGCGAGGTTTCCAGATACGATTCATTCCGCCAGTTTAACGCCCCCTGCTAAAATCGTCGCTTCCCTCAACGCACTGCGGAGATCCACCAGGTCCATGGCCGACCGTGACGGCTTCAGCTGGTACGACGGCAAGCTCGTGCCCTGGCGCGATGCCACCACCCACGTTCTGACGCACTCATTGCACTACGGGCTGGCAGTTTTTGAAGGCGTGCGCGCCTACAACACGGTCAATGGCACCGCAATTTTCCGTCTCAAGGAACACACCGACCGGCTGTTCAATTCGGCGCACATCTATCGCATGCCGATGCCTTACGACAAAGAAACTATCATCGAAGCGCATAAGGAAGTTGTGCGCGCGAACAAACTCGAATCCTGCTACCTGCGTCCGATCGCCTTTTACGGCTCGGAGAAAATGGGCGTCAGCCCGCGTGGTGCCAAGACCCACGTCGCCGTCGCCGCCTGGCCGTGGGGCGCGTATCTGGGCGAGGAGGGCATGGAAAAGGGCATCCGCGTCAAAACCGCGTCCTTCGCCCGCCATCATGTGAATGTCACCATGGCGCGTGCGAAATTTGCGGCCACTTATGCAAATTCCATCCTCGCCAACATGGAAGCCACCGAAGATGGTTACGATGAAGCGCTGCTGCTCGACGTCGACGGCTTCGTTGCCGAAGGTGCCGGCGAGAACGTTTTCATCGTCAAAGACGGCGTGATCTATGAGCCGGAAATCGCCTCGGCACTGATCGGCATCACCCGTCACAGCATCATCACGCTGGCGCGTGAACTTGGCTATACGGTGGTCTCCAAACGTCTGACGCGCGACGATATCTATATCGCCGATGAAGCCTTCTTCACCGGCACCGCCGCTGAAGTCACGCCCATCCGCGAACTCGACAACCGCACCATTGGTGCCGGCACCCGCGGCCCGATCACCACCCAGTTGCAGGCGTTGTTTTTCGACGTGGTGAATGGCAAAGTGCCCGCCCACAGCGACTGGCTCAGCCCGGTTTGATCGACGCACGGTTGACCAATGCACGTTTGACCGACCCAATTTTCCGGAGAACCCTCATGACCGAAATCAACGAAAATTCGCGCACCGTCGAAGTCACCGCCCACGATCTGCCGCTGGCCTGTCCGCGCCCCGGCGCGCCGCTGTGGGCGCGTCACCCTCGGGTGTTTCTCGATGTGCTGAAAAACCACGAAGCGAATGCCGCGTGCCCTTATTGCGGCACGCTGTATCAATTCACCGGCGAGCGTCCCAAAGGTCACCACTGAAGCCTCTGCACCCGTGAAGATTCTCGTCGTCGCTCCGTCCTGGATCGGCGACACGATCCTCGCCCAGCCGCTCTTCACGCTGCTGAAACGCCAGCATCCGGATGCGCGCATCGAGGTGCTGGCACCGGACTGGTCGGCGCCCTTGCTGGCGCGCATGCCGGAAGTCGATGCCGTCATCAGCAACCCCTTCGGGCATGGCGAATTCAACTGGACGATGCGCCGCGCGCTCGGTCGCCGCCTCGCCAGCGTCGACTATTCGGCAGCCTATGTGCTGCCAAACTCATGGAAGTCGGCACTGGTGCCGTTCTTCGCCGGCATCCCGCGCCGCATCGGCTATCACGGTGAAGCCCGTTATTGGCTACTGAACGAACGCCACCGCCTCGACACCCGCACCCAGTCACAATTGGCACAACTGGTGCAACGCTACGCCGCATTGGCGGAGCACAATATTGCCGACCTGCCGCGTCCGCATCTCGATTCCTCGCCCGCACAACAGGCCGCCGCACGCAAGGCACTGCAACTCCCTTCTGACACACCGCCCGTCATCTTCTGCCCGGGTGCCGAATACGGC
>CAJAWW010000189.1 GCA_903946745.1 uncultured beta proteobacterium
CAAACTGCTCATCCAGCGCCCCGCGCGAGTGTCGTAATTGCAGCGCCACCTGATTGGTGCTGGCGTTGTCGCGCGCGGCGATCAGGGCGTTGTCGTCGATATCCACCCCCAGCACCGAACCAGCGCCCAGTTTTGCGGCGGCAATGGCGAGAATGCCCGAACCGCAACCGTAGTCGAGCACGGTTTCATTGCCTCGCACGGTCTCAGAGAGCCATTGCAGGCACAAAAAGGTGGTGGGATGGGAACCGGTGCCGAACGCCAGCCCGGGGTCGAGCACCAGGTTGATTGCAGCCGGATCGGGCGCGGTATGCCATGAGGGTACGATCCACAAGCGTTCGTTGATGCGGATCGGGTCGAACTGTGATTGCGTGAGGCGCACCCAGTCTTGTTCCGCAACCTCGTCGAGAGCGATCTCCGGCAGGTCGTCGATGCCGGCCGCCTGCGCTGCGGCGGCGATGCGGCCGATCAGGTTCTCGGCCGGCTCAAACAACGCTACGACGCGGCTTTCCGACCACAGCGGCGTCGTCGGCGAGCCGGGTTCGCCGAACTGCGGGGTTTCTTCGTCAGTGCCTGCCAGCGCATCTTCGACGCTGACAGACAACGCCCCTGCGGCGATCAGTGCCTCGGACAGCGCCTCGGCGTGGTCGGCATCGGTATCCAGTGTGACGTTGACCCACATGGATCGCGCCCGTCAGCCCTTGCCGACCTCGCTCTTCGCGGCGAGCTTTTCTTCCAGATAGTGAATGCTGGTGCCGCCGATGATGAAGCGTTCATCGAGCATCAACTCCTGATGCAGCGGAATGTTGGTCTTGATGCCTTCGACCATGGTTTCCGACAGCGCAATACGCATACGGCGGATGGCCTGTTCGCGCGTGTCGCCGTAGGCAATGATCTTGCCAATCATTGAATCATAGTGTGGCGGCACCGTATAGCCGGCATAGGCGTGCGAATCCACGCGAATGCCGGGGCCGCCCGGCGGGTGCCAGGTGGTGATGCGTCCGGGCGAGGGCGTGAATTTGAAGGGGTCTTCGGCGTTGATGCGGCATTCGATGGCGTGTCCGCGAATAATGACATCGCGCTGTTTGAGCCAGAGCTTCTCGCCCGCCGCGACACGGATTTGCGCCTGCACGATGTCCACGCCGGTGATCTGTTCGGTGACCGGGTGCTCCACCTGCACGCGCGTGTTCATTTCGATGAAGTAGAACTCGCCGTTCTCGAACAGGAATTCAAAGGTGCCGGCACCGCGATAGTTGATGCGCCGGCAGGCTTCGGCGCAGCGGTCGCCGACGCGGGTAATCAGCCGTGCGGGAATGCCCGGTGCAGGCGCTTCCTCGATCACTTTTTGATGACGGCGCTGCATCGAACAATCGCGTTCGCCCAGATATACCGAGTTGCGATGTGCGTCAGAGAGCACCTGAATTTCCACATGACGCGGATTTTCCAGATACTTCTCCATATACACCGTCGGATTGTTGAAGGCGGCACCCGCCTCGGCGCGGGTCATATGCACGGCGTTGATGAGTGCGGCCTCGGTATGCACCACGCGCATGCCACGCCCGCCACCACCGCCGGCTGCTTTGATGATGATCGGATAGCCTACGGCGCGGGCGATCTTGGTGATCTCGACAGGATCGTCCGGCAGCGCGCCTTCAGAACCGGGCACGCAGGGTACGCCGGCTTCGCGCATGGCATGCTTGGCCGATACCTTGTCGCCCATCAGGCGTATGGTCTCCGGACGCGGGCCGATGAAGGCAAAGCCGGACATTTCAACCCGCTCGGCAAAGTCGGCGTTTTCGGAAAGAAAGCCGTAGCCGGGGTGAATGGCCTCGGCGTCGGTGACTTCGGCGGCCGAGATGATGGCCGGCACATTCAGGTAGCTCAAGCCGGAAGGTGCCGGGCCGATGCAGACCGATTCGTCGGCGAGCTTGACGTATTTGGCTTCGGTATCCGCTTCGGAATGTACGGCGACGGTCTTGACGCCGAGTTCGCGGCAGGCGCGCAGGATGCGCAGCGCGATCTCGCCGCGATTGGCGATTAATACTTTACCAAACATGGTCAGCCGATCAGAAACATGGGCTGGCCGAATTCGACCGCCTGGCCGTTTTCAACCATGATGGCTTTGACGGTGCCGGTGATGTCGGCCTCGATCTCATTCATCAGTTTCATCGCCTCGATGATGCACAGCGTGTCGCCCTGCTTGACGGCCTGACCGATTTCTACAAAGGACGGCGAATCGGGGCTGCCGGAACGATAAAAAGTGCCCACCATGGGCGCCTTGACCACATGCCCATCCGGCTCGGCGGCCGGTTCGGCGGCAATAGTCGACGCTGGGGATGCGGCAAAGCCGCCTCCGCCATGCGGGTGTGCGGCCATTGGCATACTGAACATCGTGGTCGAAGGGGCAGGCATGACGTGTTTGGCGATGCGAATTTTTTCTTCGCCTTCGCTGATCTCGAGTTCCGAGATGCCCGAATTTTGCACAAGATCAATCAGGGTCTTCAGTTTTCGCAGGTCCATGGATGGGACTCCTTTTAGCTTGAATTAATGTGCGGCAGCAGCGGCCACCGCTGCTGCTTCTAGTCCGAGCCGAGCCGTGTGAGTGCGGCTTCGAGTGCCAGTTCGTAACCCTGGCTGCCAAGTCCGGCGATGACGCCGACGGCAATGTCGGAAAAATAGGAATGGTGGCGAAATTCTTCGCGGGCATGTACGTTGGACAAATGCACCTCGATGAACGGAATCGCCACGGCGGCCAGCGCGTCGCGCAAGGCGACACTGGTGTGGGTGTAGCCGCCGGGGTTGATGATGATGAAACCGACATTCTGTTGTCGCGCCGATTGCACGCGGTCGATCAGATCGCCTTCATGGTTGCTCTGGAAGCTTTCCAGCCGGCGGCCGGCGGCGCGTGCGCGATCTTCCATGCTGCGGTGAATGTCGGCCAGCGTGGTGTGGCCGTAAACAGCCGGTTCGCGACTGCCAAGCAGGTTCAGATTGGGGCCGTGCAGCACCAGAACGGTAGCATGCGAGTTTTGGCTCTCGGCTGTTTTGCTGTGAGTTTGCTTCGCCATGACTGCAAGTTTGCCGCAAATCGATACAGTTTGTCCAGCTTGATGATTGTTAGACGATCGTTGTCCGCGTTAATGGCTGTCGATTTTTTGGCCTGGAATACTGGTTTTTAGCAGCGCCAGCACCGCATCTGCGCGGATACGTCCGGTTTTTGATTGCTGGCGCAGCGCCAGCGGCGGATAAATTGACAACAGCACCGGAATGTCGTTCCAGTCGATGGCCAGCTGTGCCTCAAGCCCGGGTTTGCGGTTATCGATAATTTCGTAGGAGATGTCGCGTGATAACAGCGTGATCTCGACATCTTTGCTGCTGTCGGCAAATAATTCAATTTCTGCGGCGGCGTAACGCCCGGCCGTGCCGTCCACCGCGCCGCCGGTCAGGCAGGGGGTGAATTCGGCCAGCGTTTGCATGACATCCAGCGCCGCAACGCGCAGATCATGCACGCGCTCGATCTGCTCGTCTTCCTGATAGAGCGATTGCCAGGCGCGCAATTCGGTTTCAATCTCTTCGTTGGTCGGCAAGGCGTCGCCGTCGCCGGCCCCCAGCCCGCGCGCCGCCTTGCGTTTGGCGGTGCCGTAGTCGGCGATGCCCTCTTCGGCCATCAGGCGTGCCGCCGCGCTGGCGATGGCGCGGCGCAGATGGCTGGATGCGGTCGGGGCGGGTTTGCGGCGCGGCATGGGCTTGGTGCTTGGTAGGTGGGGGGCGAGGTTAGAATCGCAATCCATTATTTCACGGAACAGTGACATGCATATTCATATCCTCGGTGTTTGCGGCACCTTCATGGGGGGCATTGCCTTGCTGGCGCGCGCCGCCGGACACCGGGTTACGGGCTGCGATGCTAACGTCTATCCGCCGATGAGCACGCAACTCACCGAGCAGGGCATTGACCTCACCGACGGCTACGACGCCGATCAGTTGGCGCTGAACCCCGATCTGTTCGTGATTGGCAACACCATCAAGCGCGGCAATCCGTTGCTGGAAGCGGTGCTGGATCGCAACCTGCCCTATGTTTCCGGCCCGCAGTGGCTGGCGGAAAATATTTTGCGCGGCCGCTGGGTGCTTGGCGTTGCCGGCACCCACGGTAAAACCACTACCACCTCGATACTGGCTTGGATACTGGAGGAAGCCGGGCTGAATCCGTCTTTTCTGGTCGGGGGCGTGCCGCAGGGCTTCGGTGTTTCAGCACGTTTGACCGATTCGCCGTTCTTCGTCATCGAGGCCGACGAATACGACACGGCCTTTTGTGACAAGCGCTCAAAGTTTGTGCATTACCGGCCGCGAACCATGGTGCTGAATAATCTTGAGTTCGATCATGCCGACATCTTCGCCGATCTTGCAGCGATCGAGACGCAATTTCATCACTTGGTGCGTACATTGCCTAGCAATGGACTGATTGTGACTAATGCGAAGGAAGCGGCGCTGACGCGCGTGCTGGAACGCGGATGCTGGACGCCGGTCGCGCAGTTCAATGGCGAACCCGGATGGCAAGCTGAGGCAACGAATGCCGAAGGCGGATTCACGGTAACGCAAAACAGCATAACGGTCGGTTGTGTCGCCCAGTTTGAACTGGCGGGAGACCACAATCGTGCTAATGCGCTGGCGGCACTAGTCGCGGCGCGTCATGCCGGCGTGCCGGTCGCGGTTGGACTCAAGGCGCTGGAAAGCTTCAAGGGCGTGCGGCGGCGGCTCGAAATCCGTGGCGTCGTGCGTGGTGTCACGGTGATTGATGATTTCGCCCATCACCCAACGGCCATTCGCGTCACACTGGAAGGTTTGCGTCAGCGGGTTGGCGCCACCCCCCGCATACTGGCGGTGCTGGAACCGCGCTCGAACACCATGAAGCTCGGTGTGATGAAGGCACAGTTGCCAGAGAGTCTGGCGCAAGCCGATATGGTGTTCTGCTACGCCAACCAGTTAGGCTGGGATCCGGCCGAGGCCTTGGCACCGTTGGGCACCAAGGCAGGCACCTTTAATAATCTCGATGAGCTGGTGATCTCAATTGCCGCCACGGCGGAGCATGGCGATCAAATTTTGGTGATGAGTAACGGGAGCTTTGGCGGCATTCACACCAAGCTACTGGAGGCGCTGCAAGGCTGAACGCAGCACCGTAGTTTCAGCGTCGACTTTTCGTTATGGCTTCAGCGTCGAAATGTACTCAGCAACGGCCAGAATATCTTTTTCATCCAGTCGGCCGGCGATGTCGCGCATGACGTGGCCGTTGTCCGTGGCGCGTTTGCCGGCTTTGTAGGCCAGAAGCTGATCGCTGATGTAGCCGGCATGCTGGCCGCCGATGGCGGGTGCCAGAATCACCGGGGGAACGGCCATGATCTTGGCCCAGTCGCGGTTGCCGACGCCGTTCAAGCCGTGGCAGCCGATGCAGGCGGCGACGACATCAGGCCGGCCTTTGCCCTTGTTGTAAATCTTTTCGCCCGCCGCGAGCAATGTCTTGTTGGCCGCGACGTTGGGCTTGGCTTTCTGGCTGGCGAACCAGGCGGCGATGTCGGCCATGTCGATCTCTGCCACGGCTTGCGCCTGGGGCGACATGGAATCGTTGGTGCGACGGCCGGCCTTGAAGTCATGCAAGGACTTGACGAGATATTCGGGAACTTGCCCGGCAATCTTGGGCGCTTTGAGCGCAGCATAAATCTCTGCGAGACTGTTGCCGTCGGCACCGTGACAACCGGCGCAGGCAGCTGCCTTGGCCTGACCGGCCTCAGCGTTACCCGCAGCAGATTTGCTGGCAGCACCGGCAGCACCGGCAGCGCCGGTTATCGACAAGGATGCCGCGCAAAGCAGCGCCGCAAATAATTGCTGTGTGGTCATCTTCCGGGTTTCCTCAAGAATCGGGTTGCGCAAGTGTTTGAAGCTTGGAATAATGCGCCGTGATTGATGCACATCAATTATGTTTTAACATCGGGCGACTGGCAACCCGTTCAGGAGAAATTTTCTCCTGCGGCCGGATCAAACGAATACACGAACACCATCAGGGAGACGCAATGGCGCACGACGCCCATCATGCACAGGCACAGCAGGATCACGCAGGTCACGCGGATCATGCCGGCCACGCTCATGCCCACTGGGACACCAGTGTGTGGCCCTTTGTCATCAGCTTTGGCATTCTGTTCCTCGCCTTGGCTTTTTCCTTCAAGTTCGTCTATCACAACGGTTTTGCGGCAATTCTGTCGCTTGGATTAGGCATCCCGATGATTCTGGCCGGTGTTGCCGGCTGGACCAGCGAGGCCATGGGCAAGGGCGATGGCTTCTCCTACTCGGCCATGGGCTGGTTCATTCTTGCCGAGGCGATGATTTTCGTTTCCTTTTTTGTTGGCTATTGGTACACCCGCTTGCATGCGGATGTCTGGCCGCCTGCCGGCACCATCACGCTGCCCCGGGTGATGCCGATCGTGATGACTTTTGTGCTGGTGGCGTCCTCTCTCACCATCCACTATGCCGAACATCTGCTGCATCTGGGCAATAAAGCCGGGTTTCGCTTCTGGTACATGCTGACCATCGTGCTGGGCGCAACTTTTCTGGGCATGTCGGTGTATGAATGGTCGCATTTGATGCACGAAGGCTTCACCATCAGCACGAATGCCTTCAGCACCATTTTCTTTTCTGTGACCGGTCTGCACGGGTCACACGTGGTGGTTGGCCTGGTCATCTTTCTTGCGGGCTTGCCCTCAGTGCTGCGTAGTGACGTTGATGAAGGCTTTATGCGCACCGCAGGTCTTTATTGGCATTTTGTGGACATCATTTGGTTTTTCGTCGTTTCGCAAATTTACTACTGGTAGTCGCTGCCTGCGCGAGCGTGCCGGCCGGGGCAGTGACCGAGCCGACACGCAACAGCGCACCCGACGGTTCGGTGATGCAGATTGACGAGCCGCGCTTTCTGGGTAGCCGGTTGCGCGGTGAAACGGTGCTGACAGATGTGGCCGGCAACGACTTTCGGGTGGCTGATCTGTTGGGCAAGCCGGTGATTTTGTTGTTGTCGTATTACGGTTGTGACGGCACTTGCCCCACCATGAATGCCGAGTTGGCGAAGGTGCTGGCGCAGGTGAATCGGTTTGCGCTGGGTAAGGATTATCGGGTGCTGACGGTGTCGTTTGATGCGCGTGATACGCCCACTACGGCGAACACGTTTCTCGCCAAAACCGGCCCGGTGCCGGAGGCGATGCGCGGGGGATGGCGTCATGCCGTGGTCAAGACGGGTGATGTCAAAGGTTTTGCGGGAGAGGTCGGTTTTAACTTCTTCTGGTCGGATGCGGCGCGGGCGTTTCTGCATCCGAATGTATTGGTTTTTCTCACGCCGGAAGGCCGCGTGGCGCGCTACATTTACGGCACACGAATGGATGCAAGAACGGTGGAACTGGCACTGGTCGACGCTGACTGGGAACGTATCTCCAGCACTACCGCAGTGTTCGATCAATTAACCGGGGCTTGCTTCAGCTACAACTATGCGGAAGGCCGGTATCAGTGGAATTTGTCGCTGCTGGCCGGAGTTGGCTCCTTTATTCTGGGTGTATCGCTGATGTTGCTGGGTGCCGGGTTGTATCGCAGAAAAATGGCAAGAAAGTTACAAGGGGAAATGCATGCGTAAGTTTGCTCATTGGTTTGTTCACCGGTTTGCTCATCGGTCTGTTCATCAAATCGTGGCCGGCGTCATCGGGATGGTGTTGCCCGTGATGGTCAGTGCGGCTTCAGAAACGGTCAAGATCAATGATCCCGCCGCCGGTTGGGACAAGCTCTGGCACAACGTGATTGTGGATATCACCATCATCGGCGTGCTTTTTGCGCTGGTGACCGCCTGGTTCATCTGGACATCACGTCGCCGCCCCGGTAATGAGGTCGGCGCATCGGTAAAATTATCACCGGCGGGCGCCGTGGGTTGGGTGGTGATCCCCGTGTTCGTATTTTTGTCCATCGATCTATACACCGCCGCCAATGGCTGGGTGCTGTGGAATCACTACCGTGACGTACCGGTCAATCGCATGGAGATCAAGCTCGAATCGGGCATGTACAGCTGGGATTACACTTATCCCAACGGCGTGCGCACGCAAAACGAGCTGATCGTGCCCGCCGGCACCCCCATCGTGTTGCGCATGACCAGTCGTGATACCTTGCACAGTCATTACATTCCGGATTTTCGCGTCAAGGAAGATTCAATGCCGGGTCGTGTGACCTATCTTTGGTTCAATCCGACCAAGCCCGGCGAGCATATTGTCGCGTGCGCCGAATATTGTGGGGTGTCACACGGCTACATGGCCGGTCGCGTCATCGTCAAAGCCCCCGACGAGTACGCTGCCTGGATGAAGGGTGAAGAGACCAAGCTTGCCGCAACGACCGAGACTGTTCCCGCAGCCAAGTCCGTCAAGACCAACAAGCCGACCACGGCTGCCAAAAAAACCTGATACCGCATCTGGCACCATAGAGCACCACAGAGAAGCACCATAGAGGAAGCTGAAATATGAATCTCAAGGAATGGATATTTACCACCGATCACAAGCGCGTTGGCGTGCTGTACCTGATCGGATCGATGGCGGCCTTCGCGGTTGCCGGCATCATGGCCATGCTGATGCGCATCGAGTTATCCACGATCGGCCCCACCATCACCGCCAACCCGACGCAATACAACGTCTGGCTCTATACCCACGGCGCGGTGATGATTCTCGGCTTTCAGATTCCGGCGCTGACCGGCTTCTTTGCCAACTACTGCATTCCGTTGATGATTGGCGCCAAGGATGTGGCCTTTCCGCGCGTCAATGCTTTATCGGTCTGGTTGTTCTATGTGGGCGTTATTCTCGCGCTACTCACCTTCTTTGTGCCTGATCCACCCGACATCATGTGGACGGGTTATCCGCCGTATTCAACCATCACCACCGGCAACACGGCGCTGTACACCTTCACGGTGCTGATTTTGGGTTTCGCTTCCATCATTGGTGGCGTGAACTTCTTGACCACGGTTGCCTACATGCGCGCCCCGGGTGTGACCTTGAACAAACTGAATATTTTTGTCTGGTGCACGCTGGGCGCTTTCGTGCTGCAACTGGTGTTCGTGCCAGTGCTGGGCACGGCGGTGACGCTCATTAGCATGGATAAATACTTGGGCACGCACTTTTTTGACCCGGCTAACGGCGGCGACGTGCTGACCTATCAGAATCTGTTCTGGTTTTATTCGCATCCCGCCGTGTATGTGATCTTCCTGCCGTTTATCGGCGTGGTGTATGAAGTCATCGCGGCGCACGGCAAGAACATGGTGTTCAACTACAAAATGGTGGTGTATGGCGGCGTCGGTGGCATTGTGGCGCTCTCCGGGGTGGTGTGGGTGCATCACCTGTATGTGTCGGGCATGGCCGACTGGCTGCGCATCGGCCAGATGATTACCACCTTGATGATCTCGATTCCGGTTGGTTTGATGATGATCGGTTTGATCGGCACGCTGTACCGAAGCTCGATCGCCTTCACGACCCCCATGTTGTATGCACTGGGCGTGGTGTTCCTGTTTCTCATCGGCGGCCTCACTGGCATCCCGCTGGCATTGCCGGCGCTGACGATCGGCGTTTCGGACACCTATTACGTCGTCGGTCACTTTCATTATGTGATGGCTGTTGCTGGCACCTTTGCCATCTTTGCGGGGGTGTATCACTGGTTTCCCAAAGTCACGGGCAAGATGTACAGCGAGTTCTGGGGCAAGCTGGGATTCTGGATCACCTTTGTCGGCGTGAATATCGTGTTCTGGATCATGATGGACATTGGCGTCAAGGGCATGCCACGACGCTATTACGATTATCCGCACTTTCCGCAGTTTGAAGCCGCGCACCAATGGATGACGGTGGGCGCGGCGATTCTCGGTGTCGGGTTTTTTATTGCCGTGCTGAACTGGATTATGGGTGCCAAGAATGGCAAGCCTGCCGGTGATAATCCTTGGGGCTCGCCCTCGCTGGAATGGAGCACGGTGTCACCACCGCCACACGGCAACTGGCCAACGCCGCCTTCAGTGGCTGAAGACTGGCATCCCTACGGATTTCGCAAGGACTGATGCAGGGACGTTGGCTGGCGCTGGCCGGGTTAGTGCTTACACTGCTTGGTAGCGCCGCCATCTGGCAGCAAATTCATAAAACCCCGGCACCGGCCGGGGCACCAATCGGGGCAATTCAGAGCGCCACCGAAATCCGCGACGGCCATGCCTTGCCGGCATTTCGTCTGACTGGCGCACAGGGTGAAATCACCAACGCCACGTTGCAAGGACACTGGAGTTTCGTGTTTTTCGGCTACACCCAGTGCCCGGATATCTGCCCGACCGCACTGGGTTTGATGAAGGCGCTGAAATCAAATTTGAATGCCGTATCCCCGGCGTCGACTTTTCAGGTGTTGTTCGTTTCCGTCGATCCGGCACGCGACTCGCCCGACCTGCTGCGGCACTACCTGGCGGCGTTCGATCCGGCGTTTATCGGTGCCAGCGCCGACGATGCGGCACTGAAACCGCTCACGCAGGCTCTGGGGGTGTATTTCAAGCGACACGACGCCACGGATAAAAAACATTACACCGTGGATCACACCGCATCAATTTATCTGATTGATCCGCAAACACGGCTGGCGGCGGTATTCACGCCGCCCCAGGACGCCGCGCGGATGGGCGCTGATTTTCAGCGACTCCGGACAAAATAAGCCGGAGCTGGCTGACCCGCAACGCGCAACCCTCAGCGCTGCGTCGCCAGCGTGCCCTTCATCTTCTGCAGCGCCTTGACCTCGATCTGGCGAATGCGCTCGGCTGAAACGCCGTATTCGGCGGCCAGTTCATGCAGCGTTGCCGCCTCTTCGCCGTCGGCAACCAGCCAGCGACGCTGCACGATGACACGGCTACGGTCGTCGAGTGCGGCCAGCGCGCTATGCAAGCCTTCGTCTTGCAAACGGTCGTATTGCTTGCGTTCCAGTAAGGACGACGGCTCGTTACTGATGTCGGCAGCAAGGTAGGCAATCGGCGCAAAACGATCTTCTTCGTCGTCGGACGCGGGTTCGAGCGAGACATCGGCACCGGTCAGGCGCGTCTCCATCTCGACCACTTCCTCAGGTTTGACGCCGAGTTTTTTCGCCACGGCGGCAACGTCCGTCGGGCTTAATGTGTTGAAGCCCTGATCGGATGCCGAATCTTGCGATAACGCCGCCTTCATGCTGCGCAGATTGAAGAACAACTTGCGTTGCGCCTTGGTCGTGGCAATTTTCACCAGGCGCCAGTTCTTCAGAATGTATTCGTGAATTTCGGCCTTGATCCAGTGCATTGCAAATGAGACAAGCCGGACACCGCGTTCCGGGTCGTAACGTTTGACTGCCTTCATCAGACCGATGTTGCCTTCCTGAATTAGATCGGCGTGCGGCAATCCGTAGCCCAGATAACCGCGCGCAATGGCGATCACCAGACGCAGATGCGAGGTCACCAACTGACGCGCGGCTTCAAGGTCTTCCTGGTCACGGAAGCGACGAGCCAGTTCAATCTCTTCGCCTTCGCTCAGCATCGGCACGCGATTGGCGGCCGAAATAAACGACTCAATGCTGCTGCTGGCAGACAGTGTTGGAAAATTGGTAATCGATAGTGCTGCGCTCATGTGCGGCCTCCTTAAATGCAATATTAGCACTCTTGGTTCGAGAGTGCCAATGCTACGCTAACATTGTCCAATGAGTGTCCAATAGGGGTCAGGGTTGGCGCAAGTGCTGCCTGAGCGACAGCAGCGCACCCAGCCAGCCCAAACTGGCCGCAAAGGCCAGCAACAAGGCCGAATCCAGGGTGCCGAGGGGTTGAATAACCAAGGTCAGATCGTACAGACGCACCAGATCACCGAGTGGCGTGCGCAACCACAACGCGGCCGCCCCCACCAGCACCCACGCGAATACGCCACCGCCCAGCCCCAGCAGTGCGCCGAAATACAAAAACGGCCGGCGAATGAATCCGTCTGTCGCGCCCAGCAGTTGGCTCACTTCGATTTCAGCCCGACTGGTCAGCACCTGCATGCGAATCGTGGTGAAGGTAATCGCGATCAAGCCGGCACCCAGCAGCACGCCCAGCAATATCACCGCGGTACGCCCCAGCTTCAGCAGCGCGTCGAGTCGCCGAACCCAGGCGGAATCGAGTTGAACATGTTCGACTTTCGGCCAGCGACGAAATTCGGCGGCAAGCCCTTCCATGGCTTCCGGGCGATCATCGGCGGCGGTAATCACGAAGGCGTCTGGAAAGGGGTTGGTGGGGAGTGCATCAATCACCTCACGCAGGCCCTGACCGGATTTCATGCGCGCCAGCGTATCTTCACGCGCCATGAACTGCACCTGTTTGACGCCGCCATAACGGCGCAAACGGTTTTCGATCTCGTTGGCCGCCCGGCGGTCGGCGGCGTTAGCCATGAAGAGCGATATTTGCGGCGCAGTCGACGTGGTGCCTGCCAGTTGCAACGCATTCGCCAGCAGCATCTGGCCACCGGCCGGCAGCGCCAGCGCCACGCCGATCGACAGCAGCGACAGCAACGTATTGAGCGGCATGGCACCCAGACGGCGCAGCGCAAGTCGCAAGGCGTTGAGATGCTGCGTGAGCCAGATGCTCATGTCAGCAACTTTCCGTGATCGAGCCGCAGACGGCGCGCGCGCGGAAACAGGTCGTTGGCATAGGTGGCGATCAGTACCGTGACGCCCACGCGGTGGAATTCCATAAAAATGCGTGCGACATCGTTGGCCGTGTCGGTATCCAGATGTGCGGTGGGCTCGTCAGCCAGCAACAGGCTTGGCCGGTTGACCACCGCCCGGGCAATCGCCAGCCGCTGTTGTTCGCCGCCAGAGAGGGCAATGGGCATGGCCTTTTCGCGCTGTCCGAGCCCCACCTTGTCGAGTGCTGCGCGCACCCGCTGAGCCGCCTCACGGGGTGGAAATCCGGCGATCTCCAGCGGCAGCATGACGTTGTCGAAGGCCGAGCGATCAAACAACAGTTTTTGATCCTGAAAGATCATGCCGATACGCCGGCGCAGGTAGGGCAGGCTGCTACGGGTCAGGCTGCCCACATTCTGGCCACCGACCAGCACCGCACCGCCGGTGGGACGCTCCATGGCGGCGATCAGTTTGAGCAGGGTTGATTTACCCGCGCCGGAGTGCCCGTTGATAACCGCCAGTTCGCGTTCTGCAATCTCGAAACTGAGGTCGCCAAGCGCGTCGATTCCGGGGGGGTAGCGTTTGCTGACGCGGTCGAAACGAATCATGGAGCGAGTTTATCGCGGTTCGTCAGTTCGGCCATCAGCGTTGTCAGCGAAACAGCGGTTATGTCGCGGGTCATCGGGTAACTTTCCGACCCGGGATAGACCACCCAGCGCCGCGTTGCAGCAATATCCGCGCAGCCAAGATGAAATCCTTTGCTGACGACGGGCGCTGAAGAGCGTTTGATTTCAATGGCCCAGCGTTCATCGGGTGGTAGTTCGAGCACCAGATCGATCTCGGCACCCGCGCTGGTGCGATAAAACGTAGCTCGCGCACTCGCCGGTAGCAGTGCGAGCAGATTTTCGACGACCAGCCCTTCCCATGAGCCCCCCTGTACGGGATGCCCGAGCAAAGCGTCGCGGTTGCCAATGCCGAGCAGTGCGTGGGTCAGCCCGCTGTCGCGCACATACACCTTGGGCGATTTGATGAGACGCTTGCCGGTGTTGCCGCTCCACGGCGGCAAGCGGCGTACCAGTAACAGATCGACCATCAGATCAAGGTAGCGGGCAATGCTCTGACCAGACACCGCGAGCCCTGCGGCCAGCCGCGCGGCATTCAACACAGCACCTTGTTCATGCGCCAGCATGGTCCAGAAGCGGCGTAATGTTTCGGCTGGAATGCGCGGTCCAAACTGCGGAATGTCGCGTTCCAGATAGCTGCGCAAATAGGCCTGACGCCAAGCAAAGCTGGTGTCGTCATCGGGTGCCAGATAGCTGGAAGGGAAGCCGCCGCGTAGCCAGAGTGAATCCAATATGCCCGGTGTGTCCGGTGCCAGTTCGTTGGCGAGAAATGGCGTGAGTTCAAGATGCGCGATGCGTCCCGCGAGGGATTCACCACTTTGTTGCAACAGGTCGAGCGAGGCCGAGCCCAGTAGCAGAAACTGGTTGCCGGATTCACCGGCACGCCGCCGCCGGTCGATGATGCCGCGCAATACGGGGAACAGACCGGGGGCACGATGGACTTCATCGAGGATCACGAGGCGACCATCTTGCGCCGACAGGTAGTGTTCCGGGTCGGCCAGTCGGGCGAGATCCGAGGGGCGTTCAAGATCGAGATAGATCGCCTTGTCACCCAGTAGCACGCAGTGATCGAGTGCCAGCGTGGTTTTACCGCACTGACGAGGGCCGAGCAGGGCGACGGCAGGGAATCGCGACAGGAGCCAGTCGAGTCGGTGGGTGGCGTTTCTGTTGTTCATTCCTTGCAATTATTCCATAGCGTAGAATAATTACAAGGAGTTCGGTAGTCTATTTTCGGCTATTTGCATTCTGGGGTTGGATAGCGGAGATTTCGAGGCCCAATCCGACCGAGTGCCAAGGTTGGAATCCGCCTCGTGGATGCAATCTCAATGAAGCTCCAAGTGGTTGGATCTGTGCCAGTGGTGGCTACGCCTGCTTTAGACTGGCTGCCGACTGGTGACAATGTCATGCTCTACGTCGGCACCCGCTACCTTGCAGACGGTCGCAGTTCTGACGCTTTGGTCGGCTTCCGGACGTACACCGGACTCACAGAATTGGTCGGCGCCGCCTTCGTGTAACTGGACGCCGAGGTGCGACGTCGCCTCAAGCTTTGCGTTGCTACTACAACACCGATCCGCAATACGACATCAGCCTATCAGCGGCGACCTAACCAGCGCGCCATTTCCTGATAGCCGCGCGCCTTCGCCAACGCCAGCGGCGTATTCCCATCCCGATCGCCGATGGCCGGATTCGCTCCAGCGCCAAGCAGCATTCGAACGATCTCGGTGTGCTGGAGACCGCCGTCGCCGAGTACCACCGCTTCGATTAGCGCCGTCCAGTGCAGGTTATTGACGTGATCGAGCGGCGCGCCGGCGGCGATCAATTGCCGCACCACCCCGACATGACCGAGATGCGCGGCGGCGATCAGCGCCGTGCCATCATAAGGGCTGGTGACATTCTTCGCGCTGGCGCCAAGCTTCAGTAAGAGCGCCAGTGTTTCCTCGTCGTTGGCAACGGCAGCGATTGTCACCGGGTCGTAGCGTTGATATTCAAGCGCGTTGAGGTCGGCGCCGGCCGCCACCAACAACCGGATAGTCTCGCGCTGGCGAGCGAAAGTGGCGACGTGGAGCGCGGTGCGCCGATCGGCATCGCGCTCTTCAAGCGGTGCCTTCTTTGCCAGCAGCGCCTTGATTTGTTCAAGGTCGCCGCGCTGCGCCGCCGCCAGCAGGCCGGCGTAGGCTGCCACCTGCCGTGCCGAAGGCGGCACTTGGGCGACGGCAGGCGGAGCAGCGAAGACGACAGCACACAGCGGCAACGCTACCGACCAGCAACCGAGGTTCCGCCCCATTACTTGAGCGCGTCCTTGATCTTGTCGAGCGCGGCGAGGGCGCATTGCTCGTCAAGGTGGCCGCCCGGCGCGCCGCCAATACCCACCGCACCGATCACTTCGTTGCCCGCTTTGATCGGCACGCCACCGCCGAGCAACAGGAAGCCTGGCATGTAAACCAGATTGGCCGCGGCCGGATTTTTCTGCGCCGCTTCCATCATCGCCAGCGTGCTGTTTTTGGCCGACGCCGAGGTGTAAGCCTTGGCGCGACTCGAGTCCAACGTATGCGGCCCGGCATTGTCGGCTCGCTGCACTGCGCGCACCGAGCCGTCCCGATCAACCACGGTAACCGCAACCGCGTAGCCCTTTTCCTGACAAGCGGCAACACCGACGGCAGCAATCTGGTTGGCGAGTTCGAGTGACATATTCCGTTCGGTACGAACGACCTCTGCCTGGGCACCTGAGGTAACGAAGATCAAGGAAACAAACAACGATGACAAGACAATTTTCATAACGGAATCTCCTGAGATTGAGGTTTGCGCAAGCGACGAAACGTTTCGTCCTTGACCCGCACTTTAGCTAGATGCGCGCGGCGGTAATAGCCGGTCGATTACGCGAAAGCCTCCGTAAAACTACGGAGCCTGCAATTCTTGGTAGCAAGGCCGCATTTGCCCATCTTCAGTCTGTGCTTAGCCTGAGTCAGCGACCAGCGTCGCGTAATGGCGAATCAGCAAGGCGAGCGAAGGCGCACCGAGCTTTTCGAAGAGGTGCGCTCGATGGGTTTCCACGGTGCGCGGCGAAACCGCCAGCGCCCGGCCGATATCCTTGTTGGTCAGCCCTTCGATTATCAACCCCAACACCTCGCGCTCGCGCTCGGTGAGCGCGGCGAAACGTTGCCGCGCCGCCTGATCCGCCGCCTGCCGCTGCCGCGTTTTGACGTGCCGGCGCACCGCCTGTTGCAAGGCGTCGAGCAGCAATTCATCATTCACCGGTTTTTCTAGAAACTCTGCGGCGCCCGCCCTGAAAGCGCGCCGGCAAAGCTCGACGGTGCCATGACCGGTGAGCATGATGACCGGCTGATCGACGCCCGCCGCCTGCAATTGGTCGAGCACAGACAGCCCGGAGAGTCCTGGCATCCGGATATCGAGCACGATGGTGCCGATGCTCTGGCGATCGAAGTCCGCCAGAAAACGCTCGGGGTCGGCCCAGGTTTCGACGCGCAAGCCCACGGTTCCGATCAGCAACGCGAGCGCCTCGCAGACGGCGGCATCGTCGTCCACCAGATGAATAAGGGGCGAGAGCGAGGCGCTCATGCGGCCGCCGGCAGTTCGAGCATGAATTCGGCGCCCGGCAGGGCGGGTTGATGCATCAACCGCCCACCCATTTCCTCGGCCAGCGTCTGGCAAAGGCTGAGCCCCAGCCCCAAACCGCCGGGACGAGCGCTGACAAAGGGCTCGAATAGCCGCTCGCGCACTTCGGGTAGCACCCCTGGGCCGTTGTCGCGCACCCGCAACTGCACTGTCCCCGGCCCCCCCGCTTGAACGCTGAGCGTCAGCGTCGGCGACGGCGACGGCGTGTCAGCCAGTGCGTTGAGCGCATTGCCGATCAGGTTATGAACAATCTGCTCGAGCGCCACCGGATCAGCCATCACCTGAGCCGCACCGTCGACCGGGCCGAGCACGGTGATTCCCCGTTTGCGGCACTCCGGTGCCATCAGCTGTAACACGCCGCGCAGGAGCGCCACCAGTTCTACGGGCTGCCGCTTTCCGCCATCCGGCCGCTCGATCAAGCGCCGCAAGCGCGCCACCACTTCGGCCGCACGTCGCGCCTGTGTTGCCGACTGGGTCAAAGCCTGACGGAGTTCAGCCAAAGCCAAGAGCTGTTCGCTGGTGTCATCGGCTTCATCAAGCATCCGGATCGCCGCCTGGCTGGACGCCAACACCGCTGTCAGCGGCTGATTGAGCTCGTGCGCCAAACCGGCGGCCAGTTCGCCCAGGGCATTGATCTGCGAGACCTGCCCCAGTCGCAGCAAGGCCTCCGCCCGACGCCGGGCCTGTCGCTGGCGGATCGACAAGGCTACCACACCGAGCGTCGCGCTCCAGGCCAGGACACTGCCGGCGAGCGCCCACCAGGGAAGGTCGCGCCATCGGTATGTCCTCTCGGCCACCAGGTCAAAGGGTTGGCTCTCCGCCGCTAAGTGCTTGCGAAAAACAAAACGCTGCAATCCCGTTTCAACGTTGGCCGGAGCGCCGCCATGAATCGCCCACTGCTGGCCGCCGTAATCGAGCCAGACGCGGGTTCCCGGCGTTGTTACTGCGTCGGCGGCCGGGCCAAACGGCCACTCGGCCCACGGTACCATCAAGGGCAGGGAAACTTCCAGCGCGTTGGCGGCGGCGCTGGCATCCACCCTGGAAAAAGGCGAGCCAACCAGCCAGA
>CAJAWW010000190.1 GCA_903946745.1 uncultured beta proteobacterium
AAAACCCCAGCGCCACAAGCAAGACGCGCATATCGATCGGAAGCCGGTGTCTCATTAACGGTTTCATCATGAACGGTTTCATTACTTAATGCCCTTCAAAAACGACTCTGACGCTTGCGTCAACAGCCGCCTTCTCTATGTAGCTGATCGCAGCAGGATTGTTCGTCAGGATTTTTTTAATCTCGGCACTGCCTGAATACTCTCTGGGCGGCAAACCTTTCCCGGTAAATGAGAGCTTGGCCCAATAGGCGCGCATCTGCGCCGGCGATTTGCCGATGTCCCTGACGTAGAAAGCTTCGCGGATATCTGCACCTTCGCTGTGATCGACAGGTTGCACACCCGCAACCCGACCCATAAAGGCAGCGGCAACCTGCTCTTTGGTCAGCGTTTCAATGCGGCTATTTACCCCAACGACGACGACCTGCGCCAATACCTCGGTAGTGGCCAGGCCAAGCACAAACAACACACAGAAGCGCCGCAGCGCGGCCGGATTGTGCAGTTCCATTTAATCCCGGTAATGGCCCAGTGTTCTATATCGTCAGGAAGCGGCAACTATAACATCGCCTCGCGGGTGATAATCCGGCCTTCCATGACATTGCTCGCACCTCAACCGCGTTAGCCAGACCCATGTTTCTGATCTGGGTATTCTGTCATCCCCGGCAGTTTGTGGCCTTGTCCGGTGTAGTGACACTTTGCATCATCCTGCTTGCCGGGGTAATGACGAACCGCAGCCTGGATCTCGGCCGCGAGGTTCATCTTGCGCGCGAGCTTGCCGGATATGCCTCAGTGCTGGAATCGGGCACCGGCTCCAGCCGGGTGATGGGCGCCATCATCCTGTTCGGGGTAAAAGACCCTATCGGACGCACGCTCGCAGCAGAAAATCGCCTGACCAGCCATCCGGCCGAACTGAACAACAAGCTGGCGCAATTGCGCCAGTTGTATCTGGCAGACGAAGCCTTTCTGGCTGACGAACACGGCACCCTGCTGGCAACAACCGCTGCCACCCCACCCACCGCATCGAGCATGATGCCGATCATCAGCACCGCGCTGAAAGGCCAGCCCAGCGTCTATCCGGCCGTCCGCAGTCGTGGCGCACAGCACGAGCGCGGCATCTTCCTGACCGCACCGCTACGCAGCGATGGAACCGCCGACGGCAGACCTGTCGGCGTTATCGGTGTCATGATCGGCATCGACAGGCTGGTGAATGTTCTGCAAAGCTGGAGCGGCGGCCCGGCCTTGCTGGTCTCGCCGCAAGGCGTGGTCTTCGCCGCCAGCCGTAACGACTGGGACTTGCGCCTGACAGAGGGCGTTACGCGCACGCAACTGGCGTTCCTGCAGCGAAGCCAGCAGTTCGGAGAAGCCTTCGAACAGCACAGCATGGCGGCGCTGCCCTTCACGCCGGACAGCACGGAAGTGCTCATCGAGGGCACCCGCTACGCACTGCGCAGCCAAGCGCTTGAATGGAACGACCCCGCCGGCGACTGGTCCATTGTGCTGCTCGATCATCGTCCTAGCTGGCTGCACAAACCCTCTGCACTGGCCGCCGCCGCCTTCGCCGGGCTGGCAGTGATGTTGTTTCTCGGCTGGATTTTTGCGCTGGCCACGGCCACGAACCGGATGCACCGCGCCCGCGAACTGGCCGATGCGGCGAATCAGGCCAAGAGCGATTTTCTGGCCACCATGAGCCACGAAATCCGCACACCGATGAACGGCGTGATCGGCATGACCGGCCTGCTGCTCGACACCGAGCTCAATGCCGAACAACGCGAATTTGCCGACACCGTCAAAAGCAGCGCCGAAGCGCTGATGACCATCATCAACGACATCCTCGATTTTTCCAAGATTGAGGCCGGCAAACTCGATCTGGAAAGCCTCGACTTCAATCTGCGCGAAACGCTCGACGACGTGGCCGACCTGCTGGCCTTCCGCGCCCACGAGAAGGCGCTCGAATTCATCCTGCTGGTCGAACCCGATGTCCCGCTCGCCGTCCGTGGCGACCCCGGGCGACTGCGTCAGGCACTCATCAATCTGGGCGGCAATGCGGTCAAATTCACCCCGCATGGCGAAGTTTCCGTGCATGTCGCGGTCGAACAGCACGAACCGGAAACAAATACCGTGGTGTTGCGCTTCGAAGTACGCGATACAGGAATCGGCATTCCCGCCGACAAGCAAGCCGGCCTGTTCCAGCCCTTTTCGCAGGTGGATGCCTCCATGACCCGGCGCTTTGGCGGCACCGGCCTCGGGCTTTCCATCTCCAAGCGACTGGTCGAACTGATGGGTGGCAACATCCATCTGAGCTCGGAAGAAGGCAAGGGCTCGCGCTTCTGGTTTCTTGTCAACATGCCTGTCATCCCGGTGGCCGCACTACACCCCTCGCAGGCCGACAGCCTCAAGGGTCGGCGCATTCTGGTCGTTGACGACAATCGCACCAATCGCCGCCTGCTGGAAGTGCTGCTGACGCACTGGGGCTGCGAACCCCTGCTGACGGTCGGCGGCGCAGAAGCATTAACGCTGCTGCGGGAGGAACAGGCCGCCGGGCGCACTGTCGATGCCGGCCTGTTCGATGTGCAGATGCCGGATATGGATGGCGAAACCCTGGTCGCGACCATCACCGCAGACCCCTCCACCGCCAAACTGCCCTGCATCATGCTGACCTCGCTCAACAATGCGAACTCGGCCGCGACACGCAGTTATGCGGCCTATCTCTACAAGCCGGTCAAAGAAAAACGATTACGCCGTGTGCTGGAAGGCGTTTTTGGGTCGTCACCCACCGTAGCACTCACCCTTCCAGACAGAGAAGACCTCACGGTCACGGCGTCGGGCGGTGCCCGCATTCTCGTTGCCGAAGACAATCAGGTGAATCAGATGGTCGCGCAGAAACTGCTGGAACGCCTCGGCTGCCGCGTCGATCTGGTCGGCAACGGTATCGAGGCACTCGAAGCACTGCGAGAGCGTCCCTACGATCTGGTGCTGATGGATTGCCAAATGCCCGAACTCGACGGCTTCGAGGCCACCCGACGCCTGCGCGACCCGGCATACGGGGTGCGTGATACGGCGATCCCCGTCATTGCCCTGACGGCCAACACCCTGCAAAGCGACCGGGATGCCTGCCTGAATGCCGGCATGAACGACTTTCTCGGTAAACCGCTATCACCGGAGGCCCTGGCACAAACCCTGTCGCTCTGGCTACCCGAAAACCTGCGCAGCGGCAGCCCGCAAGCTCAACCCAAAGTCCTTCAAGTCAGAAATAATGAGCGGGTATTTAATCCAGAGGCCATGCTGGCAAACTTTCTCGGTGACATGAAGCTAGCGCACATCACTGCAACCGCCGTACTCGACAGCGTGCCAAACGAGCTTGCTATATTGCGGCGCGCCTGCGAGGCGGGCGATACCAAAACCGCCCACCTGCATGCACACACCATCAAGGGCTTGATGATGACGATACGCGCAGCGCCCGGCACTGCGGCCGCACAGAATGTCGAACGCCACCTGATTGCCGGTTCGTGCCCGAATGCATTACAAGCTTTGACCCGGCTTGATGACTGCTTCGTCGAAGTCACCGCCGCATTGCAGGCATGGCTTCGAAGCAGCTAGTTGCCAATAACTGCGGCAACAACCGTTACCACACCGGCGTAAACGAAACCCCGGCCAGATGATGACGCCCTGACCGGGGGGAGCAGATTTCTCGCCTACTTGACTGCCGGCGACTTCTCGCTGCTTTGCCCGCCACCCGCCTTCATCTTTTCACGACGCTCCTGCATTTTTTCACGCATCTCGGCCTTCTTCGCGGCGCAGGCCTTGGGGTCGGCTTCGCACTTTGCCTTCATTTCGGCGTGCATTTCCTTGCGTTTTTCGGTCTGTTCCTTATGGAAGGCTTCGCGCTTTTCCTTGCAGGTATCGGGCGACTTTTCGCACTCGGCGCGCATGGCCTTGCGCTTTTCCATGTTTTCTTTCATGCGCGCACAGCGATCCGGGTTCTCCTTGCAGATCTTTTCCTTTTCCTCGGCCGACAAACCGCCACCGGGCTTACCTGCCGGGGCTTCGGCAAAGACTGAAAAACTGACGGCCGAAATCATGGCGGCCACAACAAGACGACGCATCAACATGGAAGACTCCTTAAAAATAAACGAGGCCAGCTAAAACCTGGTCAGCACCCTCGCAATGCCGCCAGCAGATCGGTTTGTGTATTCTTGCGCGGTACTGTAAGCAAAATGTGTGGGCGCAAGGCCTAACTGTAACGCCATGTAATCGAATCATGCACGCACCACGGCAAGAAACCATGCCAACGATCAGGATTTCACGACGGGGCTGCGCCTTGCCTGCGCTCCTTGCGGCGCTTATAGTCGCGCCTTGCCATGAATACACGCATCATTCCCATTGTTTGTGCCGCGACACCGACGCCTTCTGGCGAACCGGCCGACATGCTCACTGACACACGCGGCCGGCGCGTGCGCGATCTGCGCATTTCGGTCACCGACCGCTGCAATTTCCGCTGCGTGTATTGCATGCCGAAAGCGGTGTTCGATCACGACTACGCTTTTCTTTCGCGCACCCAACTGCTGTCGTTCGAGGAAATCATGCGCGTGGCGCGCCACTTCGTCGATCAGGGGGTGGAGAAAATCCGCATCACCGGCGGCGAGCCGCTGCTGCGCAAGCACATCGAAAACCTGATCGAACAACTCGCCACGCTGCCGGTGGAAATCACCCTCACCACCAACGGCTCGCTGCTGCCGCAGAAAGCCCGCGCACTCAAAGACGCTGGCCTGCATCGTGTGACGGTCAGCCTGGACGGGCTGGATGACGACATTTTCAAGCGCATGAACGACGTCGATTACCCGGTCGCCGATGTGCTCAAGGGTATCGAAGCCGCCGCCGCCGTGGGGCTGGCACCGGTGAAGGTGAATTGCGTGGTGAAGCGCGGTACTAATGACAACCAGATTCTGCCGCTGGCACGGCACTTTCGCAATACCGGGCATATCCTGCGCTTCATCGAATACATGGACGTCGGCAGTTCCAACGGCTGGCGCATGGATGAAGTGGTGCCCTCGGCCGAAATCGTCGCCCGCATCAGCCAGGAATTTCCGCTCGATGTCGTCGATTCCAACTACAGCGGCGAAGTGGCCGAACGCTGGCGCTACCGCGATGGCGGCGGCGAAATCGGTGTTATTTCATCCGTCACACAAGCCTTTTGCAGCACCTGCACGCGCATTCGCCTATCCACCGAAGGGCAGCTCTTCACCTGCCTGTTCGCCCAAAACGGCCACGACCTGCGCGCCATCCTGCGCGAAGGCGGCAGCGACGACGACCTGCGCCGCGCCATCGCCGGCGTCTGGCGCGGCCGCACCGACCGCTACTCCGAAATCCGCACCGCCGCCACCGCCGCCGCGCGGAAGGTGGAGATGTCGTACATTGGGGGATAAAAAATGCAGTTGACCACGGGGAACACGGGGAGCCCGGGGAGAATCAAATCCCGGTTTTTCCCCGTGCTCCCCGTGTCCCCCGTGGATAAGAATTTTTAGCTTTCCCTCCCCCCTGACCTCCCTCCTCCAAACCCTCTCCTGCGCCGACGGCTACGATC
>CAJAWW010000191.1 GCA_903946745.1 uncultured beta proteobacterium
AACGCAGACGCAGCGGTGTCACGCAGCGGATCGACCACGGTTTCAAACAGCCGGGTGGTGCAAAACACGTCGCCGTCGCGGCTAATCAGCACGGCGGTCATGGCCGGCTCGGTGCCGGTCACGGCAAACAGGTGGCCGCCGGGCTTGAGTTGATCGAGCAGTGCTGGCGGCACTTCGGACACCGCACCCGAAACCATGATGACATCGTAGGGTGCGTGAGCGGGCAACCCGCCAAGGCCATCACCGGTCTCGACCGACACATTGGTGACACCAGCGCGACACAAGTTTTCACGCGCCATGGTGACGAGTTGCGGATCAATCTCGACCGACCAGACGTGATCGGCGTGCGCACCCAACAATGCGGCCATGTAGCCGGAGCCCGCACCAATTTCCAGAATTTTTTCGTGACGCTTGAGCGCCAGCGCCTGCAGCGCATGCGCTTCGATGCGCGGTGCAAACATGCGCGCACCGTGACCCAGCGGAATTTCAACGTCAGCAAATGCCAAACGACGATAAGCGGCGGGCACAAAGTCCTCACGCTTGACGATGCGCAGCAAATCCAACACGCCCGGTGCCAGCACCGCGGCGGGACGAATCTGCTGCTCGATCATATTGAAACGGGCTTGTTCAAGGTTCATGGCAACTCCTATATTAGCATGCCCTAATACACGGGCGATCACACGCATTCGGTAAAGCAAAGATTCTACGCCGAGGCGGCCGCATTGCATTCTTCCAGCGGCTCGCGCACCCGATACCACGCAGCGTACAACGCCGGCAGAAACAGGCAGGTGAGCGCCGTGGCGACCAGCAGCCCGCCCATGATCGCCACCGCCATCGGCCCCCAGAACACCTGGCGCGTCAGCGGAATCATCGCCATGATGGCCGCCGCCGCCGTCAGCACAATCGGACGAAAACGCCGCACTGTGGAGCCGACGATGGCTTCCCAAGTGGATTTTCCGGCTTCTTCATCCTGTTCGATCTGATCGACCAGAATCACTGAATTGCGCAGGATCATGCCCATCAGCGCAATCACCCCCAGATTGGCGACAAAGCCGAACGGCACGCGAAAGATCATCAGCGCCAGCGCCACGCCAATCAAGCCCAGCGGCGCGGTCAGCAACACCATGAAGGTACGGCTCATGCTTTGCAACTGAATCATCAGCAGGGTGATGACCGCCACGATCATCAGCGGCATCACCGCCTTGATCGAATTTTCGCCCTTGGCCGATTCTTCCACCGTTCCACCCACTTCGATGCGGAAACCCGGCGGCAGTTTGGCGCGCACCGCATCCAGACGCGGGTTGATCTGACCGGTAATCACCGGCGCTTGCAGATTGCCGGCAATGTCGGCGCGCACGGTGATGGTGGGCAGCCGGTCGCGCCGCCAGATCACACCTTCTTCCAGCACCGGGCGCAGCCGCGCCACTTGCGCAAGTGGCACATGGCGGCCGCTGGCGGAAACGATGTCGAGATCGGGCAAGCGATCCAGCGATTGCCGGTCGGCTGCGCCGGCGCGCCACACCACGTCGATCAGCTCATCGCCCTCGCGGTACTGGGTGATGGTCGC
>CAJAWW010000192.1 GCA_903946745.1 uncultured beta proteobacterium
GGTGATTGGGTCACTCCTGTTTTCTGGATTCATGGCATGTTCCTGAGTTCGGGGCGCGCGACGGTGCGCACATTCAAATAGTCGACGCTGGCGGGACGGTGCACGGCGACATGATCTGCTGAATCCGTTGTCCTGCATTGGCCGCCATCTGCGGATTATCCCGCCACATCTGGATAAAAAACTCACGCAGCTGTTCCGACTGGGCAATGCGCGCCAGCATCAACGCTTCCGGAATGAACGGCACGGGCTTATCCAGCTTATCCATTCGGGTCTTCCCCTCGCTTGATTTTCTCCAACGCCGCAACGTCCAGTTGGTCTTTGGGTCGATTGGCGATCCGCTTCATGGCGATCAGATCGTCGATCGAGGCAATCATGATTTGACGGCCAAAAAGATTTCCTGCTACGGCGTTTGAGCGCAATTTATCGAACGAAACGTCGGGACGCACCAAGACATCAATGACGCTCCCGCCGGCCTGTGGTTCACGTAATGCAAACGCCAGCATACCCTTCTCACGGCACCACGCTTCAATCTGCTGCGCATTCTTCAAAGCGTCGATGGGGACGGGGATGACTGGCTGCAGCCCATATTCTTTGGCAACTTCAATGAAGCGGTCGAGATTCGCATCGTTCATCGCAAGAACGAGATCGATATCCACGGTTGCCCGCAGGAATCCGTGCAACTGGACAGCCAGACCGCCAACCAGCACACAGTCGACGCGGGCATCTGCAAGCGACTGAAGTAATTCAGATATTTTCATAAAACAGAGAGCAAGCTACGATTTTCTGCTGCGAGCGAAAAACGGATTCATGGCAGGTTCCTTCATCCGGGTCACGGGACGCCAACGCCATGGCAATTGCTGGCAATTGCTGGCATTTGCGACCGCTCGAATTGTCGGTCAAAGTACCAGCACATGGTGCTTTTTTGCACCATGAACGGCGCTCAAAGGAATTTTTCCGTCAAACGTAATCAGGCGGCCACCGTGCTTGATCGCCAGCGCCAGCAAATACAGATCGGTGATCTGCCGGTGACCGTGAATGTGTGCATGCTGAAATAGCTTGGCATCAAGGAAACTCGCATCGTCTGACCAGAATTCGTGACAGGTATCCCCACAAGTTGACGCCAGCAGACTGACCACAGTGCTGACCGTTTGCGGATTCGGGTACCCCGGTTGATTGATGATGCGGACACATGCATTTTGTGTCAGCGGGCAGGTGGCCCACCCCTCCTCGCGATGCAAGACCCACCAGGTTTTAGCGACGGAATGGAAAATATGATCTGGATCGCTGAGTGCAATCAGCGCATTCACATCCAGCAATGCGCGCATTTCAGATACCTTCCCGTTCGCGCAACTGATTGATCAATTCATTGGTCACAATGCCGCCACGCGCAGGCAGAGTACGAAATCCCAGCGCCTGAAAGCGACGGTCAATGTCTTCACTTTGTCCATCATCTCTTGGGCTGCCCGCGCCGCCGACGGCCTCAACTGCAGAACCGCTCAAGGCGCGGCGCATCACTTCACTCACCACCTGACCCAGCGTTTTCTTGTCGCGCCGTGCAAGCTCTTTGGCCGCAAACAGCACGTCATCAGCAATATCCAGCGTAGTACGCATCATCCAAGCCCTCACAAGCCACTGATGTTTGATGATGGTACATCAAACATCACATCGACGCATTCCCCAGCAAAGCCAGCTGCTCCGCCTCCAGATAACACCACTCGCCCGCCTGCAAGCCCAGCGTCGCGAGTGTAAGGCCGCCAATGGCGGTGCGCCGCAGTGCCGCGCAATGATTGCCGGCAGCGGCCAGCATGCGCTTCACCTGATGGTATTTTCCCTGTTCCAAAATGATCTCGATGCGTTGCGCATCCAGCATGCGGGCGTGTTGCGCGGCAATGGGTTGCGGTTCGTCGATGAGCTGGATGCCGTCAAGAAACTGCTGCACCAGCGCATCCGTCACAGGTTCCTGCGTGGTGGCCTCATATACTTTTGGCACATGACGTTTGGGCGAAGACTGGGCATGAATGAAGGCACCGTCATCCGACAACAACAACAGGCCGGTGGTGTCGTGGTCGAGGCGGCCGACGGGTTGCAGGTCGCGCCAGAGAAATTGTTCGGGCAATAGCGTGAGCACACCGGGATGATGGCTGGCCTTGCGCGAACATTCAAAATTGGAGGGCTTGTGAAGCGCAAGATAAAGATGTTCGCGATACACCCACGGCTCGCCATGCACGGTGAATGCCAAACCGGCGGCCTCGATGTGATGGGCGAAGCCGGTGACCACCTCGCCATTGATACAGACTTCGCCATCGTGAATCAATTGCCGGCAATACTTGCGGGTGCCGAAGCCTTGGCTTTGCAGAAGTTTGTCGAGGGTCATAATGTCATCGTGTCATCGTGTCATGGTGCCACGGCGTGAATGGGATTCAAACGCGCAAGCCATGCCTCGGCGCTACTGCGCGTGAGATCGAGCAAGCCCTGCGGCCAAAGACCCGCCGCAAGTACCACCAACACCAAAATGAGCACGACCCCGCGTTCGCGCGGCAACAGGTCGGTGGCTTCGCGCACCTCGGCACGCAGCAGCGGGCCGAAAAAACAGCGCCGATACAGGTTGAGAAAGGCCGCTGCGCCGATCACCACGCCCGCCAGCGCGGCAATGCCGGCACCGGTATGGGTTTGCAACACCGCAATCAGCACCAGCCATTCGCCGGCAAAACCGGAAGTCAGCGGCAGACCTAGTCCGGCCAGCCCGCAAAGTAAAAAACACGTTGCCAAGAGCGGCAGGGTGCGCGCCGCACCGCCGAGATTTTGCGCCTCGCACGAGGCGACACGCGCCTGCAAATAACTGGCGATCAGAAAACCACCGCCGGCCGCGAGTGCAAAATTTGGTGTCATCAGCAGCACGCCTTGCAGCGCCGACAGACTGAAACTCGCCAGCCCCAGCAGCAGCAACCCGACATGCGACACGCCCAGATACGCCAGCATGCTGCGCAGATTGGTCTGCACCAGCGCCGCCAGAGCGCCATGCAGCAGGGTGAATACGCCAAGGCCGGCGAGCAGCCAGTGCAGTTCGGTTGCCGCCTGCGGTGCCAGCGGAATGGCGAAGCGCACCAACCCATAAACACCGAGCTTGATGCCGGCGACCAGCGCAACCACGGCCACCGGGCCTTCGATGGCGATCAGCGGCAGCCAGGTATGCAGCGGCACGATCGGTGCCTTGACGCCAAAGCCGACCAGCAGCAGCAAAAACACGATGACCTGTTGTGACTGTGGCAAGGGCTTGGTCAGAGCACTGTTCAGCAACGTTGCCAGATCGAATACCGGCATGCCCTCGGGACTGCCGGCAAGCGCCACCATCAGCAGCCCGAACAGCAGCGGAATACCGCCCGCCAGCATCAGCAGTGCGTATTGCGCGGCGGCATGCGCGCAGCGCGCACCGACACCCCACAGCCGGATCAGGAAATACAAGGGCAGGATCGTGAGTTCCCAGCAGGCAAAGAAAAACAGCGTATCGGTGGCGATAAACACGCCGAGCGTGGCGGCTTCAAGCAGCAGCACCAGACTGAAAAACAGCCGCGCCCGTGGCCACGTCGGCCGCGTGCCGACGATGGCACAAAAGAACAGCAGCGTAGTCGCCGGCAGGAAAAGAGTCGAGATGCCATCGACGCCGACGCTGAAACGCGCGCCGAGATCGGGCATCCACGGCACGCTGGCGACGAACTGAAAGCCGCTGACAGAGCGGTCGAAAACGGCCACCACAAACACCGCACACACCAGCGCGCCAAAACTGCCGATCAGTGCCGCATTGCGCGCCGCCCCCCGCGCATCACTGTCGCGCGGTGCCAGCCAGATCAGCGCAATGGCGGCCAGCGGCAAGAGCAGCAGCAGGAACAGCAGTGGGGGGGCA
>CAJAWW010000193.1 GCA_903946745.1 uncultured beta proteobacterium
ACGCTTCCGCCGATAGCACGCCAACGCCTCCACCGTGCTCGGATGCATGGGCAACTGACGCGACTTGGCAAACTTGGTTTGCCGTATGGTCAGCCTCCCGCGTTTGAGATCGACATCGGCATCGCGCAGGTGAATGGCCTCGGACACACGCAGTCCGGTCGATGCCATCAGGCCGAACAGTGTCTCGTAGGTGGCCGGGCGCATGCTGTTGCGCGGTCCAAGCTTGCCTGCCGCTGCCAGCAACTCAATGATTTCGTCCTCATGGAAGATATGAGGCGCCACCCGACCGGGTACAGGGCCGAAGATAAACTCGTCCGGCATCTCGGTATCCGGTTCGAACTGTTTCAGATAGCGGATAAATAGCCGCAGCTTCTCCATGCGACGCGCCCAGGTTCCCGGTGACCCCTTGCCACCTTTACCTTGGCGTATCCAGTCGGTCATGATCTCGACGGTGAGCGCTCCTCGATGATGTCGGCTGGATACATGGCGTGCGAATCCCGCCAGAAAAGTGTCCCATGACCGCAACTCAAATCCAAGGCGACGGCGCTCGGCAAGAAAGTCATCGATCATTGCCTGCAGGCTGATGCGCCGGCTCATGATCCGCTCCCCGGCCATAGCAACGGCACGGCGGACAGTTTCGGTGTGTCGAGCTTGGCGTAGATCAGCGTCGTGTTCAGCGAACGATGCCGCAGTACATCTGCCACCTCCTTGAGCGAACTGCCGTTCTCGACAAGGCGACATGCCAGCGTGTGGCGCAGCGAATGTGCGCTGTAATGCATCAAACCGATTCGGCGGCAGGCGCGTTTGATCACCTTCTGGATTGCCGTCGAAGTAATGGGCTGATCACGCTCGCCCTGGCACCGGACGAAAATCGCCGGATTGCTGATGCGTGGGCGTTCGTGTTGCAGATAGTCGGCTAACGCCTGCCCGGTTTCCATCGGCAACGGCAGGATGTCCTGACGCAGCGACTTCGTACCCCGGAGCGTGACCGTGCCTGTAGTCCAGTCGATGTCACTGATCATGAGATGGGCGATTTCACCAGCACGCAGTCCCATATCCAGCGCACAACGAACGATGGCGTAACCGCGCTTCGGTGATCGCAGAACCGAAGCGAAGGATTGCAGCAGACGGTCAACCTCGTTCGGTTTGAGCGCCCTTGGCAATGACGCCAACCTCCAGTGAACAGGGTTCGTGATTACCGCCGTCAGTGTTCCGACTTGATCGCCGCAGGTCGTCCGGTAACGGAAGTAGCTACGCAATGCTGACGCCAAATTCGATGCATTGGATGGTGTTCGACGCACGTCCAACTGGTCGGCAATGAACTTACGCACGTCCTCAGGCTGCAGCCTGGCAATATCGAGAGGGCGATCAGCGAACTTCTGATGCAGGAAGCGCCCCAATATAAGACACCGATGACTCCGCGTCCCCGCAGCCAATCCGCGTACGTCGCATAGGTGTTCATCGTAACGGCGCAGCTCCTCGATGATGCAGTCCGAGAGCGCCTCGGATTGCCTCGCCCTTGGCGTGGCATGTTGCTGAGTGATTTGGTTCATAACGGTCTCCTGAAGTGGAACCACTACTTCATACGACCGCAGAAATTATGTCGACCTTGCTGTCACCTCAATATCTGAAAACTGCCGCGCAGCAAAGCGTTGGCAGCCTGGCAGCCATACCACTCCACATAATCAACAGGTCAACATAAGTACCTACAGCCGGCAATTGTCGAGGCGCAGGTAAATGTCCGCATTGAAGGCGAGTGGCCGCGAGTTCTTGTCTGTCGAGATGAGATG
>CAJAWW010000194.1 GCA_903946745.1 uncultured beta proteobacterium
CCTTTATTGCGTGTTCGGAATCGAGTGCCGAAGACGGTGCCATTGTGCGCATGATTACCCAGATGGCTCACGCCCTCAAACTGCGCGCCATCGCCGAGGGCGTTGAGACACCGGGGCAGCTAGCACTGCTGCAAAACTGCGACTGCGACGAGATTCAGGGATATTTCATCAGCCGGCCAATCGACCCGATCGCCTTCGAAACCTTCGCGAAAAAAACGATCACCATGCCGACCCGCGACTGGGTGATTTGACACAGATCTGATTCCGTCCCGATTCTTTCGCTGTATAAAGCGCCGTATCGGCCATGCCGACGAGGGCTTCCGGATCCGTGACGGTTTCATCAGTGACGATTCCATCAAATAGCACCACACCGGCACTCATGGTCACGCGCAGGTTATCCGCGGGCGCAGGGAATCTTTTTTCCGCTATCGCCAGGCGTACCCGGTCAAGCACACTAACTGCTAAATCCACAGGGGTATCCGGCAGCAGGACCACAAACTCCTCGCCGCCCCAACGTCCGGCCACGTCGGTGCCACGCAGTTGCTCGCGCAAGGTTTGCGCAAACACCCTGAGCACCTGATCGCCCACGGGATGGCCGTAAGTGTCGTTGACGCGCTTGAAGTGGTCGAGATCGAGAATGGCGATCGACAAGGAGGAATTCCCTCGCTGTGCCCTGCCGATCTCGGCCTGGAATCTTTCTAGAAAGGCGCGTCTTAGCAACAAGCCGGTCAAGGCGTCGATATTTGCGATGCGTTCAAGCTGATCGTGAGATTGACGCAGACTCTGGACGTTCCGTATGCCGACCATCAGCCCGCCGATAAGCAGAGTGCCCAGAGCACAGCCCGAATGCACGACATATCCTGCATCGGTCAGCACAATATGGGCGATGACCAGACCGAGCAAAGCACAGCCCAGCAACAACGCGATCCGGCCGATACGGGACATCATGTTTGTGGTCGCCATGGCGCCCACTGCCACTGCGGCCAGCAGCGCCAGGAAGGCATTCATCCATGGTGGGGCGTGCATCATCAGACGATCATGCAGCAGGCTTTGGTAAGCCAAGGCCAGCACAGTGGTACCCGTTAGCGTACCGAGGGGGGTATTGACGCGATCAGACAGCTGCGCAGTGCTGCCGATGAAGACCGTCTTGCCCTTGAAGAACGCGGCAGCATCATCGAGGCGAACGACACCCAGAGCGGCCTCGGCGACCTGCCGGAACGGCACGGTCAGCACGGCATCGCGGTTGCGCGGGAAAGCCAGCTGAACGGTGCCTTGAGCATCGATAGGCCACTGATGACGGGCAAAGCTGACGTGATGCGTGTTCGCATCAATGGTGAGTCCGGGCACTTGTCCCGGCTTGAGCAGCGCCGCGAGCGCTGGCGACGGCAGCGCGATGCCTGCAATGCGATGAATCAGCGGCAGCCGCCGCAATACACCGTCGATATCTTCGCTGGCCGCCGCGACGGCGAGATGCGTCCGAGCTGTGGTGTCGCGGCTCAGTTCGCGGCTCAGTTCGCCGGTCAAGCTCTGGGTCGGAAAAATGGCGGTGCTCCATGTTCTGACCGGGAGTTCCGCTGGCACCGGCCATGCGAAGGGAGCCAATTGATTGGTGCGCCGGTTGTTGCCGTTGCTACGCTCCTGAGACTGTGCGCTGGCAATCAGGGTGACGTTACCGTGTCGCCTCAAGGAAGAGGCAAGTGTGTCGTCGCCTTGTCGCGGATCGGCGAACAAGAGGTCGAACACCACGCTCGTCGCGCCCTGTTCTGTGAGCCAGTCGAGCACCAGGGCATGGGCGTCGCGGTTATACGGCCACGACCCGAAATGAGGGCGCAGTGTCTCAATCGACGCATCATCGATGTCGATCACCACCGCGTCGTTGAAGCGAACCTCCCGCGCGACTTGATGCTGTATGACATCGTTCAGCCACAACTCGAAGCGCGCCGTGGCGGGCGTCAGAGAAAGCAGCCAGGCGGCAAGCAGCGCGACGGCGGGAATCCACAACGTTGCTAACCGCTGCATCAGCGACTTTCGCTCAGCAACTGCTGCGTCGCTTCAAATGCTGTTGCCAAACCATCCGGCTCGATGCGGCGCAAGCGCAGGAAAAACGACCCCTTGCCCGGCGGAACAAAGTCGGCTCGGGTTTCGGCTTGCGTCACGTCGAGCAACAACTGCGCGAATTGGACATCGCTGGCCACTTGAAGTTGCGTTTTCTGTCCTGCGCCACCCGCCTTCCATGCCAGTTGTACCGTCTGTTCCGTGGCAAGCGCCACGCCAGTGCCGGCCTGCAATTCGAAGCTCGCTACGGCGCTGTCCGGCCCCCAACCCAGTTCCTTGTGCGACGCTGCAACCCGCCAGAAATAACGGCCCGGCGGCAGGGCGAGATTGAGCCCCCCCACGCTGCCGGGTAACTGTTTCACTTGTGCGACGATACGTGCGAAGTCGGCCGTATCGGAAACCTGCAAGCGGAAATACTGGATACCGAGCGGACGCGCCCAGCGAAAGGCAACCTTTTCCCC
>CAJAWW010000195.1 GCA_903946745.1 uncultured beta proteobacterium
ATTGTTCAGGTTGACCCGCGCTATTTCCGTCCAACCGAGGTGGAAACCCTGCTCGGCGACCCAACCAAGGCCAAGGAGAAGCTCGGCTGGACGCCGAAGACGACGTTCGCCGAACTGGTCGCCGAAATGGTTCGCGAAGACCTTAAAGCCGCCGAACGCGACGAACTGGTGAAGAAGCACGGCTACAAAACCATGGATCATCACGAATAATGGCTGTGATGGCGCGTTCGGCAAAAATCTACGTCGCCGGCCACCGCGGCATGGCCGGGTCGGCGCTTGTCCGCCGCTTGCAGCTCGGCGGTTATACGAACATTTTGACGCGCACCCGTGCTGAACTTGAACTGCTCGATCAAGCCGCAGTCAATCAATTTCTGCAACAGGAAAAGCCGGACTTCATCTTCATGGCTGCCGCCAAAGTGGGCGGCATTCACGCCAACAATACGCTACGCGCAGATTTCATTTATCAGAACCTGACGGTCGAGGCCAATCTAATTCATGGCGCGCATCTGGCCGGCGTGCAGCGTCTATGTTTTCTCGGTTCAAGCTGCATCTATCCGCGTGATTGTCCGCAGCCCATCCGTGAAGATTATCTGCTCACCGGGCCGCTGGAGCCCACCAATGAGCCCTATGCCATTGCCAAGATCGCCGGAATCAAGCTGTGCGAAAGCTATCACCGGCAATATGGCCGGCACTATTTTTCGGTGATGCCGACCAATCTCTATGGCCCCAACGACAGCTACGACCTGAACAACAGCCATGTGCTCCCCGCCCTGATCCGCAAGGCACATGAGGCCAAGTTGCGTGGCGACAGCGAACTGGTGGTATGGGGATCGGGCAAACCCAAACGCGAGTTTCTTTATGTGGACGATCTGGCCGACGCGTGTGCATTTCTCATGGAAAAAAATGTCACCGAGGGCATTTACAACATCGGATGCGGCAATGATGTGACGATCCGCGAACTGGCAGAGACCGTGATGAATGTGACCGGCTTCGGCGGCACGATCGTCTTCGATGCCAGCAAGCCGGACGGCACGCCACGCAAGTTGCTGGATGTCAGCCGCCTGTCCGAGATGGGCTGGCAAGCCAACACACCACTGCGTCAAGGCATCAACCTGGCGTATCAGGATTTCACGGCGCGCTGCGCCGAGTAACGGCAGCACGCTCGCAGCCAGACTAAAATATCGAAAAATCAGCTGGTTTGATCGGCTGGTTCGTTTTCCGGCGCGACATTCAACCAGAGACTCTTCATGAAAATCCTTGTCACCGGCGCGGCCGGCTTCATCGGCATGCACGTCTGCGAGCGTCTGCTGGCACGGGGCGATCAGGTGGTCGGCATCGACAACCTCAACGACTACTACAACGTATCGCTCAAGAAAGCGCGGCTAGCGCGGCTGACGCCACATCCGGCGTTCCGCTTCGTAAAAATCGACATCGCCGACCGCGACGGCATTGCCGCACTATTCTCCGCCGAACGGCCGCAACGCGTCATCAACCTTGCGGCACAGGCCGGTGTGCGCTATTCGCTAACCAATCCGCACGCTTATATCGATAGCAACATTGTCGGCTTCACCAACATCCTAGAGGGTTGCCGACACAACGGCTGCGAGCATCTGGTGTATGCCAGCAGTTCCAGCGTTTACGGTGGCAACGAAAAACTGCCCTTCTCAGAACACGACAACGTCGACCACCCCGTCAGCCTGTATGCGGCGACCAAGAAGGCAAATGAACTGATGGCGCACACCTATAGCCATCTCTATGCACTGCCCACCACCGGACTGCGTTTCTTTACCGTCTATGGCCCCTGGGGTCGCCCCGACATGGCACTGTTCCTGTTCGCCGAGGCAATGCTGGATGATCGCCCAATCGATGTGTTCAATCACGGCAAGATGCAGCGTGATTTCACCTACATTGATGACATTGTCGAAGGCGTGCTGGCCGTGCTAGATCGCGTGCCACAACATGACACGACATTCGACAAGTTACAACCCGACCCGTGGTCAAGCTGGGCACCCTATCGCGTTTTCAACATCGGCAACCACCAACCGGTCGAGTTGATGGCCTACATTGAAGCGCTGGAACTCGCGCTGGGTAAAACCGCGCAAAAGAACTTTCTACCCTTGCAACCGGGTGACGTACCCGCGACTCACGCCGATACAGCAGAACTTCAGCGCATCACCGGTTTCGCACCTGGAACCCCGGTTCGTGAAGGCGTGAGCCGTTTCGTTGCGTGGTATCGCGATTATCGGCCGCACGCTTGAAGTTGCGAGATAGATCAAACACCGGCGGCACAACACCGATTACCGATCACCGATACAGAAAGTTACGATTGCGCATCGTCACAAAAGAAACCACGTCATACAATTCACGTCGAACCCATTTTTACCGGAGTTTCTTCATGCAAAAACTTGCCGCTTTTCTGATCGCCATTCTCGTATCCACGATAACCCTTGCCGCTGACCTGCAAGCAGGGCGTGATTACATCGTGATCGAACCGCCTTTGCAGGGCACCAAGGGGAAGATTGAAGTGGTTGAATTTTTCTCCTACGCCTGCCCGCACTGTCGAGATTTCCATCCGCACATCAGTCGGTGGGCCGCTAAATTGCCCAAGGACGTAAGCTTTCGGCGTATTCCTGTGAGTTTCGATCGCACGCCGTGGGCGCGTCTTGCACGTATTTTTTACGCACTCGAACTAACGGGTGATCTGGCGAAGCTGGATACAGCAGTATTCGTCGCCCTGCACGACGAGCGGGTAAACTTCAACTCGGATGAAGCTGTTGTGGCGTGGGCCGCCAAAAAAGGGGGCGATGGCAAGAAATTTGCCGATACGCTAACGTCATTCGCGATCGAGAGCAAAGTGAAACGCGGCGACCAAGACGCCATCGCGGCGCGCATTCAGGGCGTGCCGGCGCTGGTCATTGATGGACGATACCTGATGGTCAATGATGCCGCCGGCCAAAATGCACTAATGGACGGCGAATTACTCAAAGCCGCCGATCGCATGATTGCCAAAGCGCGACTGGATCGCAAGAGCAAGTAGGGAATGCGCTTAACAAGCATCCGGCACTCACCGCGCGCACTGTTTGCAGCAACCGGTCTGGGAGCACTTGCCTTAGTAGGCGGCGGCCTGATTCTGGCTCGTACCATGAATCTGGCGGCCTGCCCGCTCTGCATCCTGCAACGCATGCTGTACCTGTTGCTCGGATTGCAGGGCATCGTCGCCGTGCTGCTGGCCGACCACCGGATGGCGCGTCGCCTTTCCGGCATCCTCATGGCGCTCACAGCAATAACTGGGGCGAGCATCGCCACCTACCAAAGCTGGCTACAACGATTCGCCAAGGACATCAGTTGCACCGCCAATCAGCCCTGGTGGGAGCGTTTTGTTGACTGGGCAGGCAGACAAGTACCGGTGCTATTTGAAGCCACAGGACTTTGCTCGGAAGCCGGCTGGAAGCTGCTTGGCTTGTCCATTGCCGAATGGTCGCTATTGGCATTTTTCGCAATAGCGGCTGTCGCGCTGGCGGCTGCATTCGCCCCGTTACCCGGTCAAGACAAAGCAAGCAACCTGCCAAAATAAATCACCATTTTCTCCTGCTTAAAAATTTACTTGATGAGCCACTTTCCCCTCGTCACACCGGAGAAGTCAATAGGCGCTAAATCTGCACCACACAGTCGGGACGAAATGCACTCTGTTTGTCCCGCATCACCCCTCCGACGCGATCCTGATAGCCAAGCGCATTACACACCACACGCGTGTCGTTGATTGTGTAATCGAAACCGGTATGGGTATGACCATGCACCCACAGGGCAATCTTGCTGCCGTGGATCATTGCATCGAGATTGCTGGCAAAACAGGGAGACAGCGCCTCATGCTGAAATCTCGGCTCGACGGAGAGTGTCGATGGCGCATGGTGACTGACCACAACCACAGGCCCGTCGAAGGACTGACTCACGCTGCTCTCGATGAACGCGCGCGATGCTCGATGCAAACTTATGCTGTCTTCAGGATGCAGTGGTCTGGTGATACCCAGCGACCGCCAGAGGCGATGCTGATGTCGAATCCGAATCTGCTTGAAATCTGGCATCAGAAACTGGGCTGCACGAATGCTGGACGTATAACTCGTCGGTCCGAATAGCTGCATATCGGTAAACAACGTGGCACCCACAAATTTGACACCCGCAATCACCACACTGTCGTTTTCCAGAAAGTCGATGCCGTAATGTGCCGCTTCCATTTGCATATGCCGAATCACGTGATACCACTCCATGCCCCATGGCTCATGGTTTCCGGCGACCATAATCACGCGCTTCCCGGCGAAGTGTTGAGCCGCCCACGAAAAAGAGGCCGCAGCACATCCGATATCGCCAGCCAGAACCACCACATCGGCGTCGGTTCGCACCGGGACGTAGGGAGTGTTGCGGCACTCGTTATGAATATCGCTGAGTATCTGGATTTTCACGCGGGGATTGCCGTGTGGTGTCAGCGATGCGTCCACTCCGGCTTCTGCCGGGCCATGCAATGCCAAGCGCTGCGTCTTCGCTCATGACATTGCAAACCATGGATTCAACCGCCAGTTGATAGGCGGCATCGATGAAATCACCCGTGAGCAGCATATCGACCGACAGCGCATTGATCTGCGCAGGCCGATCAAAAATCAGCGTAGCGGTGCCACCCGGGCGATCCTCACGCAGCAACAGGGGTTCATTATTCGATCGCATCTCGTGACTTGGCGCGATCACGCAGAAGATGTTTTCGGATCTTACCGGTCGAGGTTGTCGGTAGCGGCTCGAAGACAAAGATCTTCGGCACCTTGAAACGCGCCATGCGCTCACGACAGAAAGCGACGAGATCCTCGGCCGTAGCACGACTGCCCGCGCGGAGTTCGATAAACGCACAAGGCACCTCGCCCCACTTGACATCCGGCGTTGCCACCACCGCCGCAACCATCACGGCCGGATGACGGTAAAGCACGTCTTCAACCTCGATTGAAGAGATGTTTTCACCACCGGAGATGATGACATCCTTGTTGCGATCCTTGATCTTCACATAGCCATCGGGATGCTCCACCGCAAGGTCGCCCGTGTGGTACCAGCCATCGCGAAATGCCTGCGTCGTCGCCGGCTCGTTCTTCAGATAACCTTTCATCACCAGATTGCCACGAAACATGATTTCGCCCATCGTTTCGCCATCATGCGGAACCGGCCGCAGGGTGTCCGGATTCATGACACGCAAGCCATCCTGGCAGTGATAACGAACACCCTGACGCCCATTCAGGCGCACCTGTTCTTCCAGCGGTAACGCCAGCCAGTCGTCGTGCTTGGCACAGATAGCGGCGGGGCCATATGTTTCAGTCAGGCCATAGACATGCGTCAGATTAAAACCGATCCGCGTCATGCCTTCAATCAGTGCGGCCGGTGGCGGTGCCGCAGCAACCAAGCCATAGACGGTGTGATCGATACCTTGCCCGAACTCTTCCGCACCGCTCACCAGGGCGGCATGCACAATCGGCGCACCGCAATAATGGGTGACCCGATGCGTGCGCATCGCAGCGAAAATCAGACCCGCATCAACACGACGCAAACAAATATTAGTGCCCGAATTCGCCGCCATGGTCCAGGTAAAACACCAGCCGTTGCAATGAAACATCGGCAGCGTCCACAAATACACGGACTGCGGCGGCATGCCCCATGAAACAATGTTGGACAGCGCATTCAGATAGGCACCACGATGGTGATACACCGCACCTTTGGGGTTGCCAGTCGTGCCGGAAGTGTAACTGAGGGAGATCGCGTCCCATTCATCGGCCGGACCCTGCCACACAAAATCAGCTTCGCCCGTGGCGATGAATGCTTCGTAATCGATACTGCCCAGGCACTCGCCGGCACCGGTGTATTCGGAATCATCGACATCGATGACCAGAATTTCACGCCCAAGGCCGGCCAGCGCCTTCTTAATCGTCGCGGAATACTCGCGGTCGGTAATCAGCACCTTGGCCTCGGCGTGATTCAACATGAAGATAATCGACTCGGCGTCGAGCCGCGTGTTGAGCGCGTTCAGCACCGCGCCCGACATGGGCACGCCAAAGTGACATTCGTACATTTCTGGCGTGTTGTTGAGCATCACCGCCACCGTGTCCCCAGCGTCGACTTTTGCGGTCACCAAGGCAGAAGCCAGGCAGCGTGCACGACGATAGGTCTGCGACCAGGTATAGCAGCGCTGCCCGTGAATCACCGCCGGGTGATCCGGATAAACGCTGGCTGAACGCTCCAGAAACGTGAGTGGTGTCAGAGCGGCATGGTTGGCCGCATTTTTATTTAATCCGGTCTCGTATGGACTGGTCATTGCGGAATCTCCTCATTCCTTATCCGGGAGATTATGCCTGTTTGCCACAGCGTTCGGCCAGCAACGGCGTGTCACGTGTGATTTTTAACAGCCAGAAAGCAACATCACGACTAATCTCACCGGTTAGTTCGGAAAATGCTGCCACACCGCCGCGCGCATCTGCCGTTGGTGCGGGGTGACTCAGACTGATGCTGCGCCGCGCCAGCAACTGATCGCTTTTGGCCGCCAGCAAAGAGACGCGTGCCTCGATCACGGCGCGACTGGCATCCGGCGCATCGAACACCTGAACAAATTCATCAACGTCGATCCGCAACCGGCAACCGGCGGCGACGATATCACTTTCCCCCACGGCAATCCGCCGCCGTAGCGCGACTTCCAGCAACTCGCCCGGCGTCGCCGCCCAGCGGGATTCGACATAGGTCTGACGACGCGATGCGTCCCCATAGGCAAACCGGTATTGCATCGCTGCGGTGCCCAACCACGACGGCGACTGGACATCGATGGCACGCAGCATCAGCGCTTGCGTTCCCTTCACTTTCGCGCCTGTACCCAGATCATAGTAGGCCACCTCACCCTGACGCGCGGTGCTGTTCACGCACGCTGACAACAGCAGTGCGGTGACAACCGCAACGGCCATCGCACCCACCTTACCCACATAATCACGCTTGCTCATCTCATTTCCCCTTGGCTGGCACTGTTGGCGTAGCCGGCGGCAATATGAATCCGGCTTCGCCCGGCCCTGCCGCTGCCGGCGTGCGACCCAAAATCAGCATTTGCGGATTGTCTTCCAGGCTATCGAGCACCCGCGACAACTGGCGCGAATTGATTGCCAGATCGCGCATCAGCGCATTGGCGCGCGGCAGCGTGGAGGTGGTCAGTTCATCCCCGGCGCCCCCCGCCAGCCCCTCAAGACGCGCCGAAAGTTCGGTCATTGATTTGACCATGTCGCGCACCTCGGCGGTCAGCGGCGCAGTTTCACCCGCGGTCTTTTCAACATGAACAAGAATCTGCTTCAAATTGCGCAGGTTGCCGTCCGACAGCACCTCACGCATCGACGCCATGACGCGCGGCATTTCGCGCAAGCCATCCGACGCCGTGGCGACGTTATCGAGCGTACGCGAAAGGTTTTGCGCGTTCTTTTCATTGAGCAGCGCGGCCAGTCGCGAGGCCACCAAATTCACCTCGGTCACGATATCGCCAGCCCGATCGCCCAGTGTATCGAGCAGGGTTGCCTTCAACGCAATTTTTGCCGGCACCTCTTCGGTCCCCACCAACAATTCTGGAATGACGCCATCGTCCTCGATCTGTACATACGCGAGCCCGGTGACACCCTGATAACCAAGCTGCGCTGTAGCACTACGGGTCAGTTTGAATTTGCTGTCCAGGCTGATACGCACTTGAATCACACGCGGATCATTCGGGTCTGGTTCGATCATCTCGACCTTGCCGGCGCGCATGCCGCGATAGCGCACCTGCGCCTGCACATTGAGGCCGGTGACGTTCTTGCGCGTCTCAAGCAAATAAGTGGTCGTCGCCTCGCGACTCTGACCCAGCCACCAGACGCCAACTGCCGCGGCAAGCGCCAATAAAAGTGTAAAAAATCCGGCAGCAAGGGCGTGGGATCGATTTTCCATAAGGTCTTACACTCAGTGAGCCGCCGACGCCAACCCGGCATTTTGCAGGGCGCGCGCGCTACGGTCGGAAAGAAAGAAGTTGCGAATGAAGGGGTGATCGACGTGAATGATTTCTTCGGTCGTACCATAAGCCAAAATACGCTGATCTGCCAGCACCGCGACTTTGGTCGATAAAGCCGCCAGCGTATCCAGATCGTGCGTCACCAGCACCACGGTGAGCCCAAGCTCTTCGCCGAGCATGCGGATCAGCCGCACGAAACTATCAGAGCGATCCGGATCGAGGCCAGCGGTCGGCTCGTCGAGCAGCAGCAGTTCGGGTTCCAGCGCCAAGGCACGCGCCAGCGCCACACGTTTAATCATGCCCCCCGAGAGCTCGGCTGGCATCAACCGGCCATGGCGCGGCAACAGTTCCACCATCGACAGTTTGAGCATCACCAGATCGTGGATGGTGGCCTCGTCGTAGCGTTTCAGTTCGCGCAACGGGAAAGCGATGTTGTCAAAAACAGTGAACGAAGAAAACAGCGCCCCCTGCTGAAACAGCACGCCAAAACGCTGACGCAGAGCGCGTTCGCGTGCCACGCTGCCACCAAACAGCGGCTCGCCGAAAAGTTCAATAGTGCCCGATGTCGGCAGCAGCAGACCAATCATCATGCGCAAAAGTGTGGTCTTACCGCTACCGGAGCCGCCCACCAATGAAACCATCTCACCACGCGCCACCTCAAGATCGACACCACGATGGATCCACACCTCACCAAATCGGGTGTGCAGATCGCGTACGCGGACAGCCGCTGCGCTTCTGACTGTACCGGTCATCCGGGCAACCCGATGCGACGTGTCGCGATAGCAAAGATTGCATCGATGACAATCACCAGCGTAATCGCAGCCACCACCGAGGCCGTGGTGTTCGCCGACAGACTCTCGGTGTTCGGCCGCACACGCAGCCCGAAATGGCAGGCCACCAAGGCGACAAACATGCCGAATACCGCCCCCTTGGCGAGGCCGATCACAAGATTGGCGGCCGGCACCACGCGCGGCAGCGTCTGGAAGAAAAAGGCGTAGGCAATATCCAGTTGCAATTGCGCCGCCACCATGCCACCAATCATCGCAATCGCCGTGGTCCACAACACCAGCAAGGGCATGGCAATCGTCAGCGCCAGCACTTTAGGGAAAATCAATCGCAAACTGCGTGATACACCCATCGTGGCAAGTGCGTCGATTTCTTCGGTGACGCGCATTACACCTAGCTGCGCCGTCATCGCCGAACCGGAACGACCGGCCACCAGCACCGCCACCAACACCGGCCCGAGTTCGCGAACGATGCCCAGCCCAATGATATTGATGATGAAGATATCGGCACCAAACTGTTTGAGTTGCAGCGCCGACAGATACGACAGCACCACGCCGATCAAGAAGCCAACCAGCGCCGTCACTGGCATGGCGCGCACGCCACTCTTGAACAGATTGGCAGAAATTTCACGCCGCGGTATGTCGGCTGGGTGCCGGATCAGATGCAGCAGATCCAGCAGCAATTGTCCGATCAGCGAGACAAAATCCACCACATGCCGGCTAATCGCGATGCTTATCGTGCCGAGTGCCATGACGCCATGCAGCGGCGAACGCGGGGCTTCAACCGCGTGCGGTTCATGATCGGCGAAATCAATACGTTCGAGCACGCGGAGATTTTCCGGACCGATCAACAGCGTTGCCGGCATTTTCCGGCCCCATGCCCGCCACAACAGGATCGCTCCGGCGCTATCGAGCGCGTCTACCCCCATGCAATTCCAACTGCAACCGGCATCTGCCAGCCGCGCCAGTTGCGCCCTGAGTTCGCCGGCCTGAGCCGACGTCGTTGCCAGCGTCCAGCGCCCCGTCAGGATGGCCGTCGGCACACCACCGGCACGCGCGTCCAATTCAATGCGTGCAGCGACTTCACTCACGACGCACGATCCGCAGCTCTCCACCCACGCCCGCCCATTGCTGCGCCTCGTCATCCAGCACCATCGCCGTCAGCGGCGAGGCATCCAGCTTTTCTGCCTCAATGCCAAGCTGAAAACCAATCGGGGTAAAACTGCCGACGACCGCAGGCGGTGGTTGATCGTCGCGCGGTCGATGCAGTAGCACGGCGGCGCGCAGGCAGAAAATCAGCGTCCATTCCGACGCCGCCCCCTGTAGCGGCTGCGCACGTTCCAGCTTGCCACGATGCGCCAGCACCAACCGCGAAAGCCGTGCCTGATCGCGCCGCGAAAACCCCGGCATATCGGCATTAGCGAGAATATAGGCGCTGTGTTTGTGATAGCTGGAGTGCGCAATCGAAATGCCAACTTCATGCAGTCGCGCTGCCCAAACCATAAACTGTGCGTCCGGATGCCCATCGGCGCGCGTCGCCGGCACCATCTGCTGCAACAGCGCCAATGCGGTATGCGCAACACGCGCCGCCTGACGCCGATCGACATCGTAACGCTGCATGAAACGATTGACCGTCGCTTCGCGTAGATCATCATGATGAAAGCGACCCAACTGGTCATACAGCACACCCAGACGCAACGCGCCTTCGGAAAAGCTCATCCGCTCAAGACCGAATTCCTTGAACACGGCCCACATGATGGCTAACCCGCCTGGCAACACCGGTATCCGGTCAGCACGCAAGCCATGCAAACGCAACTGGTTGAGATCACCGGCCTGCAACAGTTCGGCACGCAAACGGTAAAGCCCCTCGCGCGTGATGCCCTGGTCGGAAAATCCGTTCAGTTCCAGCAGATCGACAATCGCCTTGGCCGTACCCGATGAGCCGATGGCCTCATCCCAGCCGGTTTCGCGGTAGGCGTGTGAAATTGCCTGCAGCTCACGTCGTGCCGCCAGTTCAGCAGTCTTGAACGAACGCTTGTCGACTTTGCCCTGCGGGAAGTAGCGCAGCGTAAAACTGACGCATCCCATATACAGTGATTCAAGCTGAATTGGCTCGATGTTGCGGCCGATGATGAACTCGGTGGAACCACCGCCGATGTCGACCACCAGTTGCCGGTTTTGCGGATTGGCCAGCGTATGGGCAACACCCAGATAGATCAGCCGCGCTTCTTCTCGACCGGCAATAACCTCGATGGGAAAACCCAGCGCAGCCTCGGCTTTTTCGAGAAATTCGCCCGCATTCTTGGCCACGCGCAAGGTGTTGGTGGCCACCGCGCGCACCGCGTCGGGATCAAAGTCGCGCAGCCGGTCTGAAAAAATTGACAGCGCATGCAATCCACGCTGCTGCGAAGCGGCATCGAGCTTTTTATCGCCGGTAAGTCCAGCCGCCAGCCGAACGGACTCCTTGAGTCCGTCAAGTGGATAGATCTGATTGGCAACAATGCGTCCAACCTGCAGACGAAAACTGTTGGAGCCGAGGTCAACTGCCGCGATCAATTCATGAGCCATCCGGCGATTCTACAACGGCACCGATTCGACAGACCGGGCTGTCCATGTCATATTTCGGCAACGAATTTGACACATAATTGCGACTCCAGTATTACTGCCACCCACCCGACATGACGACCACGCCTGCATTCCCCCCGGATCACTTTCTCAACCGCGAACTGTCACTACTGGCGTTCAATCGTCGGGTGCTCGCTCAGGCAGCCGATGAGTCGGTTCCGCTGCTGGAGCGCCTGCGCTTTCTGTGCATCGTCTCATCCAATCTCGACGAATTCTTCGAGATTCGCGCCGCCGGCATTAAAGAGCAACTGAAACTCGGCAGCCATGCCGCCTCGGCGGATGGCATGCCGCCTCAGGAAGTGTTTCGCCGGGTCACCAAGCAAGCGCACGAATTGATTGCCGAGCAATACGCACTGCTCAATGTGGTCATCCTTCCGGCGCTCGCCGAAGAAGGCATCGTCTTCGTTCGTCGCGGCCTATGGACCGATGAACAGCGCGCCTGGATTCGCGAATTTTTCCTCAACGAAGTGATGCCGGTACTCACACCCATCGGGCTTGACCCTTCTCACCCGTTCCCGCGCGTGCTCAACAAAAGTCTTAATTTCGCCGTGGAACTTGAAGGCAGCGATGCCTTTGGTCGCAGCTCGGGTGCCGCCATCGTACAAGCGCCGCGCGCCCTGCCCCGCTTTATCCGGCTACCCGCAGAACTGTGCGACGCCGATTACGCCTTCGTCTTCCTGTCGTCCATCCTGCACGCGCATGTTGGCGAGCTATTCTCCGGCATGAATGTATTGGGCTGTTATCAGTTCCGCGTGACCCGCAACTCCGACCTGTTCGTCGATGACGAGGAAGTCAAAAATCTGCGCATCGCCTTGCAAGGCGAACTACCGCAACGACATTTTGGCGACGCCGTGCGCCTCGAAGTGGCCGACAACTGCTCGCCGGTGATGACCGATTTTCTGCTGCAGCAGTTCGAACTGGGCCGCGACGACCTGTATCCCGTACCCGGCATCGTCAATCTGGTGCGCCTGATGTCGGTGCCCGACCAGGTCGACCGACCGGACCTGATGTACCAGCCTTTCCAGCCGGGTCTGCCGAAGGTACTGACCAAGCGTTTCGACATCTTCAGCAGCATCCGCAAGCAAGATGTCCTGCTTCATCATCCGTTCCAGACCTTCAGCCCGGTAATCCAGTTACTGCAGCAGGCCGCCGACGATCCGCAGGTCATCGCCATCAGGATGACGGTGTACCGGACCGGGACCGATTCAGTCCTCATGGAACACTTGCTGCGCGCCGCCCAGAAAGGCAAGGAAGTCACGGTTGTAGTCGAACTGATGGCGCGTTTCGATGAGGAGGCAAACCTGTCGATCGCCGCGCGACTCGAAGAGGTGGGCGCTCATGTAGTGTATGGCGTGGTGGGTTACAAAACCCACGCCAAAATGCTGATGGTGCTGCGCCGCGAAGAAAGCGGCTATCGCCGCTACGTGCATCTCGGTACCGGCAACTATCATCCGCGTACCACACGCTTCTACACCGACTTCGGTCTGCTCACCTGCAATCCGGAGATCGGTGACGACGTTAATGAAGTATTCAAACAACTGACCGGCCTAGGCAAGGCCGGGCAACTCAAGCACCTGTGGCAAGCGCCCTTCTCGCTGCACGCGAACATGATCGCAGCCATTCAGGGCGAAACCGAAGCCGCACGCGCCGGGAAGCCTTCACGCATCATCGCCAAGATGAATTCGCTGCTGGAACCGAAAATCATCGAGGCACTTTATGAGGCCAGTCAGGCCGGCGTGCGCATCGACTTGATCGTGCGCGGCGTTTGCTCACTGCGTCCAGGCGTCAAGGGGCTATCGGAAAATATCCGGGTGCGCTCGCTGATTGGACGCTTCCTTGAACATCACCGCATCTTCTGCTTCCACGCCGGCGGTGCCATCAACATCTATCTGTCAAGCGCCGACTGGATGGAGCGAAACTTCTTTCGCCGTATTGAAATCTGCTTCCCGATACTCGAACCACGCTTGAAACGCCGCATCCTCAAAGAAGGCCTCAAACCCTATCTGGCCGACACCTGCCAGTCGTGGGAAATGAACGGCGACGGCCACTACCGCATCAAACTCTCACGGCGCAAACGCATTAGCGCGCAAGAACTCCTGTTACAGGACATGCGCGGCAACAAACTCAACGTAGCGTAGTCTTAGACAAGGTGTTCAAGGCGCTTTCTGCCACGCCTTGTCCAAGATTGGCGCCGAATTGTTTGGCAAACTTCTCGGCAATATTGGGCTTCACCGTAAAGTCGCGCACGTCAGCGGCCTTGATGACGTCGCGCGCCACGCTATCCACCGTTCCATAAGCATCGGCAAGACCAAGTTCGACGGATTTTGAGCCGCTCCACATCAAGCCGGAAAACATCTCTGGGCTTTCCTTCAAACGGGCACCACGCCCCTTGCGCACCACGTCGATAAACTGCTGATGAATCTCGGCCAGCATCGCCTGTGCATGTGCTTTGTGGTGCTGATTTTGCGGCGAGAATGGATCAAGAAACCCCTTGCTTTCACCCGCTGTCAGCAGGCGTCGCTCAACACCCAGTTTTTCCATCGATCCGGTAAAACCGAAACCATCCATCAGCACACCGATAGAGCCGACAATACTGGCCTTATCGACAAAAATCTTGTCGGCCGCCGCAGCAACATAGTAGCCACCCGATGCGCAGACATCTTCCACCACGACATACAGCGGAATCGTCGGATGCGCGGCGCGCAGACGACGGATTTCATCGTTAATCATGCCGGCCTGCACCGGGCTGCCACCCGGACTATTGATGGAAAGCACCACACCGGCCGTGCTTTTGTCCTCGAAAGCCGACTGAAGCGCGGCATTCACATGTTCGGCATTGACATCGCCCTTGGCCTGAATCACACCATTCAAAGTCACCAGCGCGGTAAACTTCTGGCCTTCGGACATTTTATCGGTGCGTCCCCAATCGACAAACATGCCCAAGAGAACCGTCACATAAGCAAAGCCCAGCAACCTGAAGAAAATTCCCCAACGACGCCGACGCCGCTGCTCGGCAATGGATTCCAGCGCAACTTTTTCGAGAACCTTGCGTTCCCAGTTTGGTTCATTCGTATCCGACACGTTCGCTGCCTTCCTCAATCAAGAATACCTGTCCATCCTGCTCGCTAACCACCAGCGCCACCAAACCTCGGCGATCACAGCGGCCACTGACGCAACGCCCGGAATCCGGGGCATACAGCGCGCCGTGCGTCGCGCAAATCAAGTATAAGCCGGAAGAATCGAAGAACTCACCCGGCTGCCAGTCCATTTCCATCGGCACGTGCGCGCAGCGATTGAGATAGGCGTGCGGGTGCCCGCGATGACGAATGACAAACGCCGGTTCATCCTTGCCATGCCGCCTGACCATAAAACGCACGCCAACCCCGCCATCGGCCAGATCAATGCTCGCACAGAGTCGGCGCAGACCCGATGCAGCGACATCACCGACATCACCGACATCACCGACATCACCGACATCATCCATTTTTCTGTAGCCACGCTCTCAGCTCGGCGACATCACTGGCGCAAAACAAGGGCGCTGCCGCTTCCAGCGCCGCACGCGGATGCGCACCATAACTGACCCCCAGCGCATCAACGTCGGCATTGCGCGCCATCAGCAAATCGTGCGTGGTGTCACCAATCATTAAAGTCGACGCTGGGGACACGCCAAATTCCGTCATCAATTGCTCCAACATCTGCGGATGCGGCTTGGAATGACATTCGTCGGCACAGCGGGAACTCTGGAAACGCGTGCCCAGGCCGCTCACTTGCAGCGCCCGGTCAAGCCCGCCGCGCGATTTCCCTGTCGCCACCGCCAGCAGATAACCGGCAGCCTGTAGCTCGTCCAGCAACTCGGGAATGCCATCGAACAACAGCAGCAGGTGATCCTGCGCCAGATAGTGATGGCGATAGCGTTCAACGGCCTCGCTATGACGGTGTTCAGGCAACTCCGGCATGGCTTGCTGCAAGGCATCCACGAGACCAAGGCCAATGATGTGACGAGCCTGCGCGTCCGACGGTTCGGCGACACCGAGATCACGCGCCACGGCCTGCACGCAAGCAGCGATCATGCCGGTGGAGTCCATCAGGGTACCGTCCCAGTCAAAGACGATAAGTTCAAATCTAGCCATGCGTTCGCCTTTCATTGCGATCAATGCGGGTCAGGAAATCCTGCAATTCCGGCGGCAGCGGTGCCTCCAGCGTCAGCACCGCTTCAGCCAAAGGATGTGGCAAACGCAGCTTCGCCGCATGCAGAAACATGCGTTTCAAGCCTGTTTTTGCAAGATCGCGATTAAGCACAAAATCACCATATTTGTCATCGCCAGCAATCGGAAAACCCAGATGCGACAGATGCACACGAATCTGGTGCGTGCGCCCGGTTTTCAGCTCCACCTCGACCAGACTGAAATTTTCCCAACGCGTCACCAGCCGCACGATGGAATGCGCCACCTTGCCCTCGGCCGCAACGCTCACCCGCCGCTCGCCCTCGGCGTTCAGATACTTGAGCAGGGGCAAGCGCACATGCTGCTGCTCGTTGCGCCAACTGCCTTTGACCAGCGCCAGATAACGCTTACCGATGCCTCCGTCACGGAACTGGTCGTGCAAGCGCGTCAACGCCGCGCGTTTTTTGGCAACAATCAGCAGTCCCGAGGTTTCGCGATCCAGCCGGTGCGCCAGTTCAAGAAACTTCGCCAGCGGCCGCGCCCGACGTAGCTGTTCGATGACCCCAAAACTCACGCCACTGCCACCATGCACCGCCACGCCGGCCGGCTTATCCACCACAATGAGCGCCTCATCCTCGTAGGCCAGCGAAAATTCTCTTGCCGGAACAGCCGCTTGCGCCACTTTTTCAGCGACCCGAATGGGTGGCATACGAATCTTGTCGCCACACTTGAGCCGGTATTCGGCCTGCACCCTGCCCTTGTTCACCCGCACCTCGCCACTACGCAAAATGCGATAAAGATGGCTTTTCGGTACCCCCTTGGCAATTCGCAACAAAAAATTGTCGATGCGCTGCCCGTCGGACTCCTCGCCAACTTCAAGCCATGTCACAGAATCTTTACTCAAGTCATTCATTTGCAATATACTGATCGCTTGGTTTGCCGTCTCGCGACGGCGTGCCCGACGGCCCGAAGTGGCGTCGGTGGCGCTGTTTAGAGATGTTGCCGTGCCATGACGTTGTTGCGTGTTTTTATTGCGTGTTTTTCACGTTTTTAGATGAAAAACCGTATTTCTGCGACAACCCATGAATCGACATTGGACGGACATCGGAACTTACAACTCCGCAGGTGCCGACCCGCCAGCCACAGGGTGTTTCGCTCGCCCCAAAAGAGCGATACTACTTTATTGCGCGCACCAAACGCACAGACGGGCACAAGATTGCCGGACGTTGATGTCATATCAGCGACCGCATTTAACAAGTCGTACCACTGTTTGCCATCAGGCACCATGAACCAGCCAAACCCAATGGAAACTTACACCGCATCGCAGACGTCCTGACGCACTGCGAGCGGCGACTTGTCGTGCCCGCCTGGCGTTGACCCGCGCGGGAGCACATATATGAAACGCATGCTTTTCAATGCGACGCAGGCTGAGGAACTCCGCGTCGCGATCGTTGATGGTCAGAAACTGATTGACCTCGACATCGAATCAGCCGCCAAAGAACAACGCAAGAGCAACATCTACAAGGCCGTCATCACCCGCATCGAGCCCAGTCTCGAAGCCGCCTTTATCGATTACGGTGCCGAGCGTCACGGATTTCTGCCGTTCAAGGAAATCTCCCGCAACTATTTCAAACCCGGCGTCGATGCCGGCAAGGCGCGCATCCAGGATGTGCTCTCAGCCGGACAGGAACTCATCGTCCAGGTTGAAAAGGACGAGCGCGGCAACAAGGGCGCAGCGCTGACCACCTACGTCTCGCTGGCCGGCCGTTATCTGGTGCTGATGCCGAACAATCCACGCGGCGGCGGCGTCTCAAGGCGCGTTGAAGGTGAAGACCGGCAGGAACTGCGCGAGATCATGGATCAACTGGTGGTGCCCGCCGGCACCAGCCTGATTGCCCGCACCGCCGGCATCGGCCGCACCCAGGAAGAACTGCAGTGGGACTTGAATTACCTGCTGCAACTCTGGAACGCCATTGACGGTGCCTCCAAAGGCCAAAGCGGTGCTTTCCTTATTTATCAGGAATCCAGCCTCGTGATCCGCGCGATCCGCGACTATTTCCACGCCGAAATCGGCGAAATCCTGATCGATACCGACGACATTTTCGAGCAGGCGCAGCAGTTCATGGCGCATGTAATGCCGGGCAACGTCGCGCGCGTCAAGCGTTATCAGGACGACGTGCCGCTGTTCTCGCGCTTCCAGATCGAGCATCAGATCGAATCCGCCTACTCGCGCCAGGTCACCCTGCCTTCTGGTGGTGCCATCGTCATCGATCACACCGAAGCACTGGTGTCGGTGGACGTAAACTCCGGCCGCGCCACCAAGGGTTCGGACATCGAGGAAACCGCCTTCCGCACCAACTGCGAAGCCGCCGACGAAATCGCCCGCCAGCTGCGCCTGCGCGACCTTGGCGGCCTGATCGTCATCGACTTCATCGACATGGAATCGACCAAGAACCAGCGCGAAGTCGAAAATCGCCTACGCGACGCACTGCATCACGACCGCGCCCGAGTCCAGACCGGCAAGATCTCGCGCTTCGGCCTGCTCGAACTGTCGCGCCAGCGGCTGCGCCCGGCACTCGCCGAAACCAGCTACATCACCTGCCCGCGCTGTACCGGTACCGGCCACATCCGCAGCACAGAATCCGCCGCGTTGCACATTCTGCGCATCCTCGAAGAAGAATCAATGAAAGAAAACACCGGCGCCCTACACTGCCAGGTACCGGTCGATGTCGCCACTTTCCTGCTCAACGAAAAGCGCGTCGATATCGCCCGCATCGAGATGCGTCACCGCGTCAATCTGGTCATCGTCCCGAACCGTCATCTGGAAACGCCGGCACACGAAATCATCCGCCTGCGCCACGACCAGTTGAATGCGGAAGGTGTTGTGCTTGCCAGCTATCAGATGGCCGAAAAACCTGTCGAAGAAAATTACCAGCCGCCTTCGGCGCAAAATGAAGCAAAACCCGCCAAGACCGAAGCCGCAGTTCGGGGTATCACGCCCGACCAACCCGCGCCCATCGTTGAAACAAAAACACCCCCTGCTCCGGCACAAGTCAAGAACCCCGGCATTCTCGGTCGCATCGTTTCCTTCTTCACCGGCGGCAGCAAGACGGAAGAACCCGCCGCCAACGACACCAAGCAGGAACGCCCGCCACGTCGTGATGGCGGGCGCGATGGCGGACGTGATGGCCGTGGCCGTGGCCGTGATCGCGGAAATCGCAGCGGACGTGATGCCAAAGACAACACCGAGCGCAAGGATCGCGCTGAGCAGCCACCCCGCCAACCTGGAAAACGCGACGAGGCGCAAGCCGAATCCGGCAACCGCCGCCCACGTAACGAACCGAAAGATGCCAAAGAGGGCAACGCAGCGCGTGAGCCGCGCCCCCCGCGTGAGCCACGCCCGCCCCGCGAGCCGCGCCCCCCGCGCGAAGTACGCACGGATTCGCCCGAACAGAACTCTGCCGGTGCTCCACCGTCGACTTCTGCCCCCGAAACCGCGCAGGATGGCGAAGCCCGTAGCGGACGTCGCAATCGCGGTCGCGGCCGTGGTCGTGGTGGTCGCGAAGAAGCGACTGCCACAGATACGGTCACTACCGACTTGTTTGCGGCAACAGCAACATCAGCCCCCGTGGAAGCAGCCGCCCTCCCCCTGGAATCGGCACCCGCCCCGGTCGTCGTGACGGAAGTCGCAGCACCGATCACCCACGTTCCGGTCATCGAGCCCAGCATTACGGTTGCGGCGACGATAGCCGAGCTTGCACCGCCCCCGGCACCCGTCGCCGTAGCACCCGTTGTCGCAGCGCCCGTCGCCGTAGCACCTGTTGTCGCAGCGCCGACGCCAGTGCCGGTTCCTGCACCGCCGCCAATTGATCTCTCAGGCTCGCTGCAACAAGCGGGGCTGGTCATGATCGAAACCAATGGCGACGCTGCACCGGCGGCTCCCGTGACAGCGCCAGTGCAAGCGCTTGGGCGCAAGCCACGCGCCGCCGCAGTGATCGTAGACGAGCCGTTGCAGATCATCGAAACCAAGAACAACTGACCGCCCAACACCGGTTCAGGTAAACGGTCAGCGTGCCTCGGTGCGCTGACCGTTTTTTTCTGCGCGCTTACTTTTTGGTCAGCCGCAAGATCAACTGCGAGGCCGCATCCTCGATCAGATCCAGCACCCGCTCAAACCCTTGAGCGCCGCCGTAATACGGATCGGGCACCTCATCTTCCTCGAAGCGTTCGGCATACGCCAGAAACAGCCCCAGCTTGTGCCGCCGCACATCAGGACAAGCACGCTCCAGCCACGCAAGATGACCGCAATCCATCGCCAAGAGATGATCGAAACGAATGAAGTCAAAATCACTGACCCGGCGCGCGCGCAAACCAGAAAGATCGTAGCCGCGCACCTGCGCCGCATTGATGCTGCGCGCATCAGGCGGATCGCCCACATGGTAGTCATGCGTGGCGGCAGAATCAAACTCGAATTGGTCACCCACGCCCATCCGCTCGGCAATCCCGCGTGCCACACCCTCCGCCGTGGGCGAGCGACAAATATTGCCGGTGCACACGAACAACACGCGATGCCGGATCACGCCGCATCCCCCACCGCATCATGTGCATCACCGCCGAAGGCCAGCCGCTTGATACGGAACAGCTCATCACGCGCCGCCGCCGCCGCCTCGAATTCGAGATTTCGTGCATGCTCCTGCATCGATTTTTCCAGCCGTTTTATTTCGCGCGACAACTGTTTTTCACTCATCGCCTCATAGCGCGCCGCCTCCTGCGCCGCCTTCAGTTCGGTGATGGCAGACTCCGCGTCATACACACCATCGATAATGTCCTTGATGCGCTTCTTGACACTGGTCGGCGTGATGCCGTTGGCTGCATTGAAGGCAATCTGCTTGATCCGGCGACGTTCCGTTTCAGCCATCGCCCGTTGCATCGAATCAGTGATGCGATCCGCATAGAGAATCGCCGTGCCGTTAAGGTGCCGCGCGGCACGCCCCATGGTCTGGATCAGCGAACGCGTCGAACGTAAAAAACCTTCCTTGTCGGCATCCAGAATCGCGACCAGCGACACCTCGGGAATATCCAGCCCTTCGCGCAGCAGATTGATACCCACCAGCACATCAAACACGCCCAGCCGCAAATCGCGGAGAATCTCGACCCGTTCCACGGTATCGATGTCCGAATGCAGATAGCGCACCTTGATGCCGTTGTCCGCCAGATAATCGGTGAGTTGTTCGGACAAGCGCTTGGTCAGCGTCGTCACCAGCACCCGCTCACCAGCGGCGATGCGCTGTTTCGCCTCCATCAGCAGGTCATCCACCTGCGTGATCGCCGGGCGCACAATGACCACCGGATCAACCAGCCCGGTCGGGCGCGCCACCTGTTCCACCACCTGCCCCTGATGCGTTTCTTCGTAGTTGGCGGGCGTTGCCGAGACAAACACAGTCTGCGGCATCAGCTTCTCGAATTCCTCGAATTTCAGCGGCCGGTTATCCAGCGCCGAGGGCAGGCGAAAACCATAATTAACCAGGTTTTCCTTACGCGAACGGTCGCCCTTGTACATACCGCCCACCTGCGGAATCGCCACATGCGATTCATCGACAAACATCAGCGCATCCGCCGGCAAATAATCGTACAAGGTCGGCGGCGGCTCGCCCGGCTGTCGCCCGGAAAGATGCCGCGAATAATTTTCGATGCCCTTGCAAAACCCAAGTTGATCGAGCATTTCCAGATCAAAACGCGTGCGCTGTTCGATACGCTGCAACTCCACCAGCTTCTGCTCCTGCGAATACTGCTCGACACGTTCGCGCAACTCGCTCTTGATCGCCTCAATCGCCCGCAATACCGTCACCCGTGGCGTGACGTAATGGCTCGACGGAAACACCGTAAAGCGCCCCAGTTTCTGCCGCGTGTGCCCGGTCAGCGGATCGAACAACGTCAGCGATTCCAGTTCGTCGTCAAACAATGTAATGCGGATCGCGCTCTCGGCATTTTCGGCAGGAAATACATCGATCACATCGCCCCGCACCCGATACGCACCGCGCTTGAAATCCACCTCGTTGCGCTCGTATTGCATCTCCGTCAGGCGTCGGATCACCTCACGCTGGCCGATCTTTTCACCCACGCGCAGATGCAGAATCATGCTGTGGTAATCCACCGGATCACCGATGCCGTAAATCGCCGACACCGTGCACACGATCACCACATCGCGCCGTTCCAGCAGGCTCTTGGTCGCCGACAGGCGCATCTGTTCGATGTGCTCGTTGATCGACGAATCCTTCTCGATAAACAAGTCGCGCGCCGGCACATAGGCTTCCGGCTGGTAATAGTCGTAATACGAGACAAAATACTCAACAGCGTTTTCGGGGAAAAACTCGCGGAACTCCGAATACAGCTGCGCCGCCAGCGTCTTGTTCGGTGCCAGCACCAGCGCCGGACGCCCCAACTGCGCGATCACATTGGCCATGGTGAAGGTCTTGCCCGAACCGGTCACGCCCAGCAGCGTCTGAAACATCAACCCGTCGTTGATCCCCTCGATCAGCAGACGAATCGCCTCCGGCTGGTCACCTGCCGGCGGAAACGGCTGATGCAAGCGGAAAGGGCTGCCGGCATACGTGATGTCACGCCCGTTCAGTTCAAGTATTTCGGCCACGAATTCCCTGCTTTCCTTATTCTCGATGCGCGCAATGCTGATCCAATGCAAGGGATCAATCGGTTATCAATCGGTTATTATTGCGCCCTTCCGTTGGCAGCGCACCGTATCGCCAGCGTCGACTTTTCTTATATTGCCATCTTCTCTCTTTCTGGAGTCACCATGAGTTCGATTTTTGCCGCCGTCGAAATGGCCCCGCGCGACCCCATCCTCGGTCTGACCGAGGGGTTCAACGCCGACACCCGCAGCACCAAGGTCAATCTCGGCGTCGGCGTGTATTACGATGACAACGGCAAAATCCCGTTACTGGGTGCCGTCAAAGCCGCAGAAAAAGCCCGCCTCGAAGCCATGCCGCCACGCGGCTACCAGCCCATCGAAGGCCTCGCCGCCTACAACCAGTCCGTGCAAAACCTCATGTTCGGTGCCGATTCGCCCATCGTCACCGAAAAGCGCGCCGTCACCATCGAAGCCCTCGGCGGCACCGGCGCGCTCAAGGTCGGTGCCGACTACCTGAAGCGCCTGTTCCCCACCGCCAAGGTCTATATCAGTGACCCCAGTTGGGAAAATCACCGCGCACTGTTTGAATCCGCCGGCTTTACCGTCGAAACCTACCCCTACTACGACCCCGCCACGCGTGGCGTGAACTTCGCCGGCATGAAGGCGTGCCTTGAAGGCCTGCCGGCCGACAGCATCATCCTGCTGCACGCCTGCTGCCACAACCCGACCGGGGCCGATCTCACCGCCGACGAATGGCAGCAAGTTGTCGCCACCCTCCGCGCCCGCAATCTCGTCGCCTTCATCGACATGGCCTATCAGGGCTTCGCCGACGGCATCGCGCAAGATGCCGTCGCCCTTGATCTATTCTCGGCCTCGGGTCTGCAATTCTTCGTCTCCAGCAGCTTCTCAAAATCTTTCTCGCTGTATGGCGAACGCGTCGGCGCACTCACCGTCGTCGCCGACAGCAAAGATGAAGCCGCACGCGTGCTCTCGCAAGTCAAACGCGTCATCCGCACCAACTATTCCAACCCGCCCACCCACGGCGGCGCTGTCGTCGCAGCGGTGCTGTCCAATCCCGAACTACGCCAGCAATGGGAAGACGAACTCGCCGCCATGCGCGAGCGCATCCGCGCCATGCGCGTTGCCTTGGTCGATAAACTCAAAACCAAGGGCGTAGCACAGGATTTCAGCTTCGTCGTCAAGCAACGCGGCATGTTCTCCTACACTGGCCTCACCGCCGAGCAAGTCGAAAAACTGCGCGCCGATTTCGGCATCTACGCCGTCAGCACCGGCCGCATCTGCCTCGCCGCGCTGAACAGCAAAAACATCGACTACGTCGCAGATGCCATTGCTGACGTGCTGAAAAACTGATAAACCGGTTGCGACACAAGCAAGGCACAGCTATAATCGCCGCCGCAATTCCTCGATAGCTCAGTCGGTAGAGCGCCGGACTGTTAATCCGTAGGTCCCTGGTTCGAGCCCAGGTCGAGGAGCCAGA
>CAJAWW010000196.1 GCA_903946745.1 uncultured beta proteobacterium
ATCGGCGGCGTGGTGACCAACGGCATGAGCCAGTATTCGCGCAATGAACGCAACGCCAACGCCGCACTGGTCGTCAGCGTCGAGCCAGCCGACTTTCCAGGCTATTCGGCCAGCAATCCGTTGGCCGGCATCGCTTTCCAGCGCCACTGGGAAGCCCGTGCCTTCACCGCCGGCGGCGGCACCTACGCGGCCCCCGCGCAGCGCGTCGGTGACTTTCTGGCGGGGCGGCCGTCCACAGCATTGGGTGCGGTAGAACCCTCCTACACGCCCGGCGTGCATCTCACCGACCTATCCACCTGCGCGCCGGACTATGTGATCGCCGCACTGCGCGAAGCCATCCCCGCTTTCGGGCGCAAGATTCGCGGCTTTGACATGGACGATGCCCTGCTCACCGGCGTGGAAACCCGCACCTCGTCACCGATTCGCATCACGCGCGGCAAAGACGGACAAAGCCTGAACACGCGCGGCCTGTTTCCCGCCGGCGAGGGTGCCGGCTACGCGGGCGGAATTCTGTCGGCGGCCGTGGATGGCATCGAAATGGCCGAAGCCGTGGCCTTGAGCCTTGCTGCTGCCACACAATAACGCAAGATCAACCGCAGCAGAAACTAAAGCGTCGCCACCATCTGCGCGTAGCTTTGACCGCGCTGCCGTAAAAACGCACACAACACCTCCGACCCTGCCGTGATCGCATCGCGCGCACCAGCCGCTTGCTCGGCGGCACACATGGCCACATAGACGGGTTCGATCGTGCTCACCGCCGTGCGCGAAGCCGCACGCCGCACCGAGCGGAAGCCGGCCAATTCACCTTCGGCGTCGGTTTGCACCACGATGTGCGCGAACACCCAGTAGAAACTGCCGTCTTTGCACAAGTTTTTGATGTAGCCGGAAAAATCTTCACCACCGGTAATGGTCGCCCAGGCCATGGCAAACACCGCGCGCGGTATGTCGGGATGCCGCAAGATGTTGTGGTGGGTGCCGATCAATTCTGCGCGGCTGAAACCGGATAAATCGACCAAAGTGTCATTAACCGAAGTAATGCGCCCCTTCAAATCGGTGGTCGAAATGATGTAGCTCCCGGCGGCGATGAAGCGCTCGGTGGCATTCGGTACGATGTCGCGCGACTTCAACGCGGCTCCTGTGCAACCGAATTCTGGGCGATCTGGCTCAACACAAGCTCCTTGTATTCGGGCGTAATCGGTAGGCAGGCAATCAGATCCTGATGACTGCTGCCCGGCAGCAATGCCTTGATATTCACTATATCGGAAGGAATGGCCGGGTTTTCCGGATGCAGCACGATGTGCCGCGCCGTATCGGTGGCCAGCCGGGCAATATTGGCACGCAGCGTATCCGCGCCGCGAATCATCTGCTTGATAATTTGCGGCAACTGCCACGCATCGATCAGCGCAATCGTCAGCTGCTTGAACACAAAGCCACAAGCCATGTCCTGCGCTTCATTGGTACGCAAAGCGCGGCCAGAGTGCAGATTATCGAGCGCGAGTTGCGGTAGCTCTGTGGCGAAATACCACAGCAACAACTCGCCAGTCTCTGAGAGCAAGGCCGCCATGGCAACTTCCTCAGGCGAAACGTCGGCACGCGCCGACGCCCATTGACGTGCAATGTTGGCCGCCAACACGGCTCGGAATTCACAATTGGCCAGCCCCTCGATGCTGTCGTCTGTCAAAGGGCCCTCACTGACTGTTTCCAACAACCCATCGATGCCGGCCTGCATCACCGTCCCCAGCGCCGTTGTGGTGTCGTGTCCCAACTTCTTTGAACGTCGCTGCTCGGCCTGACGCAACATTTTCAAGGTGAGGTAAGGGTCGCTGAACACATAGCCAGCCATCTCCTTTGGCGAAACCCGATCAGCGCTTGCCTCCGCCACCGCCTGCACCACCATGCGCGTGCGCGGCAAAATGGGAATCTCCTTGTCTTTGAGAAAGACAACCCATTGCTCAACACCCCATTTACGCTGGTGATCGGTCAACATAGTTCCAGCGTAGCTCATGCAACGCATTCCCGCTAAGGGGAGTTGTACCGCTTTCATCTATTACTTTCGCTGTATGACGACAGGTGCGCAATAAAGCACCGTCTCCCCAGCGTCGACTTTTAGCCTGCGCCGTATAATCGCGACCCTTCTGCCTTCCCTGTGCCATTGCCGTGTCCGCACCCGAAACCGAATTAGAGCGCCAGATTGCCCGCCGCCGCACCTTTGCCATCATTTCGCACCCTGACGCCGGCAAAACCACGCTGACTGAAAAGCTGCTGTGGTTCGGCGGCGCGATTCAGGTGGCCGGTGAAGTGCGCGCGCGCAAGGCCTCGCGCCATGCCACCTCCGACTGGATGGAGCTGGAAAAGCAGCGCGGCATTTCGGTCACCAGTTCGGTGATGCAATTCCCCTACCGCGAGTGCATGATTAACCTGCTCGACACGCCGGGGCATGAGGACTTTTCCGAAGACACCTACCGCACCCTGACCGCCGTGGATTCGGCCACCATGGTGATCGATTCGGTAAATGGCGTCGAAGCCCAGACCATCAAGCTGCTGGGTGTGTGCCGTATGCGCGACACACCCATCATCACCTTCATCAACAAGCTCGACCGCGAAGGCCGCGAGCCGATTGATCTGCTCGACGAAATCGAATCCGTGCTCGGCATCCAGTGCGCGCCCATGACCTGGCCGATTGGCATGGGCAAACGTTTTCGCGGTGTCTATCACCTCTACGACGACATCATCTATTTCTTTGACCCGCAGGCCGAAAAAGGCACCTCGGAGATCATCGAAGGGCTGAATAATCCGCGTCTCGACGAACTCATCGACACGCAGGCCGCCGAATTGCGTACCGACATCGAACTGGTGCGCGGTGCATCGCATACCTTCAACAGCGAACGTTATCTCTCGGGCAAGCAAACACCGGTGTTCTTCGGCTCTGCGGCGAACAACTTCGGCGTGCAATCCTTGCTCGATGCGGTGGTCGACCTCTCGCCGCCCCCACAGCCACGCGCTGCGAAGCTTGGTGAGCTCGCACGCAGCGTGACGCCCGACGAGCCTAAATTTTCTGGCTTCGTATTCAAGATTCAGGCCAACATGGACCCCAAGCACCGCGACCGCATCGCCTTTGTGCGCGTGTGTTCGGGCAAGTTTGAGCGCGGCATCAAACTCAAGCAATTGTCCACCGGCAAAACACTCGCTATCAACAACGCCATCACCTTCATGGCGCAAGATCGCAACACCACCGACGAAGCCTGGCCGGGCGACATTATCGGCATCCCCAACCACGGCACCGTGCTGCTCGGCGACGCCTTCAGCGAAGGCGAAGACCTCAAATTCACCGGCATCCCCTGCTTCGCCCCGGAGTATTTCCGCCGCGCACAGATTCGCAATCCGATGAAGATGAAGCAATTGCAAAAAGGCCTGCAACAACTGGCCGAAGAAGGCGCGACACAACTCTTCAAACCGATTCACAGCAACGATCTGATCCTGGGTGCCGTCGGCACGCTGCAATTCGACGTGGTGGCGCACCGGCTTGAGTTTGAATACGGCGTCGACTGCTTCTTTGAACCCTACAACGTCGCCACCGCGCGCTGGCTGCGCGGCGACGAAGCGGCAATCCGCGCACTGGCCGACAAGTCCGGCGTGAACGTCGCCCTCGACGGTGCGGGTGATTACGTTTATCTGGCACCCAACCGCGTCAATCTGAGCATGACGCAGGAGCGTCATCCCGAAGTTGTTTTTCTGGAAACCCGCGAAATTCACTGATTGAAATTTCATGCGATGATCCCCCATGCCTGAAAACAGACCATCGGCCACGCTACCCGCAACCGCAGAAGAGTTTCTGCGCGCGGTCGAGCAGCATGCCATCCTCAGCAGCACCGATGTCGCGGGCAATATCTTGTATGCCAATCAACTGTTCTGCAACATCAGCGGCTACAGCCTGCCCGAACTGATCGGCAAGAACCATCGCCTCATCAAGTCCGACCAGCACCCACCTGAAGTCTACGAAGACTTATGGCGCACCATCTCGTCAGGCAAGGTATGGCACGGTGAAGTCTGTAATCGACGCAAGAGCGGCGAACTCTACTGGGTCAAATCGACCATTGTGCCGGTATTGGATGCCGACGGAATTCCGGTGCGCTATATCTCGACCCGCACCGACATCACCGCCAACAAGCAACTGGAGCACCGGCTCGCCTTGGCAGAGCGCGCCAAGTCGGCTTTTCTCGACACCATGACGCACGAACTGAAAACCCCGCTCAACATCATTCTGGGCACCGGGCAACTGCTCGAAACGGTGATCGTCAATCCGGAACTCCACCAGTTGTGCGTATCGGCCAACGACTCGGCGCGCGCGCTGCTGCGCATGATCGACATGGCCTTGCAATACGCCGCGCTGGACGGCGTCCGTACCAAACCTGCGCAAGCCCCGAGCACGCTGGACGATTGCATCCGCGCCGCGCTCTGGAAGAACAAAGATCTGGCGCAAAAATTTAATGTCACACTGATCGATTCCATTACTGCCGATGTCCGGCAGGCTGAATTGGTCATCGATCAAAAAATGTTCATGCAACTGCTCGAACTGGTGGTGGACAACGCCATCCGTTTCAATCGCCCGGCCGGCACCGTTACGCTCACGGCCATCATCCAAAACCAGGCACTCGCCGTCACCGTCACCGATACCGGCGTTGGCATGAGCGCCGATCAGATCGCGCGGCTGCCAGAGCCCTTCACCCGCTTCTGTGACGATGGCAATCGCAGCGGCTTTGGCCTTGGCATGGCGCTCGGCCAGCGGCTCGCCGATGCCATGGGTGCCCACATTGAGGTCGTCAGCGCACCGGAACACGGGACGACGGTGCGTATCATCCACCCGCTTTGAGCAACGCTTTGAGCAACGCTTTTGGCAAAATCGTCATTCTCGGCGCCGGGCTTGCCGGGCTGACCGTGGCCGAATCCTTGCGTGCCGAAGGCTATGACGGTGCGATTACACTGGTTGGCGCCGAAGCGCATGCGCCCTATCAGCGCCCGCCCCTGTCCAAGGGGTTTCTGCTCGGCACCACGCAAGCCGCGCAACTCGTCATGCGCTCACCCGAACTACTGGCAAAAAAAGGCATCCACTTAAAAGTCGACGCTGGCGCTACGGTAATTGATCGCGCGGCACGGCGTGTCACACTAAGCAGCGGCGAAATCCTCGACTACACCGGGCTGGCCGTATGCACCGGCGCACGCCTGCGCCCCTTGCCCCTGCCTGGTGCCGGGTCACAAGGCATCTTCGGCCTGCGCTCGCTGGATGACGCCCGCACTCTCGCCACCGCGCTGGAAACCGCGCACCACGTTGTCGTCATCGGCGGCGGATTTATTGGTCTTGAAGTCGCCGCCGCTGCACGCAAAAAGAGCCTTGACGTCACGGTGCTCGAAGCCGCACCGCGCCTGATGTCGCGCGTGGTGGCCGCGCAAATTTCACAGTTTTACCATGACCTGCACACCGCCCACGGCACGCATATCGTGTGCAACGCGGTGGTCACAGAACTGGTGACGCAAGATGGCCGCATCGTGGCCGTGCGCACGCAGGAGGGGCAGGAATTTGCCGCCGACCTGCTGATCGTTGGCATCGGTGTCATACCAGACACCGCCATGGCGGCCACAGCAGGGATTGTCTGCGCAGCGAATGCGGGCAATGCCATCAGCGTCGACGCGTGTTCGCGCACCAGCGACCCCGCGATCGTTGCCGCCGGCGACTGCACTGCACGGCACATGGATGACGGCACATGGCGCTGCCTGGAGTCGGTACAAAACGCCATGGAGCAAGGCAAATCTGCGGCCTCTGCATTGCTCGGACGCAACCGGCCATTTACCGCCACACCGTGGTTCTGGTCAGATCAGTACAACGCCAAATTGCAGATCGCAGGTTTATCCGGCGGCTTCGATCAGACGGTCAGGCGTGACACCCCCGGAGCCGCCGCATCGTTTTCACTCTTTTACTTTCGCAATGGCAGCCTGATCGCCGTCGATTCAATCAACCAGCCGGCAGATCACACGGCGGCGCGCAGAATCCTCGATAACAACCTGCCGCTCACGCCCGCACAGGTGACCGACGCAACGCTGCCGCTGATCTCCGGATGCTGATTCACCCCGCCGCCGGCAACTTGCCGATTTCGGTGAATTCGTAGCCTTTTTCATGAAACAGGCGCATGCAGGCCATGCTGATATCCGTGTCATACAGCCGATCAAGGCCGGCCGTAATTTCGCCGAGTGCCGTATCAAGGCCGCGACTGGGGCGGTAAGGGCGATGCCCGGCCATGGCCTCAACGGTATCGGCCACGGCAATGATGCGCGATTCAAGCAGAATGTCGCGGCGACTCAGACCATACGGGTAACCGGTGCCATTCAGCCGCTCGTGATGCTGCTGGACTATCTCGGCTATCGGCCACTGTGAATTGATATTCTTGACGATCTCGTGCCCGCTGCAGGTATGGCGACGGATCAACTCCATCTCGGTTGCCCCCAGGGCACCCGTGCAGCACAGAAATTCAAGCGGCACAAAAAACTTGCCAATATCGTGAATCAGCGCGCCGTACTGAATGCCACGCACTTGCATCTCGGGCAAGCCCAGTTCGTTGCCGATGGCGACCGCAAGATGGGCGACGCGGCGTTGATGAATGGCGGTGTAAGGATCACGCTTGCCGATCATGCCGGAGAGCGAAGACAGCGTCTGCTCGAAGGAGGCTTCAAGGTCATTGGTCAGCGTGACCAGAATCTCCTCGGCCTGCTTGCGCTGACTGATGTCGATGGCCACGCCTTCAAAGTATTCGAGATGCCCCTGTTCATCCTTGAGCGCACGGCCGTGCAGTTCTACCCACAGCGTGCTGCCATCCGCACGACTCAGGCGCGTCTCAAAATGTTGTACCACGCCGTGCAGATTCAGTTCGCGCATCCATACCGTGCTGTCGCGCGGGTCGGCACACAGGCGCGCCGCGTTGATGCTGTGCAAAGCGATGGTATCGGTATAGCCCAGCATACGCATGAAGGCACCGTTGGTCAGCTCGATCTGTCCATCGCTACGGGTGCGGAAAATACCCACGGGTGCGCTGTCGATGAAATTCAGCAACGCTGATTCAAGCGCTTGCTTGTCTGCAGTCATTAACCCTCCTCACGAATCGGCATCGCAGGATGAACTGCGCACCGAAATTTTTATAGACTTACACAACAGACACCCTCGATATAGGTGAAATCGTACTACACATTAATTAGAAAACCATATCATAGGTCACGCTCAACAAGCGGGCATCGCCGTAGGGAGGATCGGTGCCGTTAGTCGCACCGCCATTTCTGGCGATACCCCAACCCGGACCACTCTGGTCACGCTGAAAATCCAGTTGCGCCTTGATCGCACTCGATGTCGTCAGATCGTAGCGCAGCGTGACCGAACGGTTCTGATGCGCCTCAAGCGCATTCGGATTTCCGCCCGCCTCAACCACCGCCGAGCCCCAGTAGCGCGACTGGGTCAGCATCAGTTGCCATTTGCCAAAACGCCGGCCGCCCCCCACGATGGAGGCGTAATCCTTGAATGTTTGACCGGGGCGCGCGATGTGAATGAATTCGGTGCGCGCCATCCACGCTTCATAATCGATGTTGAAAGCCGCGCCAAAAATGCGTTGCTTCTGCCCGGTGGTGAAACTTGTTGCCGCCGTCGTTGGGTCGAAGGTTCCGGTGGCGGCATCCCAACTGCCGGTAACGTTGCGTGTCGCGGTGTCCGACTGAATGTACACAAAACGCGTTTCGAACCAATCCTTTTGCAAGGTCAGATCACCGCCGAGAATTTTGTTCCACTTTGCATCGGTCCGACTGCGGCGTCCGTTATAAATCCGGTCGTAGCCCGCATCCTTGATCGACTCTGCACCGGCCAGCACATTGGCGGTCAGCGACCAACTGCCAATACTTTGCTTAATCAGCAGATTCGCACCGTTGTAATTGACCGCCTCCCAACCGTAGAGTTGCGGGGGCAGATGCGTCCATGGCAAGGTCACACCGACGTCCTGCGTATCCGAGTAGTAGAACATCGGCAGACGCTTGCGGCCAATCTGCAAGGTCAGGGTATCGTTCAACCGGGCACTGGCGTAGAGCCACTCAAGATTGATCTTGCCATCGCGTGCGCCACGCGAAACGGCCTGCGCCGTCAGCGAATAACGCTGGTTGTCCATCGAGACAACCCCTTGCAAACCCAGTTTGGAGTCGGGCTTCCACTGCAGCCCGCTGCGGCCATCGTAAACACCGGCTTGCGCATAGTCGGAGGCAAAACACGGACAATCGTAGCCGCCCACACTGCCACGCGTGCCGCCGAACATTTTGCCCACACCCAGCGTCAGGAAACCCGAACCGGCAAATTCAACCGCAGGTTTTTCCTGTGCCTGAACCTGCGTCGTGGCCAACCCAAACGAAAACCCCAGCGCAACCCCCAGCGCCACAAGCAAGACGCGCATATCGATCGGAAGCCGGTGTCTCATTAACGGTTTCATCATGAACGGTTTCATTACTTAATGCCCTTCAAAAAC